>JAQGKS010000028.1 GCA_028289965.1 Sphingomonas bacterium
GCCAAGACGGAGGTCCGCTTCCGCGATCCGGGTCTGGTCCGCGGGCTGATCATCGGCGGGTTGCGGGCGGCGCTCGACGGGGCAGGGCATCGCAGCGTCCAGCGCCCCTCGGCCGCGGCCCTCGGCAGCTGGCAGAGCGCGCCGTCAAGCGCATCATCCTGGCCGGCGCCACACCCAGTCCAGTCTTCGGTGTGGGAACAGCCGCGCAGCTTCGCCGCCGCGCCACCGCCGGAGGGGCGGGCCGAGGCAGCCGAACTGGCGACCCCGGCGGCGCTGACCCACCCGCTTGGCGTCGCCCGCGGGCAGGTTGCCGCAACCTATATCGTCGCCGAGGCCGAGGACGGGCTGGTGCTGGTCGATCAGCATGCCGCGCACGAACGGCTGGTGCTGGAGCGGATGCGCGCGGCGATCGCCGGCGGCGGCGTGCGCACCCAGGCGCTGCTGCTGCCCGAGGTGGTCGAGCTCGACGAGCCGGCGTGCGACCGGCTCGAGGCGCGGATCGCCGAACTTGCCGAATTCGGGCTCGAACTGGAGCGGTTCGGCGCCAAGGCGATGCTCGTCCGCGCCACCCCGGCCCTGCTCGGCACGCGCGACATTCGCGGACTGGTGGTCGATCTCGCCGATGAACTGGCGGCGTTCGACGAAGTGCTGTCGCTCAAGGAGCGGCTCGATCATGTCGCGGCGACGATGGCCTGCCACGGATCGGTCCGCGCGGGGCGGATACTCTCCGTCGTCGAGATGAACGCGCTGTTGCGCGAGATGGAGGTCACCCCCCATTCGGGCCAGTGCAACCATGGCCGCCCGACCTGGGTCAAGCTTGGCCATGGCGACATCGAGAAGCTGTTCGGTCGCAAGTGAGCGGGGCGCGACGGGCGGGCGCGGGGCGGTTTCGCGACAGGTGCCGGAACGCGGCGCGCGGGCGGTTCGTTAAGCCTGGAGAACCATCGGGAGACGATTGATGACCCAGGAATCGCAGGGCTCGACCGGCAAGGCCGACGCCGACATCATGCGCGAAGAAGAGACGCTCGACGCTGCCGAAGTGGCACGCCGCCGCGCGGTGCGCGAAGCCAATGACGACGCCGATGCGAGCCATCAGGGTGGCATGGGTTCGCAGGGCGGTCAGGTCGACTTCGGCAACCCCAAGAATTTCGGGACCTGACGGGCAAGCGCGGAGGGAGCGGCATCCATCGCCGCCCCTCCGCTGCTATGCCGTCGCCACTGGACGCGAGCGGCTCTCGACCAGGCTGAACAGCCCGACCCCGCCGAGCACGCACAGCGTTCCGACCGCCTCCGGCCAGCCGAATTTTTCCCCCAGCACCGCCACCGCGATGGCGATCGTTACCACCGGGCTCAGCGACGAGACGATCGCGGTGCCCTGCGCGCCGATCCGCGCGGTTCCCGCCGACATCAGGAACGCCGGGACGATCGTCGAAAACACCGCCAACGCAACGATCAACCCCCATGCCTCCCGAGGGGCGGCGAGCGTGTCGGTCGAATGGCTCAGCGCGAACGCCCCGATCGCCACGAGGCCGGCGCTGCTCATCGCGATCGCGGTGAACAAGGCCGCACCGCATCTCTGAATAAGCTCGCGGGCAAAAAGCTGATACAGAGCGAAGCTCACAGCTGCTGTGAACACCAGCGCGGCGCCGATGAGCACATCGGGGTTGAGCCGCGCGGGCGTGCCGGCGAACATCACCACCAGCCCGAGATAGCTTAGCCCCGCGCCGCCAAGCGCGTGGGCGCGGAACGGGTGGCCCAGCAACAGCCGTCCGAACAGGATCACGAAGAAGGGATAGGTGAACAGGATCAGCCGCTCGATCTGGGCATCGAGCGTTTGCAGCCCGGCAAAGTCGAGCCACGACGAGACGTAATAACCGAGGATGCCGACCGCGGCGGCGAGCGCGATCGTCCGCGCGTTCGGCCGGGCGGCGGGCTTCATCCGCCACCATTGCTGCGCGCCGACCGCGGCAAACACCGGCACCGCGAGCAGCATCCGCATCGCCAGCAGGCTCGTCGTGTCGATCCCGTAGCGGTAGATAAGCTTGATCAGGATGCCCTTGATCGCGAACAGCATCGCGCCGATTCCGGACAAGGCAAAGCCGATCAGCCGCGTTCGCGCGGTGACGTGTGGCATAACGCTCCAATGCGGTTCCGCCGCGCCGGATCGAACACCGGCGCGGCGGCGGGGAGGATCAGCCGGCGGCGGAGACGCCGACCGGGGCGCGGCCGCGCTTGACCAGCAACTTGTTCAGCGCATTCACATAGGCCCGCGCCGAGGCGACCATCGTATCATGGTGCGTGCCCCGTCCGCGGGTGGTGCGGCCATCCTCGGAGAGCAGGACGGAAACCTCGGCTTGGGCGTCGGTGCCGCCGGTAATCGCATTGACTTCATAGCGTTCCAGCACGGACTTGTCGTGCGGAACGAGGATCCGCACCGCATTGAACAGCGCATCGACGGGGCCGTTGCCACGCGACGTGGTGGTCTTGTCCTCGCCATCGATCTCGAGCGTCAGCACCGCGCGCTGCGGCCCGTTCGAGCCGCAATAGATCTCGACTTCCTTGACCTGGATGCGATCGTGGCCGCGCAGCACCTCATCGTCGACGAGCGCGACGATGTCCTCGTCGAACACCGCCTTCTTGGCATCGGCGAGCGCCTTGAAGCGGACGAAGGCATCCTGGAAGGCATTGTCGCCCAGCGTATAGCCGAGTTCCTCGAGCTTCTGGCGGAAGGCGGCGCGGCCCGAATGCTTGCCCATCACCAGGCTCGAATGGGTCACGCCGACGCTTTCCGGGGTCATGATCTCGTAGGTCGACTTGTCCTTGATCATGCCATCCTGGTGGATGCCGCTCTCATGGGCGAAGGCGTTGGCGCCGACGATCGCCTTGTTCGGCTGAACCTGGAAACCGGTGATCCCCGAAACCAGCCGGCTGGCGCGGGTGATCTCGGTCGAGACGATGTTGGTGCGCGCGGGCATCACGTCGTGGCGCACCTTGAGCGCCATCGCCACTTCCTCGACCGCGGCGTTGCCCGCCCGCTCGCCGATGCCGTTGATCGTCGATTCGACCTGGCGCGCCCCGGCGAGCACCGCCGCCAGCGAATTGGCGACCGCGAGCCCGAGATCATTGTGGCAATGGGTCGAGAAGACCGCCAGATCGGCATTGGGGACGCGGTTGATCATGTCGCGGAACATCGCGCCATAGGTCTCGGGCGTGGCGTAGCCGACGGTATCGGGCAGGTTGATCGTGCGGGCGCCGGCGGCGATCGCGGTCTCGATCGCGCGGGCAAGGAAGTCGGGCTCCGAACGGGTGGCATCCTCGGCCGACCATTCGACGTCGGGGCAGATGTTGCGGGCGTGCGCCACACTGCGGGCGATCGCCTCGATCACCTCCTCGGGCGACTTGTTGAGCTTGACCCGCATGTGCAGCGGCGAGGTCGCGAGGAAGGTGTGGATGCGCGGCCGCCGGGCATGCCGCACCGCTTCCCACGCCCGGTCGATATCGCCGATTGCGGCGCGGGCGAGGCTGGCGACGGTGGCGCGCTCGCACTGGCGGGCAACCTCGCTCACCGCCTGGAAATCGCCTTCCGAGGCGATCGCGAAGCCGGCTTCGATGATGTCGACGCCCAGCGTCTCGAGCTGCGCTGCGACCTGCAGCTTTTCCTCGAGGTTCATCGAGCAACCGGGCGATTGCTCGCCGTCGCGCAACGTGGTGTCGAAGATCAAAACGGTATCGGGGGTGATGGTATTGGTGGTGATGGTATTGGTGGTGTTGGTCACGAACCTGCTCCTGCTGCAGGATGTCTCACATCGGGCGGATGGTCACCCCTAGACGCCGTGGCTCTGTCGCCCGATGGGGCGCAAGCAAATACGCGCGCCTAAGGGCGCGTAAGTCGCAGAAGCAGGGAAGCGGTACGAAACATCGCCGGGGACCTTAGCGCGAAGGCCCCCGGCTGGCAAGCTCGGGCAGGTGGCCCGTTTACTTGACGAACGCGGCGTTGATGACGAGATCGACGTCATCCGACACCACCGGCGCGGCCATGCCGGCGCCGAACGCGGTGCGGCTGACCTTGCCGGTCGCGACGAAGCCGAAGTTCAGCTGCTTGTTCATCGGGTTGGCGCCGGCGCCGATGAAGCGGGCCTGCAGCGTCACCGGCTGGGTCTTGTCCTTGATCGTCAGGTTGCCGACGATCGTCGCCGAACCCTTCGCGCCCGGCGTGACCGAGGTCGAGACGAACCGCGCCGTCGGATAGGTCGCGACGTCGAAGAAATCCTTGCTCTTCAGGTGGGTGGCGAACTGGTCGCTGGTGACGGACAGCTTGTCCATGGCGAAGGTCACCTCGACCTTGCTGGCGGCGGGCTTGGCCGGATCGACAGTGATCGAGCCGCCCGACGCGCCGAACTGCCCCTGGAGCATGCTGAAGCCCATATGGTTGACCTGCCAGGTCACCTGGGTGTGGGCGGGATCGACCTTGTAGGTGCCGGCCGGAACGAGCGCGGCATCGGCCTTGCCCGGCATGCTCATCGGCGCCTGCGCGACGAGCGCGACCGGCGCGGCGGCCACGGCGAGCGACAAAGCGAGAAGGGACTTACGCATTCAGGAGTCTCCCAGGGTTTCGTTTAGCGATACCGGCGGGACTGTACCCCGGCTTGCGCCGGGGTCCAGTTGATTCTGTCAACGTAGCTTGCAGGCTCAGTTCTTCGCCTTGTCGACCAGCTTGTTCTTGCCGATCCATGGCATCATCGCGCGCAGCTCGGCACCGGTCTTCTCGATCGGGTGCGCGGCGGCAAGCTTGCGGCTGGCCTTCAGCTCGGGCTGGCCGGCGCGGTTGTCGAGCACGAACCGCTGGACGAAGCGACCCTGCTGGATGTCCTCCAGCACGCGCTTCATCTCGGCCTTGGTCTCCGAGGTGATGATCCGCGGGCCGGTGTGGATGTCGCCATATTCGGCGGTGTTGGAGATCGAGTAGCGCATGTTGGCAATGCCGCCTTCATACATCAGATCGACAATCAATTTCACCTCGTGAAGACACTCGAAATAGGCCATTTCCGGGGCGTAGCCGGCCTCGGTCAGGGTCTCGAAACCGGCCATGATGAGGTGGCTGAGGCCGCCGCACAGCACCGCCTGCTCGCCGAACAGATCGGTCTCGCATTCCTCCTTGAAGGTCGTCTCGATCACGCCCGAGCGTCCGCCGCCGATCGCGGAAGCGTAAGACAAAGCGACGTCATGGGCGTTGCCGCTGGCATCCTGGGCGATCGCGATCAGGCAGGGAACGCCGCCGCCACGCTGATATTCCGAGCGAACGGTGTGGCCGGGGCCCTTGGGGGCGATCATGAACACGTCGATGTCGGCGCGCGGCTCGATCAGGCCGAAATGGACGTTGAGGCCGTGGGCGAAAGCGAGGGCGGCGCCCTGCTTCATGTTCGGCGCGAGATCGTCATTGTAGATCGCCGCCTGAAGTTCGTCGGGGGCGAGGATCATGATGATGTCGGCCCAGGCCGCGGCTTCGGCGTTGGTCATCACCTTGAAGCCGGCGCCCTCGGCCTTGGCCGCCGTGGCCGATCCGGCACGCAGCGCGATGGCGACTTCGGTGACGCCCGAATCGCGCAGGTTCTGGGCGTGGGCATGGCCCTGGCTGCCATAGCCGACGATCGCGACCTTCTTGCCCTTGATGAGCCCGATGTCGGCATCCCGGTCGTAATAAACGCGCATCATCTTCCCTTTCGTGGGTCGGGGCGTGCCCCGGCGTTGGCCGGGTTCCAGTCCGGCCGTTGATCTTGATCCCGGCGGGTGCCGGGGGTTGGTTCAGGCGGCGTCGCGCCCGCGGGCGATCGCTGCGGCGCCGGTGCGGGCGACCTCGACGAGGCCGACCTCGCGCATCAGCTCGAGAAACTTGTCGATCTTCTCCGATCCACCGGTCACCTCGAACACGAAGCTCGACGTCGTCGCATCGACCACGCGGGCGCGGTAGACCTCCGCCAGGCGCAGCGCCTCGATCCGGTGGTCGCCCGATCCGGCGACCTTGACCAGCGCCAGCTCACGCTCGACGTGCGGGCCGAGATCGGTCAGGTCGGTGACCTTGTGGACCGGCACCAGCCGGTCGAGCTGGGCGATGATCTGGTCGATCATCGCCGGCGCGCCCGAGGTGACGATCGTCATCCGGCTGATCGTCTCGTCCTGCGTCACCTCGGCGACGGTCAGGCTCTGGATGTTGTAGCCGCGCGCCGAGAACATGCCGGCGATCCGGGCGAGGATGCCCGCTTCGTTGTCGACGATGACGGAGAGCGTGTGGCGCTCGACGGCTTCGGTCTTGATGTGCATTTCCGTTTCCCGTTGGTGTCGGGCAAGGTTGCGCCGCAGCCCCGCCCCGCGCGCGTTCCTGCAGCCTTAGCCGAGGACGAACCGCCAGTCTGTCAAAGGATCAGACGAGCGCCTTGGCCTCGTCGTCCATCTCGCCCGAGACCTCGTTGGCCTGAAGGATCATCTCGGTATGCGCGGCGCCCGAGGGGATCATCGGGAAGCAATTGGCGAGCTTGGCGACGCGGCAATCGACCATCACCGGGCCGTCCGCGGCGAGCATCGCGGCGATGCCGTCGTCCAGATCCTCCGGCTTCTCGATCCGCAGCCCGGTCCAGCCATAGGCCTCGGCCAGCTTCACGAAGTCAGGCAAGGAATTGCTGTAACTCTCTGAATAACGGCTGGAATAGGTCAGCTCCTGCCACTGGCGCACCATCCCCATATATTCGTTGTTGAGGATGAATATCTTGACCGGCAGGCGATATTGGGTGGCGGTCGCCATCTCCTGGATGTTCATCATGATCGACGCCTCGCCGGCAATGTCGATCACCAGCGCATCCGGGTTGCCGATCTGGGCACCGATTGCGGCGGGCAGGCCATAGCCCATCGTGCCGAGCCCGCCGCTGGTGAGCCACTTGTTCGGGCTCTCGAAATCAAAATGCTGGGCCGCCCACATCTGGTGCTGGCCGACTTCGGTGGAGATGATCGGGTTGCGGGCCTGCGTCGCGGCGTGGAGGCGGCGGATCGCATGCTGGGGCATGATCTCCTTGCGCGATTCGGGGAAGGACAGCGACTTCTTGGCGCGCCATTCGCCGATCTGGCCCCACCAGCCGGTGAGGTCCTGCCGCTGGTGGCCGCGGGCGCGCCACAGCTTGATCATTTCCTCCATCGCGCGGCCGACATCGGCGACGATCGGCAGATCGACGCGCACGGTCTTGTTGATCGACGAGCGATCGATATCGACGTGGATCTTCTTCGATCGCGGCGAGAAGGCATCGAGCCGACCGGTCACGCGGTCATCGAAGCGGCTGCCGAGCGCGACGATCAGATCGGCGCCGTGCATCGCCAAGTTCGCTTCATAGGTGCCGTGCATGCCGAGCATGCCCAGCCACTCCGGCGCGGAAGCGGGCAGGGCGCC
>JAQGKS010000031.1 GCA_028289965.1 Sphingomonas bacterium
TCCAGCGCGTCGACGAAGTTGAAGCCGACCAACCCCGTCTCCAGCCCACGCAACGCCTTCTGCAGGCTCTCGTGGATGTTGCGGCCGATCGCCATCACCTCGCCGACCGACTTCATCGAGGTCGACAGCAGCGGCTCGGCGCCCTTGAACTTCTCGAAGGTGAAGCGCGGGATCTTGGTGACGACATAGTCGATCGTCGGCTCGAAGCTGGCGGGCGTCGCGCCGGTAATGTCGTTGTCGATCTCGTCGAGCGTGTAGCCAACCGCAAGCTTGGCGGCGACCTTGGCGATCGGAAAGCCGGTCGCCTTCGACGCCAGCGCCGAGGAGCGCGAAACGCGCGGGTTCATCTCGATCACCACGAGCCGGCCGGTCTTCGGATCGACCGCGAACTGAACGTTGGAACCACCTGTTTCGACGCCGATTTCCCGGAGTACCGCGATCGATGCGTTGCGCATGATCTGATATTCCTTGTCGCTCAGCGTGAGCGCCGGCGCGACGGTGATCGAATCCCCGGTATGCACCCCCATCGGATCGATATTCTCGATCGAGCAGATGATGATGCAATTGTCGTTGCGGTCGCGCACGACCTCCATCTCATATTCTTTCCAGCCGAGCACCGATTCCTCGATCAGCACCTCGGTCGTCGGGCTGGCGTCGAGCCCGCCGGTGACGATCTGGACGAATTCGTCGCGATTATAGGCGATGCCGCCGCCGGAGCCGCCCATCGTGAAGCTCGGCCGGATGATCACCGGCAGGCCGATCCGGGCGAGCACCTCGAGCGCCTCGGGCAGCGTGTGGGCGACGTCGGAGCGCGGGCTGTCGAGCCCGATCTTGTCCATCGCCTGGCGGAACTTGAGCCGGTCCTCGGCCTTGTCGATCGCCTCGGCGTCCGCGCCGATCATCTGCACGCCATATTTGGCCAGCGTGCCATCGTTGTAGAGCGCCAGCGCGGTGTTCAGCGCAGTCTGCCCGCCCATCGTCGGCAGCACCGCGTCGGGCCGCTCCTTTTCGATGATCTTGGCGACGATCTCTGGCGTGATCGGCTCGACATAGGTCGCGTCGGCCATCTCCGGATCGGTCATGATCGTCGCCGGGTTCGAATTGACGAGGATGATGCGATAGCCCTCCTCGCGCAGCGCCTTGCACGCCTGCGTCCCCGAATAATCGAATTCGCACGCCTGGCCGATGACGATCGGCCCCGCGCCGATGATGAGGATCGAGGAGATGTCGGTGCGCTTGGGCATTATTCGGGCAATCCGCTTTGTGCGACACAGCCCCAGCCGTCATATTCGACGCCGAACGCGGCTTCGAGTTGCAGGCACAGGGCAGTCAAGGATTTGATGGACTCGGCGTCGGCGGGCTGTTCGCGTTCCAGGAAGAGCCAGGGGTCGCCCTCTTCGGCCTCCTCGATCTCGATGAACTCGAAGCCATAGTCTGCGGCGGCTTCGGTCAGTTTCGCGAGCACGTCCGGCGTGCCGCGGAAGCTGACGTCAACCGATCGCGGCAGCTCGGGCCGGTCGCCATTGTCGAGCAGGTTGGCGAGGACGTCCTGGTCCGCCTCCCACTCGCTCTCCAGCCGCTTGGGATCGGCGGCGGGCAGGATCACGTTGCACCCCGCAAGGCGCTGACGAACTGTTCGAACAGATAATGGCTGTCTTGCGGGCCGGGGCTCGCCTCGGGATGATATTGCACGCTGAACGCCGGCTTGTCGGTCAACCGCAGCCCGGCGAGCGATCCGTCGAACAGGCTGATATGGGTCGGCTCGGCATTGGCCGGCAGGCTGTCCGCCTCGACCGCGAAGCCGTGATTCATGCTGGTGATCTCGACCCGGCCGTCGGACGACCGCTTGACCGGATGGTTGGCGCCGCGATGGCCCTGGTGCATCTTGGAGGTCTTCGCCCCCACTGCCAGCCCGAGCAGCTGGTGGCCGAGGCAGATGCCGAAGATCGGCTTGCTGATCTCCAGCAGCTGGCGGATCACCGGCACGGCATATTCGCCGGTCGCGGCGGGATCGCCCGGGCCGTTGGACAGGAACACGCCGTCCGGCGCATGCGCCATCACCTCGTCGAACGTCGCGGTGGCGGGCACCACCGTCACCCGCGCGCCGGCGGCGACGAGGTTGCGCAGGATGTTGCGCTTCAGCCCATAATCGATCGCGACGACGTGCGGGCCATCGGCATTGGCGCTGTGCGTGGCATAGCCCTCACCCAGCGTCCACAGCCCGTCGTCCCACTTGTAGCTCTGCAAGGCGGAGACTTCGCGGGCGAGGTCCATCCCCTCCAGCCCCGGCCAGGCGCGCGCCTGTTCGACCAGCGCAAGAATGTCGAACTCGCCGGCCGGATTGTGGGCGATCACGCCGTTCGGCGCGCCCTGGACGCGGATCGCGCGGGTCAGCGCGCGGGTGTCGACCCCGGCCAGCCCGATCCGGCCATTATGCTTCAGCCAGGTATCGAAATGCTGGGTCGATCGGAAGTTCGACGGCTCGGTCACGTCCTCGCGCACGATCAGGCCGAGCGCGTGGGGGTTCTGCGCCTCGATATCCTCGGGGTTCGCACCGACGTTGCCGATATGCGGAAAGGTGAAGTTGATGATCTGCCCGGCGTAGGACGGATCGGTCATCACCTCCTGATACCCGGTCATCGCGGTGTTGAAGCATACTTCACCGACGGCGCTTCCGACCGCGCCGAAGCCGCGGCCCCAGATCAGCGAGCCGTCGGCCAAAACGAGTACCCCGGTCGCTCCTTGGGGCGGGCGCGCGGGATGGTTCTCGGCCACTTCTGGCTCTCCTCTTCGGGTCGACGATGCGGCAAACGGCGGCGGGATAGGTTGGGCGGGTCGGCGGGTCAATCTATTAAAGATCATGCGCCACCGCTATGCTCGCCGACCTTCCAGACAGCAGAGGCGGAACGCATGATTCGCGACGAGATCAAGGCCGCGCAGATCAGCGCGATGAAGGCGCGCGAACCGGAGCGGACCGCCGCGATCCGCCTGATACTCGCCGCGATCAAGAATCGCGACATCGAATTGCGCACCGCCGCCGCCCCCGTCGACGATGACGCGGTGGTGCGCGAGGTGCTGCAGAAAATGGCCAAGCAGCGCCGCGAATCGATCGAGATGTTCGATGCCGGCGGCCGCAAGGAACTCGCCGATGTCGAGCGCCACGAACTGGCGGTGATCGACAGCTTCATGCCCCAGCAGATGGACGAGGAGTCCGCACAGGCGGCGATCGCGGCGATCGTCGCGGAAACCGGCGCCAGCTCGGTCAAGGACATGGGGAAGGTGATGGCGCTGGTGAAGGCGCGCCACGCCGCGGAGATGGACATGAGCCGCGCGAGCGGGCTGGTGAAGGCGGCGCTGGCCGGGTGATGGGCGGGCGCGACGCACTTCGCGCGCGCACCGCACTTCCCTGCCCCCGGCGGGCGGCGGGACAGCGCCTGGCATGAGCCTGTCCCCGCAATTCCTCGACGAGCTGCGCCATCGCACGCTGCTGTCCGGGCTGATCGGCAAGTCGGTCAAGCTCCAGCGTGCGGGGCGCGAGTGGAAGGCGTGCTGCCCGTTCCACAACGAGAAGACCCCCAGCTTCACGATCAACGACGACAAGGGCTTCTATCACTGCTTCGGCTGCGGCGCGCATGGCGACGCGATCCGCTACCTGACCGACGCGCAGGGGCTGCCGTTCATGGATGCGGTGAAGGAGCTTGCCGCCGCCGCGGGCATGGACCTGCCCGCCGCCGATCCGCGCGCGCAGGAAAAGGCGGAGCGCGCCGCCGGGCTGCACGAGGTGATGGCCGAGGCGGCGAAGTGGTTCGAGAGCGAACTGACCGGCCTGCGCGGCGCCGAGGCGCGCGACTATCTCAAGCGCCGTGGGATCACCGAGGCGACCGCCGGTGCGTTCGATTTCGGCTTTGCGCCGGACAGCCGCAACCGCCTGAAGGATGCGCTGGCAAAACACGGCGCCGACAAACTGATCGAATGCGGGCTGCTGATCCGGCCGGAGGAAGGCGGGCGCGATCCCTATGATCGGTTCCGCGGCCGGCTGATGATCCCGATCCGCGATGCGCGCGGCCGGGTGATCGCGTTCGGCGGCCGGGTGATCGGCGCGGGCGAGCCCAAATATCTGAACTCCCCCGAAACGCCGCTGTTCGACAAGGGCCGCACCCTGTTCAACCTCGATCGCGCCGGGCCGGCGAGCCGCAAGGCCGATCGGATCATCGTCGTCGAAGGCTATATGGACGTGATCGCGCTCGCCCAGGCGGGGATCGCCGAGGCGGTCGCCCCGCTCGGCACCGCGCTGACCGAGGGGCAGCTGGAGCGGCTGTGGCGGCTGGCGGACGTGCCGTTGCTCTGCTTCGATGGCGACGGCGCCGGGCAGAAGGCGGCGATCCGCGCCGCGATCCGCGCGCTGCCGATGATCGAGCCGGGCCGCTCGCTGTGCTTCGCGACGCTGCCGCCGGGCCAGGATCCCGACGATCTGGTGCGCAGCGGCGGGCGCGAGGCGATCGAGGCGCTGTTCGCCAACACCGACCCGCTGGTCGAGATAATCTGGCGCAACGAACGCGACGCCGCCCCGCTCGACACGCCGGAGGCCAAGGCCGGGCTGCGCCGTCGGCTCGCCGACCATGCCGCGACGATCCAGGATCGCGACGTGCGCGAGCAATATGTCGCCGAATTCCGACGCCGCTTCGATACCCTGTTCGCGCCCCCGCCGCGCGCCCAGCAGCAGTTCGCCAGGCGCGCCACCCCGTGGCAGCCGAACAAGCGCGGCCAGCCGTGGCGCCCGCCTGCGCTGCCCGTATCGGCCGCGGCGCAGACGGTGCGATCGAGCGGGATCGTGCCGATCCTGGCGCGCGCGGTACTCGCCGGACTGGTTCGCCACCCGCAGGCGATCCGCGACCATGCCGATGCGATCGCGTGCATGGAAGTGGGCGATCCGCGGCTGCTGCGGCTGCGCGACACGCTGCTCAACGCGGCCTTTGCAGGGGGCCTGCTTGAACCGGAGGCGCTGCGGACCATATTGGCGGAAGCGGGACTGGCGGACGCCGCGGACGATCTGCGGCGGACGAACGGTCTTGCCTTTTCGTTCTTGCGCGGCAATGCCGAAACGGAACGCGCGGTGCGCGATCTGGGTGCGGCAATCGAAGCGTTGGCGGCAAGACCGGAGCTGGATGCAGCTCTGGCGGCGGCGACGGCGCGGTTGATGGCGGCTCCGGACGAAGCGGGATTTGCCGAGCAGTGCAGGTTGCTCGCCGCCCGGGATGCAGCCGAACAGACCCTTGCCGAGTTGGTGCAGGGCGATGAGGGCTGATTGAGCTTGGTTTTCTAGAGGCGGTCGTATGGCGAAAACGAACACGGCGGAAACGACGGACAAGACCGAGGGTGGCGATGCGCCGCTGATCGATCTGAACGAAGCGACGCTCAAGAAGCTGCTCGCCCGCGCCAAGAAGCGCGGATACATCACGATCGACCAGCTCAACGATGCGCTGCCGCAGGACCAGATGTCGTCCGAGCAGATCGAGGACGTGATGTCCGCGCTCAACGACATGGGCGTCAACATCGTCGAGAACGAAGAAGCGAGCGACGACGAGCAGCCCGACGACTCCGCCGAGGAGGAAGTGGTCGGCGTCGACGAGGGCGAGGCGACCCCCGTCCTCCAGGCGACCGCCAAGAAAGAGACGATCGACCGCACCGACGATCCGGTGCGCATGTATCTGCGCGAGATGGGCGCCGTCGAACTGCTCAGCCGCGAGGGCGAAATCGCCATCGCCAAGCGGATCGAGGCCGGCCGGGACACGATGATCCTCGGGCTGTGCGAAAGCCCGATCACCTTCAACGCGATCATCGACTGGTCGACCGCGCTGAACGAAGGCACGATGCAGCTGCGCGAGATCCTCGATCTCGACGCGATGGTCTCCAAGGGCCCGACCGCCGAGCAGGTCGAGGGCGCGGAGGAAAGCGGCGACGAGATTTCCGAGAAAACCACCGGCCCGTCCTTCAAGGAGGAAGAGGAGCCCGAGGAGCCGGAAGCCGCCGAAGACGAGGATTCGATGACGGAGCGGCGCACGCCGCGTCCATCCGACGACGAGGAGGAGGACAACACCCTCAGCCTCGCGCAGATGGAAGAGCAGCTCAAGCCGATGGCGCTCGAGAAGTTCGCGACGATGACGTCGCTCTACAAGAAATTCTCCAAGGTCCAGGCCGCCAGGCTCGCCGCGCTCGGCGTCGGCGACGATTTCCCGGCGAGCGAAGAGCGCAAATATCAGAAGCTGCGCGAAGAGCTGACCGCCGAGGTCGAGAGCGTCCAGTTCCACGGCCAGAAGATCGAATATCTGGTCGACCAGCTTTATGCGTTCAACCGCCGGCTGACCGCGCTGGGCGGGCAGATGCTGCGTCTGGCCGAGCGCCACAAGGTGC
>JAQGKS010000052.1 GCA_028289965.1 Sphingomonas bacterium
GCTCGATCACCAAGAGATGTCGAGTTCTCGAAAAGGAGGTAGGAGCCAGGGTGAGCCGCCCCGCGCGGAAACCGGCGCAAGTGCGGTGTTGCGATGCGAAGACAGACCGCTCCTGGGCTGAACCGCCATCAAGGCGCACCGGCCTCAGCTTGGAACGGCGCGACCGCGTGCCGCGCTTCGCCGTCACCAAGCTCAAGCGTCGGTCCCGAAAACATCAGCTTCATCGTGACTCGTGGATAGTCTTTCGCGGCCATCTGAAGCCGCCGGGGGATAATAGAATTCCGCCAGCGAACGTCCCTATTAACTTGGATTAGCTCTTCTTGTCTCCGCGACTTATCTTACGTTAGTGGAAGACTTGCGGATTTGTGACAGCGGGACCGCATGACAAGTCTTCCCCAGCCGGAGCCGGACCCCGCTCCCATCGTCAGCCCGCGCGACATCCCCTATCCGGGCATAATCCGCCTGTCGGTCGACGCAACCGACCTTGACCGGCGCATCTTCAATGCGCGCCAGACCATTCCCGTCGCTAAAGCGGGATCTATGACCCTGCTCTACCCCAAGTGGCTGCCGGGGTATCATTCTCCTGAGGCTCCCATCGAGCTGCTCGCGGGGCTGGTGATCTGCGCCAACGGCGAGCGGATCCCGTGGCGACGAGACCCGGTCGAGGTGCACGCCTTCCATATCGACGTGCCGGACGGCGTCAGCGAGATTGAGGCGGAGTTTCAGTTCCTCTCCCCGACCAATGAGCCGCAGGGCCGCATCGTCGTCACCCCCGAGATGCTCAACCTTCAGTGGAACACCGTGATCCTCTATCCGGCGGGCCATTTTTCCCGCGGGATCATCGTCGAGCCGACGGTGACACTGCCACCGGGCTGGCAGTTCGGCTGCGCGCTCGAAATCGCATCGACCACGGGCGACATGACCCGTTTCGAGCCCGTGCCGCTGGATGTGCTGGTGGATTCACCGATGTTCGCCGGCAGGCACTTCCGCCAGATCGAACTGGATGAGCAAGGGCCGGTCCGGATGAACATCGTCGCCGATCGTGCCGATCTGCTCGCCGCCACGGACGAACAGATCGCCCCGCACCGCGCGCTCGTGGCCGAGGCGGATACGCTGTTCCGTGCGCGCCACTTCGATCATTATGACTTCCTGCTGGCGCTCAGCGACGAACTTGGCAGCATCGGCGTGGAGCATCACCGCTGCTCCGAGACCGGAACCGTGCCGGGCTACTTTACCGAGTGGGACAAGAGCGCCCCCAAGCGCGACACGATCGCCCACGAATACACCCACAGCTGGAACGGCAAGTTCCGGCGCGGTGCCGATTCCTGGACGCCGACGTTCGAGAAGCCGATCCGCAACAGCCTGATGTGGGTCTATGAGGGCCAGACCCAATATTGGGGCCAGGTGCTCGCAGCCCGCTCCGGCCTCTGGACGCGACAGATGGCGATCGAGGCGATCGCGCAGACCGCCGCCAGCTACGACATCCGCCAGGGCCGCAACTGGCGCCCGATGCGGGACACGACGCGCGATCCGATTATCGCTGCGCGCAGCCCGATACCCTGGGCAAGCTGGCAGCGCAGCGAGGATTATTATTCGGAAGGTCAGCTCGTCTGGCTGGAGATCGACACGCTGATCCGCCAGCGCACCGACGACAGGCGCTCGCTCGACGACTTCGCCGCCACCTTCTTCGGGATGGACGCGGGCAGCTATGTGACGCGGCCCTATGACTTTGACGAGGTCGTGCGCACTCTCGAGGGACTGACCTCCTATGACTGGGCCGGCTTCCTGACGGACAAGCTCGAGGGAACCGGCGGTGGTGCGCCGCTCGGCGGGGTGACGGGCGGCGGCTATCGTCTGGTCTACCGCGATACGCCGAGCGGCTATGCAAGCGCCTCGGACGCGGCCCTCGGATCGGTCAACCTGATGTTCTCGATCGGCGTGACCCTGGCCACCGGCGGAATCCTGAACGAGGTCATCTGGGGCAGCCCGGCGTTCGATGCGGGCCTTACCGCCGGTACGTCGCTGCTGGCCGTCAACGGCCGCGACTATAGCGCCGACGAGCTCAAGCGCGCGATCACCGCGGCTGTCGATGGCGACCCCATTGAGTTGATCGTCAAGAGCGGCAAGCGCCATCGCTCCGTACGCATCGAATATACCAGCGGGCTGCGCTACCCGCACCTGGAACCCGTCGCCGGCGCGAGGCGTCGGCTTGACGAGATCCTCACGCCCCGCCGCCAGACGAGAGACTAGCCGGCTGGGCAACGGAACGTCGGTACGACACCGGGCAGCATGCCCCAGCCCGGGCTCGTCTCCTGATCTGGGCTTCGATGCTTTGTGCGTAGGCAGGCCGGCGCCTCGTGCGCAAAGTCGGCATAGCCCGCGAGCACCTCGGCCGGCACTTGATTCGGCTAAGCGGCTCGCTACAGGCGAATGCACTGCGGATCGAGGAACTGGCCCGGCACAAAGGTCGGACGGCGACTGGAGGAGCAGGGGTTCGCGCAATTCATCCAAGATGCGGAGGTTTGGATGAAGGCGGCGATGGAACGCGCCTCGACGACTGGTATGTCGGTACAGCCCGAGCTGCAGCCTGGATCGTGGCGGGGATCGCCGGACGCGGTCCTGGTGCAAACTGGAGCTTGTCCCGCTAGCCGCTACGCGATGGCAGCTCTCGCCAAGGCGGGAGCACTTGCGCGGCCGGCGCTGGCTCAGACTCAGCAGCCCCCCCGGCGCGCGGCTGCGTGCCGTGAAACCGCGTCGCTCAATGAGGACAGGATGGTTCCGCGTTCGGATCCAAGCGCGGAATAGCGCGGCCGCTTCGCCCGCCAGCCGAGCTGGCAGGGGCTCGCCGGCCGCACCTGCGCGGGATCGAGGTCGAGTGCTTCGGCGATCATCCGGCCAAATTCGAGCCAGCTCACCGCGCCTCCGTTGGCGAGGTGCCAGATCCCGCGTTCCCCATCGACCACAAGATCGAGACAGGCGCGGACCAGATCCGGCACGAATGTCGGCGAAACGATAGCATCCGCCGATGCGCAGAATATCCGCCCTTCGCGCAGCGAGCGTTCCACGCCCCGCGCGAAATTGTGCGGATCGTGCGGTGAGAAGAAGGCGGCCGTCCTGATCGCCAGCGTATCCGGATAGGTGCCGACGGTCAGCGCCTCCGCCCGCATCTTGCTCTCGCCGTAGATGCCCAGAGGGCGCGGTCGGTCTCCCTCCAGATAGGGTTGTTGCCGCCTACCATCGAAGACAAGGTCCGAGGAGAAGATGGTGCAGCGGATACCACGCATGGCACAGGCTTGCGCCAGCACGGCCGCGCCGTCGCTGTTGGTTCGAAAGCAATTCTCAGCCTCCTCCTCGGCCTGATCGACGTTCACCCACCCGGCGGCGTTGATCACTGCCCAGGGTTGATGTTCGTCGAGGAAGGCGGCGACGCGTTCGGGATCGGCGATCGGCAGCGTCGCACGATCGCTCAGCACATAGGGCAGCCCCCGCAACTCACACTCACCCGCAAGTGCCTGCCCTAGTGTACCCGTGGCGCCCGTAATCAGGATCGGGCGCGGGACACATTCCGGCACCGGCGCGGCGGCCGGCTCACCCCAGGTAAACGGCGCGTGCTCCAGACGGATGCTGCGCTGCCACCAGCCCAAGCCCTCGATCGCCGGGAAGGCGGCCGGCGTCGGGTCCACGCCGCTGCCGAGCGCCGCCAGCAAGTCCGCAATCGCGGTAGGCCGGATTTCGGGACCACGAACGTCGAAGGCGCCCGGTTCGTAGTGGCCGGCATCGATCGTGATCAGGCTGTTCCAGTCGATGTTGCCGAGGAGAGCCCAAGCGGTGAACGCGCGGATGTCGACACCTTCCGCCGCAAGGCCCCGACATGCGCGCCACGATTGCCAAAGCCAGCGCAGCTGCTCCTCCCGGCTGCAGCCAAGGTGCGACTCCGTCACTGCCAGCGGCAGACGATAGCGATGCCACGCCTGGCGGAGCAGTCCCGACAGCCCCGGTGCCGGCGGGTCCATGACGCGAGCGGCAGTGAGTTCGTGATACCCCTCCTCGGGCGGAGGATAGGGATAGGCATCGAGCCGATGATCGAGGAAGCGTTCGCTCGTGGGATAATAGTTCACCCCGATCACATCGGGCGGGCAAGGGTCGTCCGCGATCGCGCGAAGTCGGTCACCAAGGCCGAGCGCGTCCAGGTGCGGCCACAATGCATGATCCCGCACCACGCGCCCGGTGAGCAGATCCCAGGTCGCCCAGCGGCGAAGATTGAAGTGCTCCGCCGTCGAGGCGAGCTCCTTGGTCGAATGATATTGCCCGAGATCTTCGGTCTGGACCAGGCGTGCCGCAGGGTTGACCCGCCGGATCGCCGTCATCGCCGCGCGGGTCGCGTCCACCTGGTTCAACAGTGCCGTCCAGAACAGCGTCTCGTCGCGAGCGTGCGGATACCAGAAGCCGTAAAGCGTGCTGAAGCGCGCGGTTGTCAGCGGCTCGTTGACCGGCGTCCAGTCTGCGACCTGGGGATAGCGCTGTGCGGTCGCGGCGGCGTGGGCCGCGAACAGGTCGACGAAATTGTCGGAGATCAGGCTCGTGTAGCGAGGTCCGCTGCCGTGATGGATCAGCCCGATGATCGGCTGCATGCCTAGCCGATCAATCTCTCCGAGGCGCCGATCGCTCCAGCTCCAGTCACGATCATCCGGCCGCTCTGGCGCGACACGCTCCCACAGCACGGGGTAGCGGAGCTTCTTGATCCCGAGTGCCGCGAACGCGGCGAGATCCTCAATCCGGTCCTGATGCCCCGTCAGACGCGTCTGATCGCGGTATCGATCCCGCACGCGATTGACCGTGCATTCGTGCCCACCCCAGAGTTCCAAAAGCACACCCTACAAGATCAAACTGCGGGTGATGCCGTGGCATGCTTCGCCGCAAAGTTGCGATAACATCGATTAATGAGGCGGCCTAGTTTCGCGGAACTCCGGTCTTAGCGGGGCTAGCAGTTGGGACGAGGACGGATGAAGAACAACCCTGTGGTGAAAGTTCCGCAGGACGCGAGAAGGAGCGCGCTCCTCATCAACGAGCCTGGAGGTCGCCACCTACTGCCCGAACGACAGCTTTCGTTCTCGAAGGTGCACCCGACAACTCGCGCAGATCGCAAGGCCAAGCGCAGGCAATATCCGTTCGCTTCCGGGAATGTGATCTCCGCCAACCGCCCCTCTCTCCACTACAATCCTGTAGGCCTGCTACGGGTTCGGCCGAACCTTCATCTGAGTAGGTGGTTCTGGGTTGGGCGGGACAGGTGCGTCCGATCCGTGAAGGACAATCGCGATGCGGCCCGATGCCGAAGCCCTGCTCCAGAGCGCGGTAAATGCGGTCCATCGCGGAGAGAGGCTGCACGAGGCGCTCGATCAGCTTCCCGCTGCCGTCTACGTGGCCGACCGAGATGGTCTGGTCACGCACTTCAATCAGGCTTGCGTGGCCTTGCGGGACGCAGGCCCGTTGCTCAGCACGACCGATGGTGCGTCACGTGGAAACTGTTCACGCCAGACGGCGAAAACCTGCCGATGAGCAGTGCCCGATGGCGCTGGCGATCCGGGACCAACGGACGGTGCGCGGCATCGAAGCCATTGACGGCGCTCGTGCACTTATGGCCGATCAGGTAATGCTCGGCTGCCCAATCGACCTGAACAACCGCATGGAGGTCACGGATCAGAGCGGCAAAGTGCTGGCAGTGATCCCTTTTCGGGAGTTGATAAAGATCAAGGACAATGGGCTAACGCCGAATTAGGCGTGCCATATGATCCGTGTTATCTTGTTAACGTTGTCAATCAAGCGCCGCGAGCATTGATGATCGAGGGCCGCTGGAAAGCTCCCGCTGGCAGACCGGGAGTACGGCCATGAGCCGCTCAGACCATGACCTTCAGCTTTTCGTCGATCGCCTTACGGCGCGCTCGGTCCTCACCGTGGAAGAGCAGCAAGCCATCCTCGCTTTGCCTACTCACCGCACCGAACTCCGGGCCAAGCAGGATTTCGTGCACGACGGCGACGAAGAGGTCACTCATAGCTCTTTCATCGCTTCCGGTTTGGTGGGTCGTTTCGGCCAGACGGTCACCGGCGCGCGCCAGATCACTGCTTTCCACATTCCCGGCGATATGGCCGATCTCCACTCCGCAGTACGACCGGTCGGCGTTGGGGGACTGACCGCCCTGTATGATACCACGATCCTGCATGTGCCACATGCCGCGATTCGCAGGTTGGCGGCGCACTATCCGGCGGTGGCCGAAGCTTTCTGGCGGGATTGCATGCTCGACGCAGCGATCCTCATGCAGTGGGTGGTCAACGTCGGGAGGCGCGACGCGCGGACCCGGATCGCCCACATCCTTTGTGAGATGTCGATCCGGTTCGGCGGCGATCGGCAAATCCTTCTCGACTACCCTTTCTTCGCCACCCAGGATCAGCTTGCTGATGCTGTCGCATTGACGAACGTGCACGTGAACCGCTCTCTCAAAGCGCTTCGGACCGAGGGACTTGCTACGTTCAGACATGGGGCGGTCGAGATACATGACTGGAAAAAGCTGGCCGAGGTAGGCGAGTTCGATTCCGCCTATCTCGTCGCCGACACCGCGCCGGAGCGGCAGAAGCGGTTGATCGGTACTGCGTGATCGATGCTCGGGGAGCCCCGATCGAAGTTAA
Organism: Sphingomonas bacterium; assembly: GCA_028289965.1. Classification (GTDB taxonomy): domain Bacteria; phylum Pseudomonadota; class Alphaproteobacteria; order Sphingomonadales; family Sphingomonadaceae; genus JAQGLK01. Next base: position 6,682 of record JAQGKS010000052.1, read on the forward strand.
AAATGGAGCAGCCGCCTCAGGGCTATTTCGGGGGGCCGGACGCCGGATAATGGTAGTTCGCCCTGCGTCGGCTTCTCGCGGCCACGGGCATCACCCCACCTATGTGCCCGAGGGATCACGCGCCTCAACGCACGATGAGGGCTTGCCGAGGCGTTCGCCGCCTTCCCGGCGACAATGGCGCCAAGTCCGCAGCTCCGCCCAACCTCGGCCGACACCGCGATGATGGCACCCGCGGGCCATCGCGCTCAGCGCAGGTGACGTCCTCCCTGTCTTTGATCCAGCTTGATCGAGAGTTTTCCGGCCTTGTGAGCCTTCGAGCAAGGACCTGGAAGGTGAAGAAATCGAGGGACACGGACGAGGAGATTGCCTCCGCACCGTCGCGCCCGATGAGCCGCATGATGTTGAATATTTTGCGCGCAAGCACGGGCTTAGTGCTGGGCAAGCGCGCGAACTGATCGACACGCACGGCAACCATCGTGCTGCGCTGGATGCCGCAGCGAGGCATCGAAGGATTCAGCGTGGAGCGGCCCGAAGGGTCTCCTGATCCCCTGCCGGATCCTTTTCGATATATGGTGGATGCAGCGTCGTCCCGTGGATGCCTGTCAGATTTACGGCACCCCCGTGGGCCTCCGCCCTCTACTCCCGGTTCGAAGGTGACGCGGTCAGCTGGTGATGTGGGCAGCGACCGGCTTTCCTCATGTTAGTGTGATGTCACGCGGACTTAGACATGATCGCATCCTTGGCAGGAGGATCAGTCATGCGAGAAGACGACGAAGCCAGCTATCACGTCAGGCGGGTGCGCGAAGAGATGGATCTCGGTTACTGCGCTGAGAGCAGCGCAGCCGCGTCAGCACATCTACAGCTTGCCGCCCTGCACATGCGCCTCGCCAGCAAAACCTCAGGCAGCACGAGCCGCGAACCCGCGATCGAAGAGCGCGACCGCAACCCGAGAGTCCCGCTTTCGCTCGTCCAGGTGTCCCTTGAAGCGCCTTGAGCATGCCGCGCTGGCGCGATCGGGGAGCTGGGTCATCAAAGATGAGGGGTACAATATCTTGATGCAAGTCGAGCCGCCGGGCGGCGCCGACCCCGAGACGTTCGCCCTGAGTAAAGACGGGCATACCCTCGTTGTCTTCACCGAGGGCGAGGGCAGCGTGACGACCCAGGGCGGCCGCACGGCGCTGTCGGCAAAGGTGGGGGAAGAGCCGGAAGGTGTCGCGATTACGCCGGACGGTGCGCGCCCTGTTCGTCGCGTGCGAAGCGGCCGACCAGATCGCGATGCGGGACGCGCCGACGTTGCCGCACGGAGGTCCGGCCATGATCGACGACGAGGTCACTCGCGAGGCTTGGTGCGGCTAAGCACCGCAGCGGAATGTGGTGGAAGATGCGCGTGCGCTGCTCGCAATGCCGCCGCGGACGGTTCAGGCCGCTCCCGAGGTGCAGCGGCTTTGGCTTCGCTGGGGCTGATCTCAGCGCTGGGGACGGCCGCAACGGTAATGGCGCGGCGCGCCGCTGATGCGGCTCCTAGCCGCTGAGCAGCGGCAGAACTCAGCGAACCCCAGCCACCAACATGGTCGCCCGTCCATCGCAGGCCGCCGCCACCGGGTCTGATCCACCAGCCAGTCGAGCAGCCCTGCCGTGAGCACGGCCTCGGCGGCGGCGGTCAACCGCGAACCGCGCAAGTGGAGCGACCGGCACCGGTTCGACGTCGGCCCGCAGACGAGCGGGCATGTCCATTTCGGCTTGGCATCCATCGGTGCCTCGCCAGATGGTCGCGCGGCTCGAGGTTAAGGTGGTGCTCGGCGCCCCGGCGCGCCCCTCGCTTCACGCCCGGAGCCGCCGAACGCCGGCCCAACGAGACGCTGTACACCGTCGGGCGCCTGCTTGTCGAAGCTGCTCAGCGACGGCTAGCAGGCATCCTAGGCGCCGTGGCGGAGAGCCCCGAAGAAGATCTCCTTCGGCACCAGCGGCAGGAACAGGGAGTCGACGACGTCAATCAGCACCGCGGGTCGATCAGCGGCTGGATACGATCATAGTCGCCGATGGCCTTCGAGAGGCGCAGGCCCCTCGTCCGGGAAGGGTCTCCGCGGGCTCAATGGATGATGTAGTAGCGCATTATCGGGCATTCCGGATGCCGCTCGCCGACGCCTACGAAGCAGTGGTCCGCCATCCACTGATAGGGCCCGGGCGGCGCCTCGAACCATCGCAGATCGCCGGCTGCGCCATCGCGTGGCATGATCCCGATCCAGCTCGGCAGCGACGGATCGAACGCCCAGCGGTGCCCGCCGGCATGCATTCGGCTATCCTCGGCCGTGGTCTGCGTCACCGCGAAAATCACTCAACGCTCGCTCACTGCGGGATCGTGCTGGAAGCTGGCATAGGGCGCCTCGAAGGCGTGCTCGGTCAAGAGCGCACCGGCGGCGTCGATCAGCTGCAGCGACATCGCGCGGCTGGCGAGCCTGTCAGCCTCGTAGCCGAAGCTCACCATTTCGCCTGTGACGGGATCAATCTTCGGGTGCGCCCACGAGGTCAGGCTCTGCAGCCGGCCGAATCGTGCCGGCCGCGCGTCGCCAGCATCGCTGGGTCGAGCTCGTGCGGAAGGCCATCCTCTTTGAGCGCGAACAGCCGGCCGGCGTGGAAGACCACGCTGGGTCGCGGATGGCAAACATCGCGACTATGCCGTCACCGTTGATGTTGATGTCGTCGCCGGCGATCGGCGCGAAGCGCGGATCGGGGCCGCAGCAATAATAGGCGCAGCGATAATAGGGCCGGCCAAGCGAGTGGGCAGCCGGCCCTCCACCTCCAGGTCGCATACGTCCGCCTCGATCCGCCGCGGCTCGTTGATGCCGGTGACGGCGGGGACGCCTGGGAACGGCCGGAGCACGATGTCCCTCCAAATATGGTTCGGAGCCGCACGGTCTGTGCAGCGATCCGTGCCGCCCCGTCATTGGCCGCCATTTTTCCTATTGTTCCAGAGCCCGGCAAATATCCAAGGTGAAGGGATGGACGACCGCGACATCTACCGAGTCGATCGGCTTCCTCGCGCTCAAGGGCATGCGCCCGGCGCTCGTCGAGCGGACGCTGGCGCGCATCAGGGCGGTACCGCCGGGATCTAGGCTGGTAATGCGGGCGAGGCGCCGAGCAGCGCGCCGATTGCCGACCTGTTCCGAAACAAGCGCGCTGCTTCGACTATCGCGGCGTGGATCGCGCTTGGGATGAACAGCGCCACGCTCGATGCCTTGGTGTTCTGGATTCCCACGCTGACCGCGCGTGTCGGCGGCATCCTCGCCGCCCTATGTAATTGGCTATGCGATGGCGGGGCTGGGAAGCTACCGCGTGCTCGTTCCGGTCCACCTCGTCGCCGCGCCGCGCGTGGCGGCGCTTGGCTTCACGCTGTCCGCCGCGCCGATCGCACTGGCGGTGCTGATCGGACTGACGCTGCCAGGCGGCACCTCCGGCGTGCAGGGGTTGATAGCGCAGCTCTACCTGACAGCGGTCCGCGCCACCCGGTGGGCTGGGCGGTGGCGCTCGGTCGCTTCATCGGGCTAGGCGCGCCGCTGGAGATTGGGCGGTTGCTCTACCGCGACCTTGCACCGCACACGATCCTTCTCGCCTGTGCGGTGGGGCCGCTCCTCTCGGCGGTCGCGCTCATCATGCTGGCGCGGAATCGCGTCGGGCGGCAAGTCGACCGCCGCGTGGGGGAACGGTGCCATGACTTAGGTGGGCGATCTCGTCTATGGCGGCGGCTGGCACCCGGCAGCGGCTAGCCGACGGTGCGGCCTCACGAGTCCGGGCGACGGGCGGTTGATTGCCGAGGTCGCTCGGGCGGGCCCGGGAGATGTCGGGCAAGCCATTGCCGCAGCGCGGAAGGTTGCAAGGTCTGGCGCAAGGTCGCGCCACTCGAGTGCGCGCGGATCCCGCGCTATCGGTCGGCGCGGAACCCCGGAGTTGGCGCTGCCCGGCCACCGACAATGGCAACCCGGTCAGCAAGATGCTGCCCGAGCGTCGCCGAGCTGCTCACCTTCACGCACCAGAAGAACATCGAAGTCGGCGTAGGTCAGGACCCATTGATGTGAGTGTCGCGATCTGATTCAGGCTCCGCAAGGAGACTGGGCATGAGCGACCTGTATTGGCTGACGGATGAGCAGATGGCGCGTCTGCAGCCGTATTTTCCCAAGAGCCATGGCAGGCCTCGGTCGATGACCGGCGGGTGCTGAGCGGCATCGTTTTCGTCAATCGCAACGGGCTGCGATGGTGTGATGCACCCAAGGACTATGGCCCGCACAAGACTCTGTACAACCGTTGGAAGCGGTGGGGCGAGAGGGGCGTGTTCCTCCGCATGATGGAGGGGCTGGCTGCCGCGGATGCCGAGCCCAAGACCCTCATGATCGACGCGACCTATTTGAAGGCGCACCGCACGGCATCGAGCCTGCGGGTAAAAAGGGGGTCTTGGACGCCTGATCGGCCGCACCAAAGGGGGCATGAACACGGAGCTGCACGCCGTGACCGACGCGAACGGCCGTCCGTTGAGCTTCTTCATGACCGCCGGGCAGGTCAACCACTACACCGGTGCGGCAGCCCTGCTCGATGAGCTACCAAAGGCACAGTGGCTGCTCGGCGATCGCGGCTATGACGCCGATTGGTTCAGGGATGCGCTGGAAGCCAAGGGAATCCAGCCCTGCATCCCAGGTCGGAAATCCCGCAACGAACCGGTCAGGTGCGACAAGCGCCGCTACAGGCGCCGCAGCCGCATCGAGATCATGTTCGGCCGCCTGAAGGACTGGCGTCGCGTCGCGACCCCGCTACGACCGGTGTTCAACCGTCTTCTTCTCCGCCGTCGCCCTCGCTGCCACCGTCATCTTCTGGCTATGACCAATGAGTCCTGACCCTTGAACTTGGAGACACGTCGCGGCGTTCGTGGTTCTGCGGCTCCAGACTCGCCGATCTTCGCATCGTTGTCACCGCGGGCCCAGCAGGGCCAAGGCAGCGCTGCACCACGGACGAGGCGACGCGATAGCCGGCCGCACAGCTTACGCTCGATGTTGCGGGACACGGCGGGGACGCCGCCAGCTTCCCACGTAAGATTATCGAGCAGGCGCTCGCCCATCCATCCACGACAAGGCGCAGCGGGCGTAGCGGCGCGGCACTGCGAGCTTCGACGAGAGCTGACGGACGAGTGGACAGCATATCTTGCGGGTTGAAGCGCCGGGTCAAGATTTGCTCCTTGCCGGTGAACACCGTCGTCACCGCCGTTTTTATATTCTCGTAGATGCCCCGCGTCCGCACGCCGCCGAAGAAGGCGAACGCCTGCGCAGGCGCGTCGAACAACATCCCCTGACCCTCACCCGGATACGCTCGCACATAGATCGCGCGCGACGCGCATAGACGCATCGGCTTGCCGGCGATCTCGACGTCCTCGTGGCTCCAGTCGAACGGACAGGCCTCGCCGGCCAGACCATCAGCCGGATGAAGGCCGGCGCATCCACCACGTCCCGGGGCCGGTCAAGCCGCTACCGCGCAGCATAGCGACGGACCGCGGCGTACGACCCGGCGATGCCTTTCGCCGCGCCCGTGACGAGCACGCGCTTGCCCCTGAGATCGTGCATCCAACGCTCCCGCATTGCCGGGATCCAAACGAAACGGTTTGACGGATCGTATATTGAATATGTAGGCGAAGTTCCAGACAAGAAGATTGAGAGGGGGCGGATGCAACAGCCCAGTGCGACGATTGCGCCGAGCGGCCTCGATGCCGGGCGCCTGCTCCGCGTCGCGCCGTTCGCGGCGCTACCGGCGCTGTCCCCGTGCAGCGGCTTCTGCCTGCATGCGCTGCCGCTGGTCGCGCCGCTGATCCTCACCGGCTGGTCGATCCCGGCGCGCACGCTGGCGCCGACGCCTGGCAGCATGATCGGCACCCCTCGCGCCGGCTGGGTAGATCGGGCGGATCGGCGGTGTGCCCGGCGCCTATGTCGGCGTTTTCGCGCTCGATCGCGGCAGCGCGGCGGGCTTCTTCCGCACCATCTGGGGGCTGGCGATGACGGCGCTCGTCATCTTCGTGCTGCTGAGCGGCGGCCGCCGCCGGCCGCCTGATCCTTGATCCAAGACACGAAAGCGACCGGCATGCAGACCGATCTGATCATCGAACCGGCCAGCGCCGCAATGCAGGCGGCGGCGGAGAGTTTCTTCAAGCTGCTCTATCTCGATCACGACTTCGCCGGCGCGATGCGCAGGCATGTCGCGCCGCACTTCACCGAGCATAATCCCGACCTTCCCAATTCGCCCGCCGAGCAGCTCGCCTGGTTCGAGCAGCGCGCTGCGGCCAACCCGGATTTCTATACTGCGGAAACGCAATGGCAGACTCGGATCGTGCACCGGTTCATCGCCGCCAACTATCTGATCGTCCACTATAATATGTCCGTCGGCCCGCTCGATCGGGGGCGCATGTTCGCCGATTTCTGGCAGTTCGACGGCGATCGGATCGTCGAGCATTGGGACGTCGTCCAGCCGATCCCAGAAAAGACCCAGAGCGGGAATATGATGTGGTGAGCATGGACATGAGCCAGACCGAGACGTCGCGGGGCTGCATCGAGGATTATGCCCGGCTGCTGTTTGTCGAATGCGAGCCGATGCGCGCCTTCGCGAAATATTTCGCGCGCGACCTGATCCAGCACGATCCCGACATCGGCGACGGCCACCAGGGCGATGAGGAGTTCCTCGAGGCGCGTCGCGAGGCCGATCCCGACGCCTATCTGACGGAGGATCAGTATGCGACCGTCGGCCACGCGATCATCGCCGACGGCGACCTGGTGATGCTCAAGTCGCACTGCTTCACCAGCCGCGACGATGCCGGGCGCGTGTTCGTCGACATCTGGCGCGTCGCGGATCAAAAGTTCGTCGAACATTGGAGCGCCATCGAGCCGATCCGCGCCGACGCCGCCAATCCGCTGCCCGCATGGTGCGGCACCGGCGGCAGCTATGAGGAAGCGCACCAGGTCGGCGATACGGTCGCGCAGCCGCTGAGCGGGCATTCTGGCGACGCCATGCTGCGCGACGCTTCGCTCGCCGCGGCGCGGGGCTTCCTCGATGCGATCGAGCGCGGCGACGATGCGGCCGCCGCCGGCTTCGTGGATGCGGATACGCAGAGCTTCGATCCGCGGGTTGCGCGGGCCGGCGGAAGCGGCCTCGTCGAGCGCTTCGCCGAAGCTCGCAACCGCGGCGACCAATTCTGGCAGGCGCGCTGGATGGGGGACGGCGAATTCGCGCTCGTCCATGGCCGGCTGATGTCCCCTGATCACTCGCTCGGCTTCTCGCAGATGCATCTGTTCCGCGTCGCCGATGGCCGGATCCTGGCGCATTGGGGCGTGCGCCAGGCGATCCCGACCTACAGCGTCGCGGGCCGATCGATGGTTGAAGGTCCGCTCGAAGAGGGGCGCCAACCGGGCGGTCCGCTCACGCCCGCGGTGGGCCACTGAGCGATGCGGATCGATCTCAGCGGCCGGACAGCGCTCGTCACCGGCTCGACCGAAGGCATCGGCCTCGCCTGCATCCGCGCCTATCTGGGCGCCAACGCGGCGGTAGTGGTCAACGGTCGCGCACCCGATCGAGTCGCGTCGGTCGTCGATCAGCTGCGCAACGACTTTCCCGGTGCCCAGATCAGCGGAGTCGCGGCCGATCTCGGCACTGCCGGGGGCTGCCGCGCGCTGACGGAGGCGGTGCCGCGCTGCGACATCTTGGTCAACAATGTCGGCGTAATCGCGCGCGATGATGCGCTCGAGGCGTCGGACGAGCTCTACCTCAAACTGTTCGAGCTCAATTTCATGAGTAGCCTGCGTATGTCGCGCGCCTATCTGCCCGGCATGATCGAGCGCGGCTGGGGCCGGGTCCTGTTCAGTGGAGCGCAGCGGCCGCTGATGGCCTACAAGGGCGGCACCGCTTACTCCGCGAGCAAGTTCGCGCAGCTCAACCTCGCCCGCTCGCTGGCCGAGCTGACGCGCGGCACCGCGGTCACCGTCAACACCGTGTTGATCGGCATCACCCATTCGGCCAGCCTCGACGACGTGCTCGCCGACCTCGCCGCCGCCGAGGGCTGCAGCGCGGCAGAGTATGAGAAGGAATTCATCGCGATGGTCTCGCCCGGATCGCTGATCGACCGGCTCGCCTTCCCCGAGGAGATCGCCAGCTTCCTGCTCTATCTGAGCTCACCCTTCGCGTCGGCGACCAACGGTGCGGTGCTGAGTGCCGAGGGCGGCACCCGCCCGTCGGTCGCGTGAGGGAAAGACCATGATCATCGACCACAAGGGCCGCATCGCGATCGTCACCGGATCGAGCGAGGGAATCGGCTTCGCCTGCGCGCGCGCGCTCGCCGAGGCGGGCGCCGCGGTGGTGATCAACGGCCGATCCGATGCGAGCGTCGCGCGCGCCCTCGCCCAGCTCCGGGACGAACTGCCCGGCTGCGAGGCGATCGGCGTCGCCGCCGATCTGTCGAGCGCCGAAGGCCCAGCGCGGATCATCGCCGCAGCGCCGTCCTGCGACATCCTGATCAGCAACTGCGCGGTCAACAATCTCGCCAATGTGCTCGACGAGCCCGACGAGATGTTCTTTCGCCTGTTCGAGATCAACTTCCTCGCCGGCGTGCGGCTCGCCCGCCACTATCTGCCGCAGATGATCGCGCGCAACCGGGGCCGCGTGTTGTTCCACAATTCGGAGCAGGCGCTGCGCCCGTCCCCGCACATGGCGGCCTATGGCGCGAGCAAGGCGGCGGAGCTGGTGCTGGCGCGCTCGCTCGCCGAATATACGCGCGGCACTGCGGTGACGGTGAACACGATCGTGATCGGGCCGACGCGCTCGGCGGTGACCGGCGCGCTCCACGCGCAAATGGCCGAGCAACAGGGCAAGACGGTGGCCGAGGTCGAGGCCGACTTCATCACCCATGTCCGGCCCAATTCGCTGATCCATCGTATCGCCGACGCCAGCGAAGTCGCCAGCATGGCGGTCTATCTCACCTCCGACCATGCATCGGCGACCAACGGCGCGGTGCTGAGCGTTGAGGGCGGCACGCGCGAGGTGATCTTCTGACCCGCTCAGGCCGCGTTGGGCGCCTTGCGGATCATCCGCCGCGCAATCGCGAGCACCGTGTCGCGGTGGCGCTGGAGCGAGCGTTCGCCGGCGCCGAACTCGGTCAGACGGTGGACGTAGAGCGGCGCGGTCACCCAGCTCGCCGCGAGGCTCGACAGCAGCTCAAACAGCATCACCGGATCCCAGCCGGGATGCACCGTGCCGATCGCCTGCGCCTCGCGGATCACCTCGGCACGCTCGCGCAGCCAGGTCAGGCGCGGATCGTCCGGCGCGACCTCCTCCCCACCGACGTCGAGCAGCAGGTGGAGCCAGAGCCGCACCTGCTCGGGCTGCGAACCGTAAAAGTCGAACAGCGCGCCGACGAAACCGATGATATCGGTGGGATCGAGCGGGACGCGGCTCTCGAACGCCGCGCTGTTGTCGGCGGCGACCGCGGCCACGATCGCGGCCTTGTTGCGGAAGTAGAAATAGAGCCGCTCCTTGCTGGTGCGCGCCAGCGCAGCGATGCGATCGACGCGCGCGCCGGCGACGCCGTGCACGCTGATCTCGTCGCGCGCGGCCGCGAGGATGCGGGCGCGGGTGTCGCGCTTCGCCGGCTTCGGCGCCGCCACGCCGTGTTCACTTTCGATGCTGGTCATACGGCGTTTTGTCGTCAGCGCGACGGGTCTTCAAGGTCTTTGCAAGGGGGATACACCGGATGGCGGTGATCGTGAGCGGCGCCTCGGGCGAGCTCGGCGCGATGACGGTGGCCGCGCTGGCCGAGCGCGTCGACCCGCGCGAGTTGATCCTCGTCACGCGTGAACCCGAGCGGCTCGCGCACTGGCGCGATCGCGGAGCCGACATTCGCCACGGCGATCTCGACGCGCCCGAGACGCTGGCGCGCGCCTATGCCGGCGGCGATCGGCTGCTGCTGATCAGCACGGCGGCGGTCGGGCCGATGCGGCAGCGCCAGCACCGCGCGGTGATTGACGCCGCCGCCGCCGCCGGCGTGCCGCATATCGTCTACACCTCGAGCGCGGGGATCCATCCGCGCAACCCCTGCTTCGTGATCCCGGATCATATCGCGACCGAGCGGATGCTCGCCGACAGCGGACTCGCGGTGACGATCCTGCGGGTCAATTCCTATGCCGACATCCTCGTCCACGCGATCGCACCGCAGGCGATCGCAACCGGCCGATGGATCGCAGCGGCCGGCGAAGGCGCGGTCGGATTCGTCGCCAAGCGCGACGTCGCGCGCGCCGCCGCCGCCGCCCTCACCGACGACAGTCATGCCGGCGCGATCTACGAGATCACCGGACCCGAACTGCTGACCAACCGTGACGCCGCGAGGATAGCGGCCGAGATCAGCGGGTGCCCGATCGCACTGATCATCCCCGAGGACGCACCCGTCCCGGGAATCGCGGCGGCCGAGCAGGAGCAGGCGTCGGAGTGGATCGGACCGTTCACGATGGCGGATCTCCAGTCGTTCGATCGCGCGGTGCGCGCGGGCTATTACGCGGTCTGCACCCACCATGTGGAAATGGTCACCGGCGCTCCCGCGACGTCGCTGCGCACATTGTTCGAGGCCGCTGCCGATGCGCGGAGGGCGGCGTGATGGCGGGAACGATCGCGGCCGATCCGCGGCTCGCCCGGATGTTCCGGCCGCTCGCGATCAAGGCAATGACGCTGCCCAACCGCTTCGTGATGCCCGCGATGCAACGCGGCTGGTCGAAAGGCGGCGTGCCCGACGATCGCCTGGTCGACTATTACCGCGCCCGCGCGCTCGGCGGGGTAGGGCTGATTATCGGCGAATCCGCCGCGATCGACCATCCCAGTGCGACCGGCCAGGATGCGGCGGTCACGCTCCATGGCGCGGCCGTGCCAGCCTGGGCGCGGATCGTGGATGCGGTCAAGCAGGCTGGCGGCCACATGCTGCTGCAGCTGTGGCACGAAGGCGCGATGCGGCTTGAGGATAGCGGCGGTCCGGCACCGGGTGCGGCCACGCTCAGCCCTTCGGGGCTGATCTGGGCGGGACGTGCGAATGGCCGCGCTGCGACGCGTGGCGACCTCGACGAGATCCTCGACGCCTATGCGCGCACCGCCGCGACCGCCAAGACGATCGGCGCCGACGGCGTCGAGGTCCACGGCGCGCACGGCTTTTTGCTCGATCAGTTCTGCTGGAACGAGACCAATATCCGCGACGATGGCTTCGGTGATGGCATCGCCGCGCGCTTCGCCTTTCCGGCCGAAGTGGTGCGCGCGATCCGCGCCGAAGTTGGCGAGGATTTCGTGATCGGCTGGCGCTTCTCGCAGTGGAAGGAAGTCGATTTCGGCGCGCGCGTGTTCGCCGATCCGGGCGAACTCGAGCAGGGCCTCGGCATCCTGCGCGCAGCAGGGGTCGACCTGTTCCATGCCTCGACGCGGCGCTTCTGGGAGCCCGAATGGCCGGGAAGCGATCTGGGCGTCGCCGGCTGGGCCTCTGCGCTGACCGACCCGCCGGTGATCGGCATCGGCAGCATCGGCGTGCGCGGCACGATGTTCGGATCGTCGCCCGCGGACGAGGGCATCGATCCGCGTACCCGATTTGAGGAGCTGTTGCGTCGCTTCGATCGCGGCGATTTTGCACTTATGGCGGTCGGGCGCGCGCTGATCGCCGATCCGGACTGGGTGAACAAGATCCGCGACGGGCGCTTCGACGACATCGTCCCATTTCGTCAGGACATGCTCGAGCTAGGCGGCTGGGATCTGCGGGTCGCGCTTGAAGGCCTCGCGCGGTTCGGAGACCTGCATTGACCGCGCCGCTGGCAGGCAAGGTCGCGCTGGTGACCGGCGCGTCGAAGGGGATCGGCGCCGGCATCGCACGCGCGCTTGCGACGGCCGGAGCGGCGGTCGCGGTCAATTAGTCACCGAGCAGGCCAGTCACCGAGCAGGCCGGCCGGTTGCGGACGTTGGTGGAACGTCTGGCACCTCTCCCGAAAATCAGGTCTACCCACTTGATGATGCAGGCGCGATCGAACCGTTGGTGATGGCCGACGCACTTGCCTCGATTCGGCCGCCGGCGGACCGGTATAAGGACTAGGGCTACCCATCATGCAGAGCGCAATCACGACCGTCGTCAAGGGCCCGGTCACTCCGGCCGAGCTTGAGCGGATGGCGACCGCCGGGCTGCCGGTGCACGCGGTCGCGTGTGAAATGGCGGAGATGGAATTCGCCGGGCTGGCCCTCGAAGGCTGGAAATTCGAGCGTTGCGATCTGCGCCAGACGAACTTCACCGGCGCAATGCTGTCCGGAACAAGCTGGCTGTCCTGTCGCGCCGCGCTCGTCGCCTTCGCCGCTGCGGACCTGAGCGATGCCCAGTTCGTCGGCTGTGATCTGAACAATGCCAACCTCAGGGGCAGCAACCTGTCGGAGGCGAGTTTCCGGAGCTGCAAGCTGACCGGTGCCGATCTCAGCGAGACCCGCGGCCTCAGCACCGCGGTCGAGGAGACACTGCTGGTGCATGCCCGATGGCCGGGACATTCCTTTCGCGGGCAGACGCTGGTGCGCGTCGATTTTGGCGGCGCCGACCTGCGCCAGTGCGACTTCCGTCAGGCGACGTTCGAGGACTCGAGCCTGCGCGACGCGCGTCTGGATGGCGCCCGGTTCGATGGTGCGGACCTTCGAGGCGCCGATCTCGGCGGGCTTCGCCTGAGCGATGCGGGCCGGTTCAGGGGGGCCATGGTGTCGCGCAGGCAGGCCGAGTCCCTGCTCGGGGAGCTCGGCCTCAAGATCGGCTGAGCCGCGGGCTCCGCACATCGACACAAAGAAGCCGATCACACGAAAGCGCGACGGGTGCCCACGCGCGCGCACGCCCTCCGGAGTGGCGCAGACGGGACGAGGCGCTAGGGCTGCCCCCCGCCCCCCGCTGTCGGCTGAACCTCACCCTCGGCTTTCGCAGCGTGCCGCTGAGACGCCCGCTTTGCTGATAGTCCGGGTTGCCCAGTGCGCGGCTGTCACGCGCGGTATCAAATGTCTCGGCGAACCGGCCGGATTGGTGGCATCGGGCTACCGCTTATTGGCTGATCCAGTCCCACTCGACCGGTTCCGCCGGGGTGGGGGTGCCCCGACAGGAGCGCAGTGCGCCGACTTGACCGATCGTATACAGAACATGTATTCAATAATCAGGGCGAACACGCTCGACGGGAGGGGACGGCACGGTCGATCGTCTTGCAGGCGGCGGACCGGATCCGCTTGGTCGGCTGCCGATCCTGCGAAGCGCGCCGCGGTTTGCGCGACCTTGATCGAGAGGCGCCAGAACCATGCAGCAACTCAGCCAGACGAACACAGCGGTCCCCGGCGGCAACTTCTTCCGCGTCGCGCCATTTGCGGCCCTTCTGTTCCTGTTCCTCTACAGCGGCTTCTGCTTGCAATCGATGCCGGTGGTGGCGCCGCTGATCCTGCAGGACTGGGGAATTCCGGCTCGTGCGCTGGCCACGCCGCTGGCGCTGACCTCGGTCGGATCCGGGCTCGGCGCGATACTCGGTGGTTTTCTGGGCGACGCGTGGGGCCGCAAGGTGCCGATCATCGGCTTTGCGGCGCTGCAGGGCGCGGCGATGGCGCTGACCGGGCTTATCACCGGCCCTGACCTGCTAAATCCACTGATGTTCGCGGTCGGGCTCGGGCTGGGTGGCTATTTCTCCTCGGCGATGGCGCTGATGACCGAGCTTGCGCCCGCCAAGCGCCGCGGGCTGATCATCAGCCTCGCGATCGTCTTCGGGCCGATCGGGCTCGGGCTGTGCTCGCTCCTCGCCGGCGTGCTGGCACCCCGCTACGGCTGGCCGGTGCTGTTCTTCGTCGGCGGCGCCGCGAGCATCGCCTTGTTGTTCACGATCGTCTTCCTTGTCCCAGAATCGCCCAAATATCTGGCGCGCTTCGCCGATCGGCGCGGCGAGCGCGACCGGATCCTCGCGCGGCTGCAGTTGAGCGACCAGGACGAACCGGCGCCTGCGCCAGGCGCAGCCCCCGCGGAGAAGATGTCGGCGCTCGCGGTGCTGCGTGCCCAGCTTGGCCTGACCCTGGTGCTGTGGCTGCTGTTCTTCCTTTATTATGTCCTCGGCTCGACCGTGCTTGGCTGGGTGCCGGTGGTCTTCTCCTCCGCCGACTTCCCGATCTGGATGGCCAGCCAGTCGCTCTTCTACTGGACGCTCGGCAGCGTGGTCGGAACGCCGCTCGCCGGCTGGGTGATCGGCCGGATCGGCGTGTACAACGCAGCCGTGCTCTCGTCCGCCGCCGCGGTCGCCGCGCTGGGGGTGCTGGCATTCGTCAAGCTCGATCCCGCGATGGGATGGCTGATCATGGCGACGCTGCCAGTCGCCGGCTTCGCCGTCGCGGGCGTCGTGACGTCGCTCTATACAATGGCGGCCGACTTCTACCCGACCGAGATGCGCGCGACCGGCATCGGCCTGGCGGACGCGGTCGGCCGCGTCGGCGGCGTGCTCGGTGCCTATGTCGGTGTGCTCGTGCTCGATCTGGCGGGTGCGTCGGGCTTCTTCGTCCTGATCTGGTGCCTCGCCGCCGCCGCGCTCGTCATCTTCGTGCTGCTGCGCGGCCACCGTCGCGCCGCCGTGGCCTGAGTTACCGCCCGATCCGTTAGCAATGGATCGCACGCCGCTCTCAGCACATTCGCGGAGGGCGGCGACGCGACGGCACAGCGCCCTCGTCCTGCATCCGTGACCTGATCATGGGATCAACGCGCAGGCCATCAGCGCCGACATGGTGGTACTGTGCGTAAGGCAGCCGGAGTGGCTGGACCTGTCCCGCCATGCCGCTTCCCAGGCTCCACCCGCGCGATCGCGAGGACGCCACCGCTCGTTTAGTGCAAGTCGCCGCTAGGGTGCGAAGCCCGCTCAACGTCTCGGCTTCGGACAGAAAAGTCGAGGCGCAGCCTGTGCTGCGCCTCGACTTTTCAGCCCCCGAACTTCGGCAGATATTCTATAGAAGGTCGGCGTAATGAGCACGCGCGACGTCCGGATGCGACCGCAACCTTGCCTTGAGGTGGTTGGCGCCGACGCCGCGCAGCAGCGGGTTCTCGGGGTCCGTGCTCACGCCGCGCTCCGCCCGCTTCAACTCGGGAAGCAGCTGGATCAGCGGAACGACGCCTTCGTGCGCAGCGCCGAGGAAGAAGGGGATCGAGAAGCGCTCCATCCCGAGCGGCGGCGCGGTTGCGGCATGGACGTCGGCACGCACGAAGCCGTTGGTCGCCAGTTCGAGCAGCTCACCCGTATTCACGACGAAGGTGCCGGGAATTGGCGGTGCATCGACCCAGCTGCCGTCCTGATTCTGCACGCTCAGCCCCGGCAGCTCGTCCTGCAGCAAGATCGTGATCAGCCCGCCATCCTTATGGGCACCGACCCCCTGCTTGCACTGCGAAGAGTCGCGCCCCGGGTAGCGGAGGATCTTCAGGTGCTGGCGCGGCTGCGGCTGCAGCATCGGTGCGAACACCTCCTCATCCTCACCGAGGGCGACAGCCACCGCCTTGAGAACGTCGAGCCCGACGCGCGTCACCTCCGCCTGATAGCGCAGGATCGTCGCCTTCAGCTCGGGCAGAGCAGAGGGCCACTGGTTGGGGCCGATCGTGCGCTTCCACGCCGGATCGCCCGCCGCGATCGCCGGCGCCTCTTCTTCGCAGTCGAAATCGACCTGCTCGCGCCAGTCCGGCCGCCCCTGCGTCAGCTCGGCGCCGGCGCGGGTATAGCCGCGGAACTGGGGCGATCCGATCATCGCGATTTCCATCTTGTCGCTCTCGGGCAGCGCGAAGAAGCGCTTGGAGACCTCGAGCACCTCGGCGACGAGGGCGGGGTCCACGCCGTGGCCCGAAAGATAGAAGAAGCCATGATCGTGGAGGATAGTGCGCAGCTCGCGTGCGACCGCGGCGCGCTCCTCGACCGAGCCCCGGAGCCGGGAGATATCGAGCGTCGGCAGGTGCGCCGGCATTACCTGCGGCCGCAGCGACGCAGCCTCATGCTCGGATGCGGCGTCGAACGGCTCGGTGATCGAGAAAGCTTCCAGGTTCATGGCTCTCAAATCCTCAACCTTGATGTTGTTCTGAGATGCGGCGCCAACTCTTCGGCACAGTCGTCACACCCTTTCCCTGCCTAATGGGGTGCGCAGAGGTGGCCGGTAAACCACATTCGTTCCCACAGAGATTAGTGGGAGGCCGCCCATTGGAGATGAAAACAGGTAAAGAACTGCGAATCTCTACAGTAGACCGGAGTGCTGTGGACTTTCCGCTCTACTCGTCTGTCACAACTGCCCTGCGGCGGCGGGAACATTGCTTTAATGTCAGGAGGCAGCCTGCGCTCACCAGCGACGCCACCGTGGCACCGGTTCAATCTTGGTCTTTATTATTGGCCAAAGCAGCGCAACGGCTTTGCAATGTCGGTTTTTCGAGGCGAGCAATCCACGACGAGCAGCGACCGTGCAATGGGGCGCGGCCCACCGCTGGTGGGACCCAATGTGGTATAATTCGCCCGCCGCCACATCGATAACGCGCCCAGCGCCGCACCAGCTATTCATCTCGGTAGCGGCGACTCCGTAACAGCGGTGAGGATGTCATGAAAAGAGCAGAACAAGAATCGTCCGACGGCGCCCCGGCCGCATTGGCCCCTACCGCAAATATTCCGGCAACGCTGCCGGAGCACCCGCCCGAGCAGGACTTCCGGTTCTACGACAACCGGCAGAAATATCTGATGTTCGTCAACACCTGCTCCGAAAAGTGGATCGTGGCCGATCGCTGCGCCCGAGAACTGGACTTTATTCGCCCGGAGCAGCCGGCAATCCGCTTCTTCGATGCCGGCGTCGGCGACGGCACGGTGCTGGCGCGCGTGCTTCGCACCATGCACCGCAAGTTCGAGCGCTATCCATTCTATGTGGCGTGCAAGGAAATCAGCCTCGAGGACGTGCGGCTGACGCTCGACAAGCTTCCCGATCGGTTCCTCGAGCATCCCGAGATGGTGATCGCAATCACCAACATCGCTTATGCCGAGGCACCCTGGCTGACGCCCGCCAACCCCGAGGCGCGCAAGCGGCTGGTGTGGAAGGAAGTCGCGCTCTCCGGCTCAACCACGGCCGAATTCGAGCAGCAGATCATCGACCTACAGCCCTTCCTGGCCGAAAACTGGCGCACCAAGGTCAGCGAGAAGACCGGGAGCATGTTGCCCGAAACGCCCGCCGTGTTGGTCCTCTACCGCCAGGACTGCCAGTTCCTCCTCGATCGGGTGATCCCGCGCCAGGACGAGCCGCGCGCCGACTTCGACCTGATCCTCGCCAGCCAGCCGTTCCGGCTCCGCGCCAAGGTCGAGTTCAAGGCCAGGCGCGTGCTCGCTCCGCTGGCGCGTGCCCTTCGCCACGGCGGACGACTGCTCGGCATCCACTCCGCCGGCAACGATCCGGGTCTTGAGATCGTGCAGAAGGTCTGGCCCGGCGAGGACCCGTTCACCACGTCGCGTCGGCAACTGATCGAGGCGACCCGTGACGCACTTGGCGAGGAGGCGAAGCAGTTCAAGTTTGATCCCCTGCCCAACGCCCAGGCGCTGTTCCGCTACGAAATGCACACCTTGCCCGACGAGATCGACAGCGAAAGCGCGTCGATCGGCACCTCGACTTTGCTCGCGGCCTGGAACGCCGCGACCTATGTTGCGCAGATCGAGGATGAGCGCCTCGCCGAGGCGATGAGCAACTCGACCTATCTGGACGCCACACGCGCGGTGTTGCGCAAAAATGGCGAGCTCTGGTTCAACGACGAAAGCTATCTGATCTCGCGCCTGCGCTGATCGGTCGGTTCGGCGGCACGGGCGCGCTGACGATGCGCGCGTTCGTGCTGCCCCGGAACCCATCCGCGCCTCCCGACACGGCGCCTTATCGGACGGTTCCGGCGGGACGCACGATCGAATCCCATAAGCCGCCGCTCTGCAGATCATATATATAGTCGCGGGTGATCACCTCGTGGGGGAAACCCGCCTCGATCGCACTCGCGTCGTTCAGCATCGCGCAATTCACAGGATCTAGCCGCAATTCGATTGCGGCGAGATTGTCCGACAATTGGCTCAAGGTGCGCGCACCCAGGATCGGGATGAAGCTGCTGCCGGGGGTCTCGCGCGATCGTACCCAGGCGATCGCCACCTGGGCCGGCGTCGCGCCCAACGCCGCCGAGACGGATTCGAGCGCGTCAAGAATACGTCCCTCGCGTTCCGCGGACATGTGGCGGATGGCGCCGCCGCCGCGATCGAGGCGGCCGGTCTCTCCGCGCCGATATTTGCCGGTGAGGATGCCGCCGCCGAGCGCCGCCCAGATCATGACCGCGAATCCGTATCCGTCCGCCATCGGGATGAGTTCACGCTCGGCGCTCCGTTCCGCCAAGCTGAATTCGATCTGGATCGCCGCCGGCCGGGTCCAGCCGCGTAGCTCGGCAAGCGTCGCGGCGCGCGAAACCCTCCAGGCCGGGAAGTCCGAGAAGCCGATAAATCGCGCTTTGCCGTCGCGCACGACATCTTCGAGGCCGCGCGCAATCTCTTCAACCGGGGTCACCTGATCGGGCAAGTGAACCCAGAATATATCGACATAATCGGTGCCCATTCGCTTCAGGCTGCCCTCGATGCCGTGCATCATCGCCTTGCGGTTATTACCCGTCTTGGCAATCGATCTGGCGCCTACCGCAGTGGTATATTTGGTCGAGACAATGAAGTTGTCGCGATCGTGCCGTATCAACTCACCCAGGAATGTTTCCGCCTGGCCGTTCTGATAGCCATCGGCGCAATCGAACAGGTTTCCACCCGCATCGACGAACTTGCCGAATAGATTGGCGGATTCTTCGCGAGTGCATCCCCACCCCCACTCCGTCCCGAAAGTACCGGTGCCGAGTGCTACCTCGGATACTCGAAGACCAGTTTGGCCGAACATCTTATACTGCATGCGCGCCTCCGTCGCCGCAGAGCGGCCCCATCGCGACCTATCCGACTGAGCGGAAATCTGTCCACACTTTAGTTAGGCGATTGTGCCTAGCATGACACGCGGCGGATGCCCGAGCTTTTCAGGACTACTCCCGCCGCGCCAGCACGGCGTGGCGTTTTGTCCAGCGCTGGGCAGGCCCGCCCGGCCGCTTGCCGCCGGCGACAGAGGCGTCCTGAACATGCATTCTTCTATTGCAGATCGGTATACGATATTGCTATACAACATCTACGATAAAACGCCGCAAGCACCGGCTAAAAGAGGGGATGGAGAATGGCAGTTCGTCATCGGAACTACGCGTTGCACCGTGTTCGCGCTCGCGTGGGCGCCACGTCCATGGCGGCGCTCTCGCTTGCCTTGGCGGCGCCTGCGATCGCGCAAAGCGCGGATCCGGCTAGCGACGCCACTGCGGAGGCGACGTCGTCCCGACTTCAGGACATCATCGTCACCGCACAGTTCCGCAACCAGACCGTGCAGGACACGCCACTCGCCATTACCGCGATCAGTGGTGAAATGCTCGAGGCGCGCGGACAGACGACGATCAACGACATTGCCGGCCAGTCGCCGAACGTCACGCTCGAAAAGGGCGTGGGCCAGCGCGGCAGCGGCCTGATCGCCTATATCCGCGGGATCGGCCAATATAATGCCGCCCCGTTCTACGAGCCTGGCGTCGGCACCTATGTCGACGACGTCTACATCGCGTCGATGAACAGCGCTTTGTTCCGTTTGCTCGACCTCGATCGCGTCGAGGTGCTGCGCGGGCCGCAGGGCACGCTCGCCGGCAAGAACTCGATTGGCGGGGCGATCAAGCTGTTCAGCCGCAAGCCGACCGGCGACGGATCGGGCTATGCCGAACTCACCTACGGCCGGTACGATCGGGTCGAGGGCCGTGCCGCGGCCGACTTCAAGCTCGCGGAAAACCTGTTCGTCCGCATCAATGCCGCGGCGAGGAGCGAAGACGGCTACGTGAAGCGGCTCGATTATGGGTGTCTCAACCCCGGCTCGGGCTTTCCGACGCAGGTCGGCGTCGGCCAGAATTGCGTGCTCGGCACCGCCGGCGGCGAAAGCTATGTCGGCGGACGCCTCGCGATGCGCTGGCTGCCCACCGACAAGATCGAGATCAACATCAGCGGCGATTACACCGCGGAGCGGTCCGATCCCGCGCCCGAACAGTTGGGTTTCATCACCAGCCAGGCCGCGGCCGATGCGGCAACGAACGCCCTGGTGCCTTTCGGCCTGCCACCGACCAGGATCGCCGGCATCGGGCTCGACAGCAGGTTCGAGACGGGCGGCACTTACACGACCTACTCGGACTATTGTAACCGCCTCGCGTTTGGCGGCGCAGGCGCCTATTGCTTCGACACCACGCTCAAGACGAATATCTGGGGTGTGCAGGGCAACATCAACGTCGAGCTCGGCGAAAATGCCAATCTGACGTCCGTCACTGCCTATCGCGGCTTCAGCACCTATACGCCAAGCGACAGCGATGGCACGCCGCTTCCGTTCAGCAACCTTCAGGTCGGCGCGCACGGGCATCAGTTCTCGCAGGAATTGCGCGTCAACGCCGATCTGACCGACAATATCAACCTTACCGTCGGCGGTTATTATTTGAAGTCGTTCGTCAATCTGGATCAGCGCGTTGACATCCAGTATTTCGGGTTCCTGTTCTTCAACGATGACCGGGCGCCTTCGACGTCGAAGGCAGCCTTCACCCAGTTGATCTGGAGCCCGATCGATCGCCTTCACCTGACCGGCGGGCTGCGCTACACAAAGGAGCGACGGACCTATACGATCTTCCGCACCGTGCCGGACGGCAGCAATACACCTATTCCCGGCTTGTTTGGCAACGGGGGCACCTTTCGCCGCGGTCGCCTGGATTATCGTCTCAACGCCAGCTTCGACGTGACGGACGACATCATGATCTACGGCCAGTATGCCACGGGTTTCAAAAGTGGCGGCGTCAACGGCCAGCCCTTCCTTCCCAACCAGGTCTTCCCGTTCGGCCCGGAGACAATCGGTACCTATGAAGCCGGTGCCAAGTTCACGCTGCTCGATCGCCGCTTGCGCTTGAACCTGGCAGCGTTCCGCAGCGACTATACCAATATCCAGCTCCAGCCGCTCACCTGCCCGCCCCCGTCGCTGCCCACCGATCCCTGCGCTGCGGTGCAGAACGTCGGCAGCGCGTACATCAAGGGCTTCGAGGCCGAGCTCAATCTGCGGCCGGTAGAAGGCCTCAACATCGACGCGTCGCTCGCTTACCTTGATTTCGACTATTACCGGATCAACGATGTGCCGACGATCACGCTCAACATGAAGGCGCCGTTCACGTCCGACTGGAAAGCGAGCATCGGTGCCCAATATGCATTCGATATGGGCAGCACCGGCACCATCACCCCGCGCATCGACGTCACATACCAGTCTTCGCTGTTTACCGATCCGGTCAACGGCCCGAACAACCGGATCGCGCCGCGCACGCTCGCCAACGCGCGGCTGGGCTGGGCCAACGCCGGCCAGGACTGGGAAGTCGCACTGGAAGTGACCAATCTGTTCGACAAATATTATTACGCAAACAAGATCGACAACACGACCTTCACGGGCTCCGTCTATACATTCCCGGCTCCGCCGCGGCGCTGGGCAGTCTCGCTGAAGCGCAACTTCTGACAATATCGAGCGAGCGGATGGAAGAACCTTCCATCCGCTCGCATACATGTCGGATCTTGGGCGGGGCGAAGGGGCGACAGTCGATGGAAGTTCGAAACAGCTGGAACAGGCCGCTCGGGATGCTCGGGCTGAGGCTCGTCATCGGGCTGCTGACGTTCCAGATCGCGATGTTCAAGCTGTTCATCGACGGCCTGGAAGCGCAACTCGTCTGGTACAAGGCGCTCACGCGCTGGTTTCCCGACTGGGTGCTGCGCGCGACGAACGTCTATGCCGCGGTGTTCGAGCTGATTGGCGGCACGCTGGTGATCCTCGGCCTTAAGCGGGATTGGGGTCTGTGGATGATCCTGAGCGTGCTGGTGGTGGTCACCTTCGGGCACGGCATGGAAGCCGCTGTGTGGGACATCAACCAGATGGTGTTCCGCCTCGCGATGGTGGTGGCGCTGCTGCTGCTCCCGCCCGAATGGGATCTGCTGCGGCTCGATCATGCCGCCCGGCTGCGGCGCGGCGCGCCGCGCCATCAGTGACGGAGACGTTAAGTGCCGTGGATTGCTAAGCTCACCACGGTCGTGCGGCTTTTGCTCGGCGCGGCCTATCTGATCAACGGCACCAACTGGTTCTTCAAGATCATCTCGCCCTATCCGAGCATGTCGGACTTCGTGGACTATCTGCCGCCGCCCGACATTGTCGGCGCGCTGATCGAGAACGGCATCCTGTTCCACATGGCCAAGGCGATCGAAGTCGTCGCGGGCATCGCCTTGCTCAGCAACCGCCTGGTGCCGCTGGCGCTGGTCGTGTCGATGGCCGTGACGGTGCCGGTATTCATCACCGACGTGTTCAAGCCCGAGTTCCGCCTGCGCGCTTTCCTGATGGGCAGTGGATCTCTAGTGATGAACGTCTATCTGCTGCTCGCTTATTTCGATCATTACCGCCCAATGCTGGCGGTGAAGGCGCACCCGACCGACGATCCCGCGACGCCGCGCCCGGAGACGGGCGGCGTGCTCGCCCACTGGGTCGGGACGATCGGGCGGCCGCTGATGCGCTTGCTCGCCCCGCTCGCGGCTGTGATGGGCCTGGCGATGCTGATCTGGCTGACCGTGCTGATCGCCCAATATGCCGCGTCGCCCAAGGCGATCCACGAGGTCCGGCCGATGACGCCCAGACCGAGACATATCGGCAATTGAATTGCTATACGATTTGGACTAACGATCTCCCATGACCTATCTCCGCAACTGCTGGTACGCCGCCGCCTGGCCCCACGAAGTGAGCGAGGCGCCGCTCGCGCGTAAACTGCTCGGCCACCATGTCGTGCTTTACCGCACGACAGACGGCGTCGCGCATGCGCTCGAGGATCGTTGTCCGCACCGGTTCGCGCCGCTGTCGATGGGGCGCCTGATCGACGATCAGTTGCAGTGCCCCTATCACGGGCTGCGCTTCGACACCGATGGCGCCTGTGTCTACAACCCGCATTACGACGCGCTGCCAAGGGCGGCGAAGGTTGCCAGCTATCCTTTGCTCGATCGCTATGGAATGCTGTGGATCTGGATGGGCGACGAGCCGGCCGATCCGGCCAAGCTGCCCGACGATTTCGCCTTTTTCGACGATCCCGGCTTCAAGGCGGTGTCCGGCTATCTGATGGTGGAGGCGAACTATCAGCTGATCGTCGACAATCTGCTCGACCTGACCCACGCGCCCTATCTGCACCCCGCCTTCGCCATCCCCGGGATCTCGGCGGGCGAGCGACTCAAGCTCACCACGACGGAGCTGGTCCGCCTGCCGCAACGGGTGATTGCCCGTCGATGGCGGAAGAATTGTCCGCCGAACGGCCCCACCCGCACGCTGTTCGGCTTCACCGACGCGGTGATGGACTCGCGGTCGCACATGCATTGGCTGCCGCCGTCGCTAATCTATTTCGATGCCGGCGCGTCACGGATCAACGAGGCCGAGGAGCTTGGTCTGTGCTTGCCCGCAATGCATGCGATCACGCCGGCCACCGAGCATAGCAGCCATTATTTCTTCGCGCAGGCGCGCAACCGGCTGCTCGACGATGCCAAGACCGACGAAACGCTGCTCGCCGTGCTGGTGAACGCGTTCGTCAATGAGGACGAACCGATGATCGAGGCGCAGCAGGCGAGGATGGGCGGCGAGACCGACGTGCTCGCGCTCGATCCGGTGCTGCTCAAGTCGGACGCGGCGCCCGTCAGCGCGCGCCGCATCCTTGCGCAGATGATCGACGCCGAGCAAGCGGGCTGACGCCGGTCGTGGGGGAGCCAGTCGACCAGGAACGCGCGCTCGACCGCGCCAGCGCCGCGAGTCCCGAGGGGGTGGTGCCGTCGGTCGGCGCCGCATCCCCGGCGGCGGTGCCGCAGCGCGCGTCGCTGCTGATCCCGATGACCGTGGGCGCGACCTTTTTCATGGAAGGTCTCGACAGTACGATCATCGCGACCTCTTTGCCCCAGATCGCGAGAGCGCTGGGCGTCACCGCGAACGAGATCGGTGTCTCGCTCACCGCCTATCTGATCAGCGTGTCGATGTGGATGGCCGCCAGCGGGTGGCTTGCCGACCGCTTCGATGCCAAGCGGGTGTTCATCGGCGCGATCGCGGTGTTCGTCTTCGGATCGGTCCTCTGCGGGCTCAGCACCGATCTCCTCACCCTGATCGCCGGCCGCTTCCTGCAAGGCGCCGGCGGTGCGCTGATGACCCCGGTCGGCCGCCTGATCCTGGCGCGCAGCTTCCCGCGCGACGAGCTCGTGCGCGCGATGAGCTATATGATCATTCCGGGGCTCGTCGGGCCGATGCTCGGTCCGGTCGTCGGCGGCTGGATCACGACCTATTCCGACTGGCGCTGGATATTCTTCATCAACGCGCCGCTGGGCGTGCTCGGCGTGCTTCTCGCATGGCGGTTTCTGTCGAGCGGCGGCCCGGTGCAGACCGCCAAGTTCGACACGTCGGGCTTTCTGCTCGTCGCCATGACGTTGGTTGCGCTTCAAACCGGGCTCGAGGCGATTGCGGCTGAAAGCAAGGTTGGCACGCTGGCGCTCGTCGCGATCGGGATCGGGATCGCCGGGATCGCGCTCTACACCCGGCACGCCCGGCGGCCGGCGCCGATCCTCGACCTGCGGCTGTTTCGCTACCGCGCGTTCGCGGTCGCCGTGCTCGGCGGCTCCTTCTCCCGGCTCGTGCTCGGCGCGACGATGTTTCTGTTCCCGCTCTACTTCCAGCTCGGGCTCGGTGCGTCGGCGGTGGTCGCGGGCTATCTGATGGCCGTGCTCGCCTTCGGGCAGATCGCGCTGCGGCTGGGCATCGATCCCTTGCTCAAGAAGCTGGGGATCAAGCGGCTGCTGATCTTCAACAGCGTCGTGCTCGGCTCGCTGCTGGCGGCGCTCTTGCTGTTCCGGCCCGGCGCCTCCTTCTGGCTGCTCGGCTTCTTCATGTTCCTGTTCGGCCTGATCCACTCGATCCAGCTGTCGACGCTTGCGGGGCTCAACTTTTCGGGCCTGCCCGCCGAAGCCCTCGGCCGGGCGACCTCGCTCGGCGCAGTCGTGCAGCGCCTGTCGATGGCATTGGGGATCAGCATGACCGCGATCCTGCTCGCTTTCTCGTCGCGCGGTGCCGAGCCCGTCTGGGCCGACTTCCGGCTGCCGACGCTGGCGCTGGCGGGCGTGATGGTGGCATCGCTGCTCAGCTTCCTCGCGCTCCGCCGCGGCGACGGCGACGACCTTCTGAAAGCGAAGCGCTAGCGCCGATCCCTAGCGGCGGTCCTGCGCGAGGCGGAACCCCATGCTGGTCGAGCGTTGCTGGTCGCCCGCCGCGATGCGCGCCGTGGGCCGCTGGCCCCGGCGCGAGCTGCTATAATCGCCACCGCGCAGAATATGGCTGCCGCAATCGGGCGCGGCCCGCGGGCTCCCGTCGGACGGGGCGCCGATATAATCCGGGAAGCGGCAGTCTTCCGTCATCTCCCAGACGTTGCCGGCAATGTCGTAGAAGCCCCACGGATTGGGCAGGAAGCTCTTCGTCGGCGCCGTGTGGCCGAAAATATCGGGGCCGCCGTTGCGGCGGGTGTTGGCGTAGCGCGAGTCCGGCTCCTCGCCCCAATAGAAACCGGTGGTGGTGCCGGCACGCGCGGCATATTCCCACTCGGCCTCGCTCGGTAGACGGAAGTGCTCATCCGCGTTCGCGCCGTTGAGCCACGCGATATAAGCGAGCGCATCGGCCCGATCGACGTTGATCACCGGGCGCGTGCCGCGGCCGAGCCCGTCATCCTGCGGCAGCGCCCTGCCCGTCGCCTGCGCGAAGCGATCATAGTCCGCGAAGGTCACTTCGGTTTGGCCGAGCCGGAACGCGCGCAAGGTGACGCGGTGCTGCGGCTTGCCCTGCTGCGCATCGGCCTCGGGCGGCGCGCCCATGATGAAGCTGCCCGCTGGCACGTCGATCATCCTGGGCGACATGGTCGCCGCAGTCTGTGCGCAGGCCGAGAGCATCGGCAGCAGCGTCGCCATCCACGCACCCCTCACTTGCCATGCTCCAGCCAGACATGTGTGCCATAGAAAGCGGCCACCGCCTCGTCCTGGTCCGGCGGGATCGCTTGGGCGACCCGGCGCATCGTCGGATCGCTCCGTTCCCCGCTGCGATAGGCGCGCAGCGCGTGCGCGAGGTAAGCCGGATCCTGACCCGTCAGGACCGGCATTCCTTCGAGCTCACCCACACCCGTTTCCCCATGGCACAGCCCGCACTCCCGATTGGTGACGGCATAACCCGGCGACGCCGTCTTCGCCTCGGGCGGTCGATCGGGGAAGCCTTGCGCGAAGTAGGCGGCGAGATCGCGCATGTCCTGGTCCGAAAGCCCCTCGGCGAACGGCTCCATGATCTCGTTCTTGCGCACGCCTTCGCGATATTCGCGCATCGCGAGGAACAGATAGCTTTGCCGCTGCCGATGGATCTTGGGCGGAACCTGCGGGAGCCCCTCGGCCGCGGCCGGTTCCGCGCCATGGCAGGCAAGGCACGGTGCGGCGAGGGCCCCGCCGCGGCCGACGTCGCCGAGCGGCACGCGCCACGAGGGCTGCGCCGGTTGCGGACCCTTTTCACCGGCCGCCATCCCGCCCACCCCGAGCAGCAACAGCGCCGCAGCAGCTACCGCCTTGGTCTTCCACCGGATCACGCGCCGCACTCCTGACCGGTTTCGGCGCGGTCAAGATGCCGCCCCAGCGCAAGGAAGAACAAAGCCGATACCGCGATCACGGCCGGCGCGATCAGCAGCGAATAGCGGATTGCGCTCGTCCCCATGAATGCCAGTGGCCCGTCGTTGAGCAGGCCGATCAGCATCGGACCGATACTCTGACCGACCAGGTTGAAAATCAGCAGGTAGATCGCCGTTCCGGTCGCGCGGATCCGCTGATCGAGCAGCGCCAGCACGAGCGAGAAGGTGCACGGGGTGGTCGCCGCCAGCATCACGGTTTCGACCCCCAGGCCGACCTGCCACCACAAGGCATTGTCCGACAGCAGCAGCAGCAACTGGGCCGGCGCCATCACCAGGCAGAACAGCGCGGGTGCCCAGGCGAGCCAGCGTCGATCGAAGCGCATCAGCCTCACCACCAGGAAGGCGGCTGCGAAAGTGGCGATCACGCCGACGCCGCCTTTGTACATGCCGATGAGGATGCCGGTTTCCTTGGCGTCGAGCGCATGGACGCGCAGCATGAAGGTTGGCAGCCACGCCAGCATCGCCGAATAATTGATGCTCAGCAGGGTTCCCGCAGCGATCATCAGCCATAGCGGGCGCGAGCTCAACGCCATCCCCGCTGCGGCCGAAAAGGGTACTGCGCGTCGATCCTCCTGCGCCGCTCGCCGCGGCGGTTCGCGCACCACGAGCACGACCAGCAGCGCTACCAAAAGGCCAATCGCACCCATGACCGGAAAGGCGGAACGCCAGCCATAGGTGCTCGCCAGCCAGCCGATCAGCGGATAGCACAGCATCATCGCGAGCGGCCCGCCCGCCCCGAATACGGCAATCGCCATCACCCGCGCCCGGCCGGCGAAGGTATCGGCGATCAATGCCGAGGTCGGCGCCATGTTGCTCGCCTCGCCGATGCCGAGAGCCATGCGGGCGATCAGCAAATGGACGAAGCTGCCGGCAAAACCTGTCGCTATCGTCACCGTGCTCCACGCGGCGAGGCCTGCCGCGACGATGCCGCGCCGGCTGGTGCGGTCGGCCACCCAACCAAGCGGCACGCCGACGATCGAGTAGACCACCACGAACGCCGGCCCCATCAGGAAG
Organism: Sphingomonas bacterium; assembly: GCA_028289965.1. Lineage (GTDB taxonomy): Bacteria > Pseudomonadota > Alphaproteobacteria > Sphingomonadales > Sphingomonadaceae > JAQGLK01. The sequence goes on from JAQGKS010000052.1 coordinate 34,643, forward strand.
CCGAGGCTTGCGTCCGAAAGCGCGATTTCCTGTCGAATTGCGGGCAAGAGCAAGCCGAACATGTTGCGATCGACGGTGTTGAGGCCGACGGTCGCGGACAGGATCAGGAGGCCGAAAATAGTACGAGGGCCGTACCGCAAGGGCATGGCCGGTTGCTCCGACGCGATCGTGGCCATTGCCCTCTCCTCCTTTTCATGATCATGTGGTAGCAAATCTTGTTAGTCAATTCGGCGTGAGAGCAACGGGCTCCGCTGCCCGCCAACAGCGGCCGCCGTCGAGAGTGAGAGGGATCGCCAGTGGGCCTATTTCTGACCAATTGCTGGTATGCGGCGGCTTTTGTCGACGAAGTGACGCGCGCGCCGCTCGCCCGAACGCTGCTGGACACGCCGATCGTCTTCTACCGCCGCGAGGACGGGACGCCCGCGGCACTGCACGATCGCTGCCCCCATCGCTTCGCGCCGCTTTCGTCCGGGACGCTGGTCGGCGACGATCTGCAGTGCGGTTATCATGGGCTGCGCTTCGACTGCGCGGGCCGCTGCGTCTCCAATCCGCACAATGATGGCAAGCCACTGCGCGCGGCGGACGTGCGCAGCTTTCCGTTGTTCGAGCGCTATGGCGTAGTCTGGATCTGGCCCGGCGACGCGGCCAAGGCCGACCCCACCTTGCTGCCGCACTTCACCTATCTCGAGGACGATAGCACCTGGTCGGTGCTCAAGGGCCATCTGCGGGTGAAGGGCAATTATCAGCTCGTCACCGACAACCTCCTCGATCTGACCCATGCGCCTTTCCTGCATCCGGGCTTCAAATTACCCAACGTCACCCCCGAACAGCAGCTCGCCGCCACCACCACGCGACTCGATCGATTCCCCGATCGCGTGCTCGCCTATCGCTTGCGCACCGGCCTGCCGCCCAACCAGGCAACGATCGATCTGTTCGGCTTTCCCGCGGACCCATGCGAAACCCGCACGCACATGACCTGGTATCCGCCGGCGATCATCGACTTCGACAATGGCACCAAATTCCCGGGCCAGGAGGATCTGGAAGGCTTCTGCTTTCCGCAGGCGCACCTGATCACCCCCGAGACCGAGACCACCTGCCATTATTTCTTTGCGGCCGCGCGCAACCTGCGCCGCGACGATCCGGCGATCGACAAGGCGCTGATGGGCGTGCTCGACACTGCCTTCCGCACCCAGGACGAGCCGATGATCGAGGCGGTCCAGGCGCGGATGGGGCAGACCGGCGACATCGACGCGCATAACCCGGTCCTGCTCAAGACCGATGGCCCGCCCGTCACCGCACGCCGGATGCTCAAGGAAATGATCGCGCGCGAGCAGGCGGGCCCCCGATCCGACCCCGCCGTTGCCGCCGAATAGAAGGCTCTCCATGTTCGATCGCACCAAGCGTTTCGGGGGCGCAGCCGCGCTCGCCTTGCTCGTCTCCGCCTGTTCTCCGCAGACCAGCGCCGTGGTGGAGAGCGTCGCCGCGTCCCGGCCGCAGCCGCGTACCGACTGGCCGCGCCCGGGCGGCGACCTCGGGGACAGCTATTCCTCGGCCCTCGGCGGCATCACCGCCGCCAATGCCGGCCAACTCGGCCTCGCGTTCCAGTTCACCGACTTCCTCGTGCGCGGCCGCACCCATTATGGGCTGCAATCGACCCCGGTGATGATCGACGGCACACTCTATTTTTCGGGCCCCTGGGGAGAGGCCTACGCCGTCGATGCGCGTACCGGCGAACAGCGCTGGGTGTTCGATACCGAGGCCGACGGCGCCTATGCCCGCAACACCTGTTGCGGGGTGGTCAACCGCGGCATCGCCGTTGCCGATGGCAAGCTGTTCGTCGGCGCGCTCGACGGACGGCTGTTCGCGCTCGACCTGCGGACCGGCAAGCCGGTGTGGCAGGCCGACACCTTCGTCGACAAGCACTGGAACTATTCGCTCACCGGCGCGCCGCAGATTGCCGGCGGCGTGGTGATGATCGGCAATGCCGGCGCCGACATGGGGGCGCGCGGCTATGTCTCGGCCTATGACATCAAGACCGGGAAGCTCGCCTGGCGCTTCTGGTCGGTCCCCGGCGATCCTGCCAAGGGCCCCGACGAAACACCCGAAGTGACCCTCGCGCGCAAAAGCTGGGCGAAGGACACAAGGTGGGAGCTGGGGATGGGCGGCACCGCCTGGAACGGGCTCGCTTATGATCCGAAGACCGACACCGCGTTCCTGGGGCTGGGCAATGGCGGCCCCCACCCTGCCTGGCTGCGCAGCAAGAGCGGCGAGGTAAGGGACAATCTGTTCCTGTCCTCGATCGTCGCCGTCGACGCCAAAACCGGGCGAATGAAATGGTATTATCAGACCACGCCGGGGGACAGCTGGGACTTTACCGCCACCGCGCCGATGGTCCTCGCCGAAATGAAGATCGGCGGGCGCACGCGCAGCGTACTGATGCAGGCACCCAAGAACGGCATTTTCTATGTCCTCGACCGGACGACCGGTGAGTTGCTGCGCGCCGATCCCTATACGCGCGTCAACTGGACGACGGGGATCGACCTCAAGACCGGGCGGCCGGCGATCAGCCCCGAGGTCGATTTCCGCACCGACCCCAAATTGGTGTGGCCGAGCGGCGCCGGCGGCCACGGCTGGCAGCCGATGGCCTACAGCGAGCGCACCCGGCTCGTCTATATTCCGGTCTACGATACCGCGATGCAGGCGCGCGCCGAAGAGCCAGCGCGCTTCGTCCCCGGCAACATCAACCAGGCGACGGTCGGCGCCTTCCCGCCGTTCAGCGAAGCCGCGCTTAACGGCCGGCCCCAAGCCAATTTCGAAGGTCGACTGAAGGCGTGGGACCCGGTGGCCGGCACCGCGCGCTGGGTCAGTGAGCCGCGGTCGTTCCTGAATGGCGGAACGCTCGCGGCCGGCGATCTCGTCTTCCAGGGATCGGCATCGGGCTATCTCGACGCGTTCGATGCCGCCACCGGCAAACAGGTGCTGCATCTGTTTCTCGGCACCGTGATCACTGCCGCGCCGATGACCTACGAGCTCGACGGCGTGCAGTATCTTGCGCTGCTCGCCGGCGCGGGCGGGCCGCAGGGCGCCTTCTTCGGCCCCGGCGTCGTCGCAGCCGAATATGAAAATGCGCAGCGCCTGATCGTGCTCCAGATTGGCGGGGGCACGATCCGGCTGCCGAACAAGCGCGCGCCCGTCCAGCTGCCGCCGCTACCCGCGCCAATCAAGACGAGCGCGGCGGCGCTCAAGCGCGGCGAGGAGCTGTTCCTGGATCGCTGCAGCCGCTGCCACGTCGCCGGGGGCGCACTCGCCGTCTATCCGAACCTATGGGCGATGGGCCCGGAAGCGATCGAAGGGTTCCACGCCATCGTCGGCGAAGGCGCCCTCGCCCACGCCGGGATGGCGGCCTTTTCCGACCAGCTGAGCAACGCCGAGATCGCCGCGATCAAGGCCTATGTCGTCAACGACACGGTGGCGCGGCGGACGGGCAAGAAATCGGGCGAGGCCCCGGTGTCGCGCCAGACCCATTGAGAGAGGCTTCTCCCTTCCTTGCTCGATGCAGGGGAAGGGAGGAGCCTGTCGAAGCCGGCCTTGCCGATACGACGAACCGATCAGTTGGCGCGGTCGCTGATCAGACCCGCGCCCAGCCGCCATCGATCACGATCGTCTGGGTGGTGATGAACTCGGCCTCGTCGCTGGCAAGGAAGGCGACCAGCCCGGCGACGTCGCGCGGCTTGCCCGGCCGCTTGACCGCCTGGTTTGCGACCATCATGCCGATGAAGTCGTCGAATCCCGCCCCGCTACCGCCGCCAATCTCCGCCGCAAAGGAAGCGCGCACCTGCTCGGTGTCGATCGGCCCCGGCGCGACGACGTTGACGGTTATGCCGTCGGGGCCGAACTCCGCCCCGAGCGCGCGGGCAAGCCCGATCGCACCGGACTTGGAGGCGATATATTGCGGCATTCCGGGGGGCGCGAGGAAGGTCGAGTTCGACGCCATGTGGATGATCCGGCCCCACTTGGCCTTCCGCATGGCGGGCGCGAACGCCTTGGCCATCAGGAACATCGCGTCGAGATTGAGCGCCATCGTCGCGCGCCAATGCTCGAAGGTGAGATCGTCGAAGCTGCGCATCTCGTAGCGGCCGGCATTGTTGACCAGGATGTCGCACGCGCCGAACCGGCTCTCGACCGCCTTGCGCAATTCCTCAACCATCTCCGGGCGGGTCACGTCGCAGTGGAAGAACGCCGCCTCCCCACCCGCCTGGCGGATCGCCTCGGCAACCGGGGTGCCGTCCTTGATGTCGACGATCGCGATCCTGTGTCCGTCGCGGGCGAGCCGCTCGGCGATCCCCGCACCGATGCCGCCGGCCGCGCCGGTGACGAGCGCGACCTTTCCTTCACTCCGTGCCACTCAGATTCCTCCCGATTCAGGCAACGATCGCCTTGACCTCGAGGAACTCCTCGAAGCCCCAAATTCCATATTGCTTGCCATTACCGGATCGCTTGTACCCGCCGAACGGGGCCGCCGCGGTCCAGCCGGGGAAGTTGATCGTCACATAGCCCGCGCGAAGCCGCCCAGCCACGCGGCGCGCCGCCTCCGGATCGGCCGACTGGACATAGGCCGCCAGCCCGAACGGGGTCGAATTGGCGATCCGCACCGCATCCTCTTCATCGGTGTAGGTCTGGATACAGAGCACCGGGCCGAATATCTCCTCCTGTGCCAGGAAGGATTCGACGGCCACCGGGCCGAAGATCGTCGGCCGCGCATAATAGCCTTGGCTGAGATGCTCCGGGCGACCCGGACCTCCGGTCAGCAGTGCCTCTCCCTCGGCGACCGCGCGCTCGAGCACGCTGTTGACGCGTTCGAACTGGGCGCGATTGGCAAGCGGGCCGTAGACCGTGCCGTGCTGGTCGGGCGGCCCGACGACGAGCGCTTCGGCGACCTCGACGGCGAGCCGCGCGACCTCCTCGAACCGCTCTTCGGGCACGATCAGCCGGGTCGGCGCCGCGCAGGTCTGTCCCGCGTTCATCATGCAGCCGAACACGCTCATGCGAACCGCGTCGGGCAAGTCGACGTCGCCCAGCAGTACGTTGGCCGATTTGCCGCCGAGTTCCTGATGGACGCGCTTGATCGTCGGCGCCGCCGCGACCGCTATCGCCGCTCCACCCGGCACCGAACCGGTCATCGAGACCATGTCGACGTCGGGATGCTCGGCAAGGCGCCGGCCGCAATCCGCGCCGCGGCCGTTGAGCAGGTTGAATACGCCCGGCGGTATGCCGGCGTCCTCCATCGCCTCGGCGAGCAGGATGCCACAGAGCGGCGCCTGTTCGCTCGGCTTGACGATCACCGTGCAGCCCGCGGCGATCGCCGGCACGGCCTTGCACAGCATCTGGCTGACGGGGGCGTTCCAGCTGGTGATCGCCACCACCACGCCGACCGGCTCCCGCACCAGTTCGATTCCGCCCTGACCGCGCGCGCTAAAGCCGAAGGTGGGCAGCAAGTCGAAGATCGCATCGAAATGCGATCGCGACATCGCGCTCTGGCCCTGAGCGACGAGGGTGGTGAGCCCGATCTCCTGTATCAGCAGGCGTTCGATCTCGGGCGCAGCCGCATCGAACGCCGCACGCATCCGGCGCAGCAGGTCGAGCCGCTCGGCGATGCTCGTCGCCGACCAGGAGTCGAACGCGCCGCGCGCCGCCGCGACCGCGCGATCGGCGTCGTCCGCATCGCCCAGCGTGGCGCGACCGACCAGCGATCCATCCGCCGGATTTGTAACCTCAACCATTTCATGGCCGAACGGCGCGACCCACTGGCCGCCGATGTAGAACCGATGCGCGTCCAGCGCCCCTCTCCCGCAGTTTGTCACCATCACGAAATTGAAAATCGTATCACAATATAGTATTACAATCTTTACGCAGTGAAAAGGCCAAAGCCGGTGACAAAGCAGTTGGAAGCGGATTTCGTGATCGTCGGCGCAGGCTCGGCCGGGTGCGTGCTCGCCAACCGATTGTCGGCCGATCCCGCCAACAAGGTCATCCTGATCGAAGCCGGCGGGCGCGATCGCCACCCGTTCATGCGCATGCCGTTCGCCTTCATGAAGCTGCAATTCGTGCCGCGGCTTTCCTGGGGCTATTGGAGCGAACCCGAGCCCGGGCTTGGCGGGCGCAAGCTGTGGCTGCCGCGCGGCAAGTGCCTCGGCGGCACCTCCTCGATCAACGGCATGGTCTATTCGCGCGGCCATCCGCTCGATTATGACGAATGGGCAGCGCTCGGCGCGACCGGCTGGAGCTGGGACGAGGTCCTTCCCTATTTCAAGCGTTCCGAGCGGAGCTGGCGCGGCGCCGACGCCTGGCATGGTGGCGACGGGCCGCTGACGGTGTCGCCGGTCGAGGTCGCCGGGCCGGTGTTCGACGCGACGATGCAGACGGCGCAGTCGCTCGGCTACAAGGTCAATGACGATCAGCACGGCGCCGAGGCCGGCGAAGGCTTTTCACCGCCCGAAGTGACGGTCGACCGCGGCCGCCGCGCGAGCAGCGCGACCCAGTTCCTCCGCCCCGTGCTCGACCGGCCGAACCTCACCGTGCTGACCGAGGCGCTGGTGACCCGCATCGTCATCGAAAAGGGCCGCGCGACCGGCGTCGAGTTGGCGGGCCGCGACGGCCCCCGCACGATCCGCGCGTCGCGTGAGGTGGTGCTGGCGGCGGGCGCCTATAATTCGCCCAAATTGCTGCTGCTGTCCGGCATCGGGCCGGCCGACGAGCTTCGCGCGCTCGGCATTCCGGTCGTCGCCGACGTGCCGGGCGTCGGCCGCAACCTCCAGGAGCACCCGCTCACCGGCGTCGGCCACGAGCTTCGTGAGCCGGTGGGGTTCGAGCATAATTTGCGGTTCGACCGGCTCGCGCTCAACGTCGCGCGCTTCGCCCTCGGTGCGCATAGCAAGGCGACGCAGCTGCCGGTCACCAGCTTCGGCTTCATCCGCACCCGCGACGGGCTCGACCGGCCCGACGTCAAGGCGAACGTCTACCCGACCCGCCTCGATGGCCGCGTCTGGTTCCCCGGGATCCGCAAGGGCGCAGGGCACGCCATGACGATCTTCGGTGTGCTGCTGCGCCCCGAAAGCCGGGGCAGCGTGACCTTGCGCTCGGCCGATCCGGCCGCGCCGCCGGTGGTACGCATCAACATGTTCGAGGACCGTCGCGATCTCGAGACGATGCGGCGCACCGTGCGGATGCTGCGCGAGTTCCTGACCAGCGGCGACCTCGGCAAGCTCACCGGCAAGGAATTGATGCCGGGCGCCGCCGTGCAGACCGACGAGGAGATCGACGCGCACAACCGCAAGAGCTGCATTCTCGCCCACCACGCCGCGGGAAGCTGCGCGATCGGCCAGGATGCGGCCGCCGTGGTCGATCCCGAGTTGCGGGTGCGCGGGATCGACGGGCTGCGCGTCGCCGATGCCTCGGTGATGCCGCGGGTTGTCGGCGGCAACACCAACGCGCCGGTCATCATGATCGGCGAGAAGGCGGCGGACCTGATTCTCGGCAACCGCGCCCGCGCATCGGCGCAGGCCGCTTGACCCGGCACACGCATTGACCCATTCGGGATTGTATCACAATATTGACTAACGATTCACGTGGAGGATCCAATGAAGCGCAGCGACGATCGCATTCTAGTATCTCACGCCGGACGGCTGTCCCCTGACAATCCCGAGTTCCGGGCGCTCGAGCAGCGCAAGTCGCGCGGCGAGGAAATCCCCGACTCGGTCTACGTCCCGCAGCTGGAAGCCGCGATCAAGGAGATGATCCAGCGCCAGGTCGACATCGGCGTGGACGTCATCTCCGACGGTGAGGCCGGCCGGTTCAACACCTTTGCCAAATATGGCAAGCGCATCGATGGCCTGATCTACCGCGAGTGCCAGCCGGGCGAAGTCGGCGCGGCCGTGTTCGACAGCCGCGAGCGCCGCCTGTTCCCGGACTTCTACAAGGCCGCGGATGCCGCCCGCTTCAAGGACGGCGCGCCGACCAACAACCAGATGCGCATGGTCGCCGTCGACGCGCTCAAGGTGAAGAATATCGACATCATCTCGGGCGAACTCGAGCGGTTCCGTCGAATCCTGACCGAGCTCAACCTCAACGACCGCGATGCCTTCTTCCCGATGATGTCGCCGGGCTGGCTCCATCACTTCATCTGGGACGAGCATTATCAGGATGAGGAGGAATTCCTCTACGCGCTCGCCGAGGTCCTGCGTCCCGAATATGAAGCCGTCGCCAAGGCCGGTTTCATCCTCCAGCTCGACGGCCCCGATCTGCCCGACAAATGGGCCACGCTAGTGCCTAACATCACGCTCGAGGAATATCGCAAGAAGGCCAAGCTGCGCGTCGACGTGACCAACCATGCGCTGCGCAACATTCCCGAGGAGATGGTGCGCTATCATCTTTGCTGGGGCAGCTGGAACGGTCCCCACATCGACGACATCCCGTTCGCCGACGTCGTCGACCTGATGCTCCAAATCAAGGCGCAGGCCTATAGCTTCGAGGCCGGCAATGTCCGCCATGAGCATGAATGGAAGATCTGGAAGGATGTGAAGCTGCCCGACGGCAAGATCCTGATCCCGGGCGTCGTCAGCCACCGCACGAACACGATCGAACATCCCGAGGTCGTCGCCGACCGGCTCGATCAGTTCGCCCGCTATGTCGGCCGCGAAAATGTCATTGCTGGCACCGACTGCGGCATGGGCGGCGGGCGCATGTCGCACGAGATCGGCTGGGCCAAGATCGAGTCGATGGTCGATGGCAGTGCGCGCGCAAGCAAGGCGCTGTGGAAAGAGCCGGCGATGGCCTGACGCTCCGGCCGCGTATCGGTCGTTCAATCCGGCCTGTCGAAGCGCTGCGTCCCTTCTTTCATCGATGTCGATGCAGGAAGAGGTGCGGCGTTTCGGCAAGGCAGGAGAGCGGAAAGGCCAGGAGAGCGGAAAAGGCAGGCGGGCGAACGGCCCGCGCCGCCGAAACGCTACAGCCCGCGTGCCTCAAGCGTCTCGATCAGGAGCCGCTCGAACGCCTCGCGGCGACTGCGACGCGCCGCGATCAGCTTGCGGCGATCGCGCGAACGGAGCGCCTGCAGCAGCGAATGCTTGCTCACCACGCGCCGCTCCTCGCTCGCCCGCCGCGGCAGCGGCAGCAGGGCGCGAAACCGGTCGGTCAGCATCCACAGCCGCATCGCCTCGCGCATGATCGTCTTCTTCGGCGTCAGCGCGAAGATGATCGTGTGGAACTCCTTATGCTCGTCCCACCAACGCGTGCGATCACCGGCGTCGAGCAGGTCCTCGAGCCGCTGCGCGCGGCCCTCGAGGTCGGCCAGCACATCCTCCTCGGGCCACTCGATGGTCTGCATCAGTTCGTCCTCGACCAGCGAGCGCAGCGTGAAGAGTTGTTCGGCCTCATCGCGGGTCAGTTTGGTGACGAAGAACCCGCGGTTCGGATCATGCTCGACCACCCCCTCCGAGCTGAGCAGCTTGAGCGCCTCGCGCACCGGCACGCGGCTCGCCTGGAACTGCTCGGCAAGCTCGGTCTGGCCCAGCCGCATGCCGGGCGCGAGGGTGCCGCGCGCGATCAGCGAGCGAAGCTGGTCGGCGATAGCGGCGGGAACGCCCCGGTCTGTCGAGACGGGAGCGGGAGTTTTCGAAGTAGCGGTCATCCCGGCCAAGTGCCTACAATCTCGGCATTTGGCAATGCCGCCATCGCCGCTTGCAGAATCGTATAACGAAAGTGTAGATGATTTAGGAACGACACCATAGGAGCGCGTGTGGCGAACATCGGCTTCATCGGACTTGGCATCATGGGCTTGCCGATGGCGGGCCACCTCGCGGCTGCGGGCCATTCGCTGTTCGTATCAGGCCGCAGCCGCCGGCGCGACGAGATCGAACAAGGCGCGACCGCTTGCTCGAGCCATGCCGAGATTGCCCGCCGCAGCGACATCATCATCACAATGGTGCCGGACACCGCCGATGTCGAAGCGGTGCTGTTCGACACCGGCGGGGTCGCCGAGGGCCTCTCCGCCGGCAAGCTGGTGATCGACATGAGTTCGATCGCCCCCCTCGCCACCAAGCGCTTTGCCGAGCGGATCGCGGCACTCGGCGTCGACTATCTTGACGCGCCGGTCTCCGGCGGCGAGGTCGGCGCAAAGGCCGCGACGCTGACCATCATGGTCGGCGGCAGCGAGGCCGCGTTCGAGCGCGCGCGGGCGCTGTTCGACGCGATGGGCAAGAACGTGACCCATGTCGGCGAAAGCGGCGCGGGGCAGACCGCAAAGGTGGCCAACCAGATCATCGTCGCGCTCAACATCGCCGCAGTCGGCGAGGCCCTGCTCTTCGCCAGCAAGGCCGGGGCCGATCCGGTGCGGGTGCGCGAGGCGCTGCTCGGTGGCTTCGCCAGCTCGCGCGTGCTCGAAGTGCATGGCGAGCGCATGCTCAAGCGCACCTTCGCGCCCGGCTTCCGGATCGACCTGCACCACAAGGATCTCGGCCTCGCGCTCGCCAGCGCGGGCGAGCTCGGCGTTTCGTTGCCGCAGACCGCCTTCTGCCGCGAATTGCTCAACGCAGCGCGCGGCAATGGCGAAGGCGCGCTCGATCATTCGGCGATCGTGCGCCAACTCGAACGGCTCGCGGGCCATGCCCTGGGGGAGTGATTGGCATGAACAAAATTCTCGGAACCTTGCTTGCGGCCGCCGCCGCCGCCGCGCTGATCGGCGCCGGCCCCGCGCCGCGGTCCCAGACGGAGGCGACCCGCAAGGTCGCGAGCGCCTTCCTCGACCGCTATTTCATGCAGCATAATTTCGGCGCTTATGCCGAATTCGCCGAGCCCGGCTTCATCCAGCACAATCCCAATATCGCCAGCGGCGTCGCTGGGCATCGGGCGTTCTTCGCCAAGCTGCAGCAGGGCCCGAAAACCGACCCGAGCAAGGCGCGCCACGTGACCGACATGGTGCTGGTCGATGGCGACCTGTTCGCGATGATGCACCACAATGTCCCGGGGCCGGGTGCCGAGGCGCGTTTGTTCGTCGACCTCTGGCGCGTCAAGAACGGCAAGATTGCCGAGCATTGGGACGTGGTCCAGCCGATCCCGGCGTCCATCCCGCACGGCAACGGCATGGCGTGCGGCAATTATGAGACCCACGAGCGCGCCGCACTGTGGACCGACAGCATTGCCAGGCCGACCTGCGGCCTGCCCGATCCAAAGGCCAGCCGTGCGACCTCGCTCAAGGTCTATCACGACTATGTCGCCGAGGTTGCCAAGGGCGATGTGATCGGCGCGATCGAACGCTGGTTCGCGCCCGATTACCGCCAGCACAGCCCGATCATCACCGACGGCAAGCAAGGTGCGATCGACTATCTGCGCAAGGAATGGGGCGACCAGTCCGCCGTCCCGCCGACGCTCGGCCCCCAACGGATCGTCGCCGAAGGCGATCTCGTGCTGGTCCATTATATCCTGACCGACGGTACGACCAAGAAACAGTCGGCCCAGGTCGACATCTTCCGCATCGCCAACGGCAAGATCGCCGAGCATTGGGACATAAAGCAGCCGGTCCCGGAAAAGACCGCGAGCGGCAACCCGATGTGGTGACTGAGATCGACGGGGGAAAACTGATGGCCACCACTAAGCGTTGGTTCATCACCGGGTGCAGCTCGGGCTTCGGGCGCGCGCTCGCCGAACTCGCGCTCGATCGCGGCGACCGCGTGGCGGTGACGGCGCGCGATCCGCAATCGATCGCCGACATCGTTGCACGCGCGCCCGACCGCGCGGTCGGACTAAAGCTCGACGTGACGGATCCGGCGCAGGTCCGCGCCGCGCGCGACGCGGCATGGGCGGCGTTCGGTGGGATCGACGTGCTCGTCAACAATGCTGGCTACGGTCTGCAGAGCGCGGTCGAGGATGCGACCGACGACCAAATTCGCCATGTGTTCGAAGTTAATGTCTTCGGCGTGATCGACACGATCCGCGCATTCCTGCCGCGGCTGCGCGATCAGGGAAGCGGCCATATCATCAGCGTCACCTCAATCGGCGGGCGCACATCCGGCGCGCTGGTCGGGCTCTATTCCGCAACCAAATTCGCGATCGAGGGCCTATCGGTAGGTCTCGCCGGCGACCTCGCGGGGCACGGCATCAAGGTGACCGTTGTCGAACCCGGCGCGTTCGCGACCGACTTCGCGACCCGTTCGCTGGTCAACGCCGGCGCGAGCCCGGCCTATGCCGAGGTCGCCCGGCAGGTTGGCGAGTGGCTCGCCCACGCTACCTATGAGGATCCTCGCGGCGCCGCCCGCGCGATCGCCGCGCTTGCCGATCTGGAGGAGCCGCCGGCCCAACTGCTGCTCGGCCGCGCCGCCGCCGACATCATGGAAGGCGTGCTCGAAGCGCAGCTTGCCGAGCTGCGGCGCTTCAAGGCGTTGTCCTACTCGGCGTCCGAACCGGGCTGAGCCTCGGGCTCGCTCAGCCGAGCCGGATTGCTGGATGGCCTAGTCAAGGAATTCGAACCGGAACGCCGCGCCGTCGCGGCGCACCCGCCCGGCCGACTTCCCGGCGAAGTGCGCGGGGAAGAACACCACCTCGCTATCGGCATAGGTCTCGAACAGCCGCACCCGCTGGCGCGAGGCGATCGCACCCTCCTCGTCCGCGAAGAAGTGCAGGTCCGGCCGCACCAGCTGCACCGGATGGTGGAAGCAGTCGCCGGTGAACAGCGCATGCCCGCCGCCGCGCTCGGCGTGGATCGCGACGAGGCCCGGCGAATGGCCGTGAATATCCTGGAGCCAGATGCCGTCGCCAATCTCGCGATGGACGACATGGTCGCTCTCGACGATTTCCGCCCGCCCCGCCTCGACCACCGGCAGCACGCTGTCGGCGAACGCCTCGCGGTGCATCGGCTCGGCATCCTCCCGCCGCCAATGCTCATAATCCTTGCGGCTGAAGACGTAGCGCGCATTCGGAAAGGTCGGCACCCAGCGGCCATTTTCGAGCCGCGTATTCCACCCGACATGATCGGCATGGAGGTGCGTGCACATGACGATGTCGATGTCGCCCGGCGCGATCCCCAGCCCGGCCAGCCGCTCGAGCCAGTCTGTGCGCAGGTCGTTGGCAAAGGGCATGCTGCGCGTCTTGTGGTTGCCGTTGCAGGCATCGACGAGGATGTTGAGGCCATCGACCCGCAGCACATAGCTGTGCACGCTCAGCTTGAATCCCGCCTGCTCGGGCTCCTCGGCGAGTTCCTCGCTCCAGTACCAGCGCTTGAGGCGGGCGAGATCCTCCCGCGTGACGCCAGGGAGGACCATCGGCATCGGCAGCGCGCCGTCCATTTCCCAAAGCTTGTCGACGCGCATCGCGCCGAGCGTGACCTGCTTCATCCGGCTCTCCTCTTTCACGATGATTAGGCAGGATTGTATCCGATTCAAAGCGGGAATATGCCCGGCCCTTCAACCACGCCGCGTCTGGTTGCCCCCCGCGTCGGCACGCACGGCGCGCCACGCGCACGACCAGCCCAAGCGATGACGGCACGGCCGCGAGTTGACCCGCCGCGCAGATCGTTATACCAAATCGTATTCCAATAATCAGCCGGAGAGGCCCACATGATCGTAGACTGTCACGGCCACGTCAGCGCGCCGGCCGAGCTGTGGGTCTACAAGTCGCTGCTGCTCTCGCACCGCGGCGAACACGGCAAGCGCTTCCCCGACCTCACCGACGACGAGATCCTCTCCTACACGAACCGCAAGGAGATGGCGCCGTGCGGCCATCTCGACATGCTCGACCGGGTCGGGACCAACTATCAGCTGCTCAGCCCCCGCCCGTTCCAGATGATGCACTCGGAAAAGCCGAGTTACCTGATCGACTGGTTCACCGAGGCGACCAACGACATCATCGCGCGCCAGTGCCAGCTGCTGCCGAACCGGTTCGCGCCGATCTGCGGGCTGCCCCAGGCGGGCGGCGAACCGGTCGAGCGCGTGCTCGCCGAACTCGAGCGCTGCGTCACTCGCCTCGGTTTCAAGGGCTGCCTGCTCAACCCCGATCCGTTCGAGAATAGCGGCATGGAGCCGCCGCGGATGGGCGACCGCTATTGGTATCCGCTCTACGAAAAATTGTGCGAGCTCGACGTCCCTGCCCACATCCATTCGGCGGGGTCGCGATCGGCGCGGGCGCCCTACACGCTCAACTTCCTGCTCGAAGAGACGATGGCCGCCTACGGCCTGATCGAGAGCGACGTGTTCAAGGATTTCCCGACGCTCAAGATCGTGGTCAGCCATGGTGGCGGCGCGATCCCCTACCATGTCGGCCGCTTCCGCGCCTCGGCGATCCGTCGCGGCGAGGAGTTCCTCGATAAGATGCGCCACCTTTATTATGACACGGTGCTCTATTCGGAGGAGGCGCTGCGGCTGCTGATCAAGACGGTCGGCGCCGATCGCTGTCTGTTCGGCGCGGAATGCCCCGGCGTCGGCTCGGCGGTCGATCCCGCGACTGGGCGAACGCTCGACGACATCGCGCCGTTCATCAAGGGCTTTGACTGGCTGAGTGCGGCGGAGAAGGACGCAATCCTGTTCGGCAACGCGGTCTCGCTGTTCAAGCTGGATCCGCCGCGGGCATGAGCGACATCCTCGAACGGCTCGTCGCGATCGACACCTGCGCCTTGTCCGACGCGCTCGACAAGCTCGGGCTCGGCGGCCAGGTCACCGGCCTCCGGCGTGAATCCGGCGCCGGCCGCATCGCCGGTGTCGCGGTCACCGTCCGGCTGGGCACCGGCGCGCCGCCCCCCGGCCCTGCCACCCACCTCGGCACCAAGGCGATCGAGGCGTCGGGCGACCGCACCGTCATCGTCGTCGAACAACGCACCGGCGTCGACGCCGGTTGCTGGGGCGGGCTGCTGACCCGCGGCGCGCGCCATGCCGGCGTGCGCGGCGTGATCGCCGACGGCCCGGTCCGGGACATTGACGAGGCGCGCGATCTCGACTTCCCGATCTTCACCAACCAACTCACCTGCCTCACCGCCCGCGGCCGCGTCGTCGAAAAGGCGACCAACGTGCCCGTCCGCATCGGCGAGGTCACCGTCGAGCCCGGCGACCTGATCGTGGCGGATGGCAGCGCGGTGATCGTGATCCGGCCAGGCGATGCCGAAGCGGTGCTCGCCGCCGCGGAGGCGATCGTCGCGCGCGAGGCGGCGATGATCGCGGAGATCGCGAAAGGCACGGCAATGAGCGAAGTGCTCGGCGGCAATTACGAACATATGCTGGAGAAGGATCGATGACCGCCGACCGCAATGTGGACCGTGCCACGGCACTCGACACCGCGACGCTGTCGGATGCGCTCGACCGGCTCGGCATTGTCGGCCAGTGCTATGCCATCGGCGGGCGCGATCCGTCCTTCGCCATGGCCGGCCGCGCCTTCACGATGCTGTGCGGTCCTGCGGGAAAGCCCGCCGGCACCGTCGGTGACTATATTGACGACGTGCCCGAAGGCCATGTCGTCGTGATCGACAATGGCGGACGAGACGACGCGACCATCTGGGGCGACATCCTCACCGAGATCGCGCACCGCCGGAAGCTCGCCGGCACGTTGATCGACGGCATCAGCCGCGACGTCGCGCTGTGCCGCGCGCTCGGCTATCCGGTGTTCAGCAAGGGCCATTGGATGCGCACCGGCAAGGACCGTGTTCAGGTCGAGCAGATGAACTGCCCCGTCAATATCGGTGGCGCGCGGGTCGCGCCGGGCGACCTCGTCCGCGGCGACGCCGACGGCGTGATCGTGATCCCGAAGGCGCACGAAGATGCCGTGCTCGATGCGGCGGAGGAGATCCACGCCGCCGAGCACCGCATCCGCGAAGCCTGCCGCAGCGGACTGCGCCTCGACGAAGCGCGCCAGCAGTTCAAATACCACTCCCTGCAGACGCGCCGCGACTAAGCGTCGAGCGCGAACAGCCGGCGCGCGGTGCCATACAGGACAGCGGCTTGCTCGTCCGGTGCAAGCCGCTGTACCGCCGCCTGCGCGTCGCTTACCGCCTCGCCATAGCTGCGCCCGGCGGGGAGCACGTCGCTGCCCCAGCACAACCGGTCCGCACCTGCAAACCGCACGAAGCGCTCGATTGCCGCCGCGGCGTCGCCCTGCGCCCCCACCAGCCGCCCGATTGTCATGTCGCTGAATTTGAACGTCACGTTGGCGAACTCGGCGAGCGCGGCGAGCGGCGCGTCGATGCCGAAGTCGGGCTCGCCATCCTCCACGGCGGCCGCGCCGAGATTGTCGACCAGCACCGGGGTTTCGGGATGGTCGCGGATCAGCAGGCGAAGCGCTGCGATTGCCGCGGGCCGGTTCCATGGGAACAGATGCACGTCGATCAGCGCCCCCGCGTCCGCCGCAGCCGACCACAGCGCGCGGCTTTCGAGCCAGCCGAGGTCCGCGCCCTTGTGGGGCTCCATCAAGCGGATACCGGCGACGTGACGGCTCGCCAGCAGCCGTCGCGCCTCGGCACCATGCGTCTCGGCGCGGTCGACCGTGCACAGCGCGCGCAGCCGCACATCCTTGGCGGCAATGGCGGTGACCAGCCGGTTGTCGAAGCCATGGAAGCGGCCGCGCTGGACCAGCACCGCGCCGGCAACGACAGCGTCGGCGAGCGCGGCGCCCAGCCGCTCCGGCGATAATGACGCCTCGACCTCGCCCGGGCGGGGAGGCTCGGCGTCCGGATCGAACGGGAAGCGATCCCGATCGTCGCTGACGATCAGGGCATGGCAATCAATGGGCTCGAACATAACAGCTCTCGTGCAGGAGGCATGGATGGACATTGCGGTAATTGGCGTAGGGGCAATGGGATCGGCGATCGGCGCGCTGCTGGCAGAAAGCGGCGCGCGCGTGCTGTCGCCGCTCGCCGGACGCAGCGAGCAAAGCCGCAGGCGCGCCGCCGCCGCCGGCATCCGCGATGCGACCCCGGCCGAAATCGCCGGCTGCCCAATGATTCTTTCGGTGGTGCCGCCGACGCAGGCACCCCAAGTCGCTGTCGCGGTAATGGAGGCTGTGGTGGCGCGTGGCGCGCAGCCAATGTTCGCCGACTGCAACGCGATCGATCCCGACACGGCACGGGGGATCGGCGAGATGATCGAGCGATCCGGCTGCCGCTTCGTCGATGCCGCGATCCTCGGCGGACCGCCCGCCGCCGGCCGAGCACGCCGCCCGCTCTTCTACGCGGCGGGCCGGCATGCGGAGGAGTTTGCAAAGCTCACCGCGTTCGGACTCGACGTCCGTGCCCTTCCCGCACCGATCGGCGCCGCCTCCGCGCTCAAGATGAGCCTGGCTGCGGTGTCCAAGGGGATGACCGGAGTCCTCGCGCTCGCGCTCCAGCTCGCCGAGCAAGAGCAGGTCTGCGACTTCTTCGTCGAGCAATTGCGGCAATCGCAGCCGGGGCTCGCCGGCTGGGGCGCCAGCCAGTTTCCCCAACTGGCGGCGAAGGCGGCGCGATGGGCCGAGGAGATGACGATCCTCGAGCAATTGCTCGCCTCCTCCCCGGGCGGTTCGCAATGCTTCCGCGGTCTTGCCGACATGTTCGCCGCAGCGCCGCAGGTGCCGGGCGACGATCAGGCGCGGCGCTGGGCTGGGGCGCTGCTGCGCGAACCCGGCCATGACGCGGCCGCCTAGGCGGCCGCGTCGACGTTGAATGCCTGCTCCAGCGCCGATTCGACCCGCTGCCGCGCGGCGAGATATTCGGAGATCAGGCGATCGCGGTCGCGCGCCTCCAGCGCATCGACCAGCTTGCGCTCGGGGCTCGCCTCGGTGCTGCGCGGAAACATCGAGCGATAACGGTCGGTCAGCGTCCACAGCCGGCGCGCCTCGTGCAGCAGCACCTTTTGCGGTGAGAGGCTGAAAATCTCGAGCCGCAACTGGCCCAGCATTTCGGACCATTGGGCGAAGTCGCGATGCTGGTTGAGCTGGTCGAGCGCGTCGAACCGCGGACGCATGCCCTTGACCCACTCGGCGGACGGCCATTCGGCCGTCTCCAGAAGCTTCACCTCCAGCCAGCGGCGCAGACCGTAGAGCTGCAGCGCCTCGGAATAGTCGAGCGCGGGAACGAAATAACCGCGATTGCGGTCATGCCGGAGAAACCCCTCGGTCGCGAGCAGCTTCAATGCTTCGCGGATCGGGACCTTGCTGCGGCCGAACTGCTTGGCGAGCTGGGTCTGGCCGAGATGCTCTCCCGGCAGCAATGTTCCCCGGACGATCAACCGGCGCAGTTCATCGGCAACCACGGTTGGAAGTGAATCGTCCGTAAGTTCGGAGGTGTTCATGCGATCCCCTGCCGACGCCTGTCAGCCCTTGTGTGGTGCGGTCGTCCTGCATTTACAACCCGGCAAGGCGCCCCGGACCCGGCACATTCATCACGATGCCGACGCCGGCGCCAGGTAGAGCGCACGGCCGCACGCTGCGCAGCAAATGTCGCTGACGGGAACGCTCACAGCGGGGCTCGGCCCGTGCTGCGCGCTATCGCCGGTGTCGCCGGTGTCGGGGCAGCAAGCGCAGGATCCCCGGACGGTGTGGCTATCATACTGCTCGAGCATCCCGTCGGTCCAGTCCGCGCGGCAGAAAGGACAGGTCGGGCGCTCCGTCCGGCGCCGTTGGTTCGTGGTCATGGATTTTCCTCGGTATGGCTGGGGCGCGCGCCGCCTGACATCACCTGGTGGAGATCGGCGGGGCGGGAAATAAGGAAGGCTTCGTCGTTGAACCACAGGCCGCCATGGCGGCGCAGCGTCTCGCGGGTGACTTCGAGGTAGCGGTCGTGATCCATCACGGTGGCGAGCCGGGCATCCTCGATCTGCGCGACATAGCTCGCCGCGTTCCACGCCGCGATCAGCGTGGACGAGCCGATCTCGGCCTTCGGATCGACTTCCGACTGCAGGGTGTGGATGCGGAAGCGGAACAAGGCCTCGTCGTTCGACGCCTCATGGAAGTGGTAGCGGCGCGCATCGGCGCCGAGCGCCGTCGCCACCTCGCGCATCAGCGCCTCCCGGCCATGAACGAACGGCTCTTCGCTCGGCCAGATTTCGCGTATGATCTCCATGCCCGGATCATGGCCGTACGCCTGGACACCCATCAGCCGGCCGTTGCGCCGCAGCGCGCGGACCAGCGGCGCGACGATCGTCGTCGCCTTGAATGCGATCGGCGACCGCGCGCGATAGGCATGGGACAGCACGGCAAGGTCGAAGTCGGCGCGCGCCGCGCCGCGCCGCGGCAGGATCGAATCGAGCACGAAGCGCTGATCCCGGCGGTAGAGCACCAGCACCGCGGGCGTGCGCGGCAGCGGGTGCCCGCTGCCGGGGCTGATCTCGACCTGCCAATTACGCTCAACGAACGACTGCAGCCCGGCGATCGCTTCCTCGAAGTCGCCGGCCTTGTCGCCGGTCAGCCCCACCTCCTCCCACACCATCGCGCTGGCGGCGACGGGCGAGCCCGGCATGAGCCACGGCGCGTGGGCATAATTGAGGTTGGTGACGACCAGCACTGTTGCGGGGTGCTCCTGGAAGCGATCGGGCATCCGCTCGAGCATCAGGCGGACATTTTCCGCACTGATCTCCTTGGCCACGACATAGAGCGGCAGCCACGGATAGCGGCGGTGGACCCCGCGCAGCAGCCGCGCGAGCACGGTGCCGTCGCCCGATCCGCCGTCGAACAGGCGCAATGCGGGCGGCTCGGGCTGGGCAAAGGTCAGTTGCTCGAGCGCCCGGTCGGCGACGATCTGCTTTTCCGACGACGTATTGACGAACATCAGATATTTCTGGCGATTGTCGTAGAAGCGGAAATTATGCGCCGGGCTGAGGGCCGACGCATCGTTCACCGCCGATCGCAACGAAGGGCCGCCCTGGCTTTCGATGAAGCGATGCACCCGCTCGACCGTCTGGAGCGTGACGCGGCCGCCCTGTTGCAGCCGGTTGACGAACTTGCCGTCGTTCACCGCCTGCCGGCCGAAGGTCGACTGGGCGATCTTGAGCCGGCGGCACGCCTCCTCAATCTGTGCGAGCAAGACCTCGCCGTCGGTCACGCGACCTTCCCTGGACTGACCGTGATGTGGATCGCATCCGCAATCCCGCGCCCCGCGGTCGCGAGGATCGCCTCGTGCACCTGATCGAGGCCGAAATCGTGGCTGCACAGCTTGTCGATCGGCCAGCGGCGCGATGCGACAAGATCGAGGGCGGCCTGAACGGCGCGGTAGCTGTGCCCGCGCGGCGCGCGCACCGTGAGGTAGCGCTTCTTGATCTCGTTGATCGGCACCGATGCGCCAAGGCCGTTGAGGCTGAGCCAGGCGCCCTTTGCCGAAAGCGCGATCGCCTGCTCGGCGATGCGGCCATCGGGGTCGCCGGTCGTGTCGACGACCACGTCGACCCCTTTCCCGCCGGTCACGTCCATCACCACCCGCGCCAGATCCTCGGCTTCGACATCGACGGCAATGTCCGCGCCGAGCTCGCGCGACAGATCGAGCCGCGCGCGATCGCGGCCCATCCCGGCGAGGATCACCGTCGCCGCACCGGCCGCCTTCGCCGCCAGCGCGCAGCCCAGCCCCTGCTGGCCGGGCCCGAAAACCAGCACCGTCTTGCCCATGCCGGCGCCGCCATCGAGCACCGCCCATTGCACGCCATTGCCCAGGGGGACCGCCAGCGTCGCGTGCCGCGCATCCATGTCGCCCGGGATCTTGTGGACCACGGCGTTGGGCGCGAGATACATGAATTCGGCATTACCGCCCCAAAGATGCGGCGCGATCTCGGCATTGCAGGTGCCGTAGCGGAGCGTGTTGAAGCGATCCTCCACGTTGAAGAAGTCGGCCTCCATGCACAGTCGGAAATCCCCTTGCAGGCACCAGTGGCAATGCCAGCATGGTAGATATTCATGGAGCGCGATGCGGTCGCCCGGTCGCACGCCCCAGCGACGCGCCGCCGCATCGCCGATCCGCTCGACCGTGCCGACCACTTCATGCCCCATGATGCAGGGTGCGGTGTTCGCGCGGCGATACATTTCCGGATCGCTGCCGCCGACGCCCGAGGATTCGACCCGCAGCAGGCCGTCGTCCGAACCGACCGGAGGCAGCGCGAACTCGCGGATTTCGGTCTTCTCGACAGCGATCTTGACTGCTGCGCGTGCGACTTCGGCCATCACTCTCTCGCTCTAGTATCGTTAGTCACAATGGAATAACAATGCGCGGGGTTCAAGGGACTTTGCAAACGTGCTGAACAAGGGACAGACGGCGCTCCTCGCCGGTTTCGCCGCGCTCGCGCCGCTCGCGATCGACGCCTATCTGCCGGCGATGCCTCCGCTCGCCGCCGATCTCGGCGTCCACGTCGACCAGGCGGGCCAGAGTATATCGGTATTCCTGTTCGGCATCGCAGGCGGCCAGTTGGTGAGCGGTCCGCTGTCGGACCGGCTCGGTCGCCGCCCGGTCGCGCTCACCGGGTTGGCCTTGTTCCTTGCCGCCGCGATCGTGGCGGCAGTCACCACAAGTTTCGAAGTCCTGCTCGCAGCGCGGCTGGTGCAGGCGCTCGGTGCCTGCTCGGCGATGGTGACAGGACGCGCGATCGTCCGCGACCGGCTCGACGCGACGGAGTCCGCGCGCTTTTTCTCGCTGCTCGCCTTGGTCGGCGGGCTCGCGCCGGTGCTCGCGCCTTTGCTCGGCGCGGGGCTCGTGATGATCGGCGACTGGCGGCTGATCTTCTGGGTGATGGCCGGATTTTCCGCCCTGCTCCTGCTCGGCGGGATCATCGGCTTGCCGGAGACGCGCTCCGCGGAAACCGCCGCCAACGCGCGCGCCGAACGGCCGTTCGCTGCCTATAAGGCGCTGCTGCGCAACCCTGCCCTGCTCGGCTATCTGATCGCGGCAATGTTCAACAGCGCGGCCTTCTTTGCCTATATCGCCAATTCTCCGGTCGTTCTGGTCGGCGGCTTCGGGCTTTCGCCGGCCGGGTTCAGCCTGTTGTTCGCGCTCAATTCGGTCGCACTCGTCGGCGCCAGCCAGCTCAACCGCAGCTGGCTCAAGACGCGCACGCCCGATCAGATGCTGGCGATCTCGTCGCGCAACGCCATCGTGCTGGCCGGGCTGTTCCTGCTGGTCGCGGTGACCGGCATTGGCGGCCTGTGGGCGTTGAGCGCGCTGTTCTTCTTCCTGGCCGGGTCGATCGCCCCGGTGCAGGCGAATACCATGGGCGGCGGTCTTGCGGCCGATCCGGTGCGCGCCGGATCAGCCGCCGCGCTGTTCGGCGGCACCACCTTCGCCGGCGGCGCCGCGGCGTCTTGGGCGGCAGGGCTGCTCTACGATGGCACCCCTGCCGGCCTGTGCGTGGTGGTTGCGCTATGCCTGATCGGCTCGTCCGCGGCGATCCGGCTGATCGTGCTGCGCCGCGGCGCTCAGGCCGAGGCGCGCACTTGAGCCTTGCTGTTGGCGGCTTCGGATAGCGCGCGCCACTGCTCCATCTCGAGCTGCTGGCGCTTGATCTCGGCATCGATCATTCCATAGGCGTCGCCCCCGCCGATGAACTGGAGCGGCGGCTCTGCCGAGTCGGCGAGTTCCATCACGGCCGCGGCGAGCGTCTCGGGTTCGCCCTGCGCCAGATTGCCGATCAACGCAGCCATCCCCTCGCGGATCGGCGCATAAGGCGCCATCGCATGCGCCGGCGTCTCGGCCGAGGCACCGAACCGCGTCGCGAACGCGCCCGGCTCCACCACCGTAACCTTGATGCCGAAATCCGCGACTTCCTGCGCCAGGCCGAGGCTCAATCCCTCGACGGCATATTTGCTCGCGCCATAGAGCGCCAGCAGCGGCGCGGCGGTGCGGCCGCCGACCGACGAGAAGTTGATGATATGGCCGCCGCCCTGCCGACGCAGATGCGGCACGAACGCGCGGATCACCTCGACCATCCCGAAGAAATTGACCTCGAACAAATGGCGCAGCTGCGCCGGCGCCGCTTCCTCGACCGCCGCCTGGAGGCCATAGCCGGCATTGTTGACGAGCACGTCGATCCGCCCGAACCGCAGCAACGCCTCGCGCGCCGCCGTCTGGACCTGCTCGGGATCGGTGACGTCGAGCTGGAGTGCGACGGCGCGCTCGGGATAGCGCTCCTGCCACTCGACCACCGAATCGCGGTCGCGATCGGTGACGGCGACGCTATCGCCGCGCTCGAGCGCGGCGGCGACGAGGGCGCGGCCGAACCCGGTGGCGCAGCCGGTGATGAACCAGGTCTTGGTGATCGGTCCCATTTTCGTTCATCCCCTGCATCGTAGTTTGACTGTTTTGTTAGACCATTTAAGTAGACGATATGGGACAGCAAGCAACAGCCTCCGGCCGCACGGTCAATCTCAACAGCCTGCTCGACGAGGGTCGCTGGACCGGGTCGCAGAAATTGATCCTGGCGCTGATCGCGCTGGCTTATCTCACCGACGGGATCGCGAACCAGTCGCTCGGCCTCGCCATCCCTGCGCTGATGCGCGACTGGGGCGTGCCGCGCGAGGCGTTCGCCGGCGTCGCGGCGCTCGGCCTGCTCGGCCTCACGATCGGGGCCGTGATCGGGGGGATGCTCGGGGATCGCTTCGGGCGTCGCACCACGATAATCCTCAGTACCGCTTTCTTCGGCGCGATGACGGTGGCGCAGGCGTGGGCGACCAACCCACAGGAACTGCTCGGCTTTCGCTTCCTAGACGGGATCGGCATCGGCGCGATGATCCCGAACGGCGCCGCGCTGATCAGCGAGTTCACCCCGCGCCGCCAGCGCGCCTTCGCACTCGCCATCGGGATGACCTTCGTCGCGGTGGGCGCGATGCTCGCCGGGGTGATCGGCAACCTCCTGATCGAACCCTATGGCTGGCAGGGGCTGTTCGTCGTCCTCGGCGGGATCGCCTTGGTGGTCGCGCTGCTGCTGCTCGTCGCACTGCCCGAATCGCCGATCTATCTGGTCAATTCCGGCGCCAGCCAGAGCCGCCTGCGCAACGTGGCCGCGCGGTGCGGCCTCCCCGTAGGCGACGCGGTGATCATGGCCAACCCGCGGGAGGCCGCCGCCACCCATCGCACTCCGCTTGCCGCGCTGTTCGCGCCGGACGTGTCGTCGAGCACCATATTCCTGTGGATCGCCTTCTTCTTCTGTCTCCTCGCCAATTACGCCATGTTCAGCTGGGTGCCCGCGATGCTCGCCGGGCTTGGCTTCGAACTGTCGCTGACAAGCCTTGGGATGACCGCGCTGTCGTTCGGCGGCATCGTCGGCGGCGTCGGCAGCGGCTGGTTGATCAACCGCTTCGGATCGCGCGCGACGGTGCTGCGGCTCGCCGCCGGCGGCGTCGTCGCGGCGCTTGCGCTCGGCCTGCTGATCATGGGCGGGGTCGGTAGCTTCGGCGTGATCCTGCTGATGCTGGCGATCATCGGCATCTTCAGCGCAGGGCTGCTCAACGGCCTCTACACCTTCTCGGCGTTCATCTATCCGGATCATGCACGCGGCACCGGCGTCGGCGCGGCCGCGGCGGCCGGACGGGTGGGCGCGATCGCCAGCTCGTGGGCCGGCGTGATCGCGCTGGGAATGGGAGGGGCTTCGAGCTACTTCCTGCTGATCGCCGGCAGCCTTGCCGTCTCGCTCGGTGCCGTCGCGTTGATCAAGAAGCAGATCCCGGGCAACCGCTGACGCGCATCCGCTGAGCCGCCGCCGCCGTCGAACGGCGGCGGCGGCGGCGGCGGCGGCGAGTTCAATTGGCCGGTGCGATGCGGAAGATCCGCTCTGCGTTGCGGTGATAGATGGCCGCCTTTTCCGCGGCGGAGATTTCGATCGCGTCCATCTCAGCGACCGACTTGGCGCTGTCGACGAACGGATAGTCGATCGCGAACATGATCTTTTCGACGCCGACCGCGTCGATCGCGAATCGCACTGCCGGGGCCCAGTTCATTCCGCTGGTGGTGATCGCAAAATTGCGCCGGATATAGTCGCTCGGCGCCATCTGCAGCTGCGGGCGCTTGCCTTCGGGCGCCTTGAAATTGGCGTGCATGCCGTCGAGTCGCGGCAGCCAGTAATGCAGCCCCTCGCCGCCATGCCCCAGCACCACCGTCAGCTTCGGGAACCTGTCGAACAATCCGCCGACGATCAGCCGCAGCGCATGCAGCGCGGTTTCGGCCTGGAAACCGAAGATCGCATGTTCGAGCGTATAGGCGCTGTACGGCGCGATCATCTGCGGCGATGGCGCGCGCGGATGGATGTAGAGCGGCGCGCCGGTCGCCTCGCAGGCCTCCAGGATCGGCCAATATTCGGGCTGATCGAGATAATCGCCATTGGTGTGCGAATTGACGATCACGCCATTATATCCGAGCCGCGTCATCGCGCGCTCGATTTCCTTCGCAGCGCGCGCAGGATCCTGCGGCGCGAAGCTGGCGAGCCCGGCGTAGCGCGTGGGGTGCTTGGCGATGGCATCCGCCAGCACGTCGTTGGCGAGCGTGGCAAGCGCGGTGCCCTCGTCCGCCCCGAACATCTGCACGCCGGTCGAGGCGAGCGAAATGAGCTGCACGTCGACGCCGGTCTCGTCCATAATCTGGAGACGCTCGTCGCCCAGGTCGAGCAGCCGGCGCTGCAGCGGGCTGCCGTCCGCCGCCTTCGACCAGAAAAACAGGTCCGGATCGTACGCCTCGCTGGCGGCGCGATCGAGCATCGGCCCAAGCACCTCGGGAATGACGAACGCTTCTTCGGTTGCGATCCGGCGCATCAGTTCCACCCCTTGCCATATACCCGGGCGGCGGTGCCGTGGAGGATCTGCTCACGCGCGGCCGCGTCGAACCCTTCGACCGCGGCATTGCCGAGCGCGACCATATGCGCATAGCTGCCGGCCGACTGGGTGATGTCCGATCCCCACATCATCCGCGCCGGCCCGAACAATTGCGCCACGCGTTTGACCACCGGGCGAAAGTCGATTCCTGCGGCCTCGAGCCGGCCGAGCGGGATCGTCGTGAACTTGATCGTCGCCCCGTCGAACGCCGCGACCTGCTCCAGCAGCTCGTCGACGCCGTGGTCGGGCGCGCCGGCATCGCTCTTGATCGCGGCGAAATGGTCGATCACCACCGTCAATTTGGGAACCTCTGCCAGAATCGCGGCCAACCGCGTCAGCCCTTCGCGCCGGTTCCACGGGAAGAAGTGGACGGCGACCGGCGCATCGAGCTCCGCCGCCTTGGCCCAGGCCTGGCGCGCGAGCGGCGAATCGAGCCAGGAGATGTCCATCCCCTTGATCAATTCCATCATCCGGATGCCGGCGGCGCCGCGCTCCTCCACCCAATAGCGCACCTTGTCGGCGCAATCGGGCGCGGTCGCATCGATCGAGGCGACCGCGGCCAGCCGACCCGGGAAGCGCGCGGCGCTGTCACACACGTACGAACTGTCGAAGCCGTAGATCGAGCCGCGCTGGACCAGCACCGCCTTGTCGACGCCGGTCGCGTCCATCTCGGCGATCAGGCGCTCGAGCGTCATCGGATCGTCGAGGTCGCCCGGGTTGAGCGTGCCGCTGGGCGGTGCGGGCGGATATTTGACGGTGTCGGCGGTGACGAGATGGGCGTGGGTGTCGATCAACTTGGGCCCCCATAGAAAAAGGATGGGGCGACGCGCGCCTTCAGCGGGCGCCGCCCCAAGCGGTCACCTGTTTATGATTTCAGGCGAACGCGTTCATTGCGCGCAGCTTGTCCTCATATGCCTGGCGCTCTTCGGCCGGCAGGAAGTGCCGGAAGTGCGGCCCCTTCGACATTGGCGGCACCGTATCGGAGATGAGCTGCCAGCTCGCCGCCTCGTCGCTGCTGGCATAGAGTTCGCCGCACGCCGAGCCGGTGAACAGCTCGACGCCGGCCTCTTCGGAGAAGTGCATCGCGGCAACTTCGAGATTGCCCTTCACCGGCTGGCGGATGCCCTCCATCCGCTTCTCCCACGTCTTGCCGTGGTCGGTGCTCTGCGTGAACAAGGGGTATGCGGTGCCTTCCGCGCCCCAGTTCGGGTTAGGGTTCATCCCCGCGCCGACCATGTACAATATGTCCTTGCGCGGGTGGATGAAGAAGCCGTCCGGATAGGCCAGCGGGTGCGTGGTGTCGGTGAGGCGCTCCCAGCTCTCGCCCTCGTCCGACGAATGGTAGAGGCCGATGCCGGTGGTGAAGAAGATCTCGCGCGGATCGTCCCGGTAGAAGATCACGCGGTGCTGGTCGCGGCGGAACTTGTCGTCCTCGCGCTCCATGCCGTGAAGCGATTCCCAGCTGTTGCCGCCGTCCTTGCTGCGAAGCAGATCGCCCTGCTCGACGCACAGGTAAAGCGTGTCGGGCCGCGACGGCGGCGAGGCAATATGCTTGATGTGCGGTTCGGAGCGCGGGAAGAACCAATGCTCCCGACCTTCGACCGCGAGGCAGCTCGGAAACGCGGTCCAGCTGCGGCCGAGATCATAGCTGCGGTAGAACATCACCGGCTCGGTGCCGACGTTCAGAATGGTCCGGTCGCCGTCATGCTGCACCAGCAGCGTATAGACATGGCCCGACTGGAGCCCTTCGTTGCGCGGCTCCCACGTCGCACCGGCGTCCTCGCTCACCAATATGCCACCTTCGAAGTGAAGGCCGGCGAACAGCAGCCGGGTCTTTTCGTCATAGACCAAGGCGCTGACATGCTGCCCGGGCAGGACGAGGTCCGGCTGGCGCTCCCACGCCGCCCCGGCGCCGGAGCGGCGGAAATCGACCACGCCCTCGGCGGTCGCGACCAGCATCCGCCGGGCTGCTTTGCCCGCAGCGGAATGGGTCTTCCCGTTCGCTGAGATGCAAATGATCGTCTCGTCGGCGGCCTGAGCCATAACACACTCCACTTAAGAACGATTCTGCCTAACAATATTGTATAACGATCACCGCGATTTTGCAAGCGAGTCTGCCCGGTCCGGGAAGAACAGCCGTTCCGCATTGCCACCGAAAATGAGGTCGATCTCGGCCTGGGGACGGTCCGCGAACAGCGCGCGGGTCCAGTTGAGCGCGTTGGCATAGCCCTCGCGCGAGCCGACCACGGGAAAGTCGCTGCCCCACATCAGCCGCTCCGGTCCGAACGCTTCGAGCGCCTCGATCAGGATCGCGCCGCCCGCCGGATCGATCACCGGCCCCATTGCCGGCAGCGGCTTGCCGATCTGGCGCGGCGCGATCTGGCCCAGCGTCGGCATCTTGAGCGAGACGTTGGGGAGCCGCGCGAGCGCCTTGATCGCCGCCCATGTCTGCGGCTCCCGATCGCAATCGGGGCGCGTCCAGCCACCGAGCTGCTCGAGCACGAAGGGCATGTCGGCGAAGTCCGCGGCGAGGTTTGCGAACGCCTCGGTGACGAAGTTCGCCGCCGCCCCGCCGCAGCTGATCGCCAGCCCGGAGTGGGCCGCCGCCCGCCAGACCGCCAGCGGATCGTCGCCGGGGCTGCGCGCCTCGGGGCGGATCCGCAGCCCGACCATTCCGCGCCCGGCGCCGGCCCGCACCTCCGAGGCGGCGGCCGCAGAGGCGACGTTGACCGACCCGACGCTCGCGAAGCGGCCCGGAAAGCGGGCGACGCACGCCTCCTGATAGCCATTGTCGAACTGGCCGAGGATCTGGGTCAGCACGCCCTTGTCGACGCGATTCGCATCCATCTGAAACAGCAAGGGCTCGACCGGCTCGAACCACAAAGGGGACGCGTGGCAATGCGCATCGACGATCGTCATCAAACTCTCCCTGCCGCGACCAAGGACCAGCGCTTGCCCAACAGCCCACCCGTGTTTATGCACTATTGTTAGACGATCTTGGAGTGTCAGGTCCAGTGGCTCAGCCGAAACAGCATCTCGTTCTCGTTCCCGGTTCGCTTTGCGACGAACGCGTCTGGCAGCGGCAGGTGCACGACCTCGCCGATTTGGCCGAGATCAGCATCCCGCACCTTCACGGCCATGACTCGCTCGGGAGGATGGCGCAGGCGGTGCTCGACGCCGCCCCGGAGCGCTTCGCGCTCGCCGGTTTCTCGATGGGCGGCCGCGTGGCGCTCGAGATGCTGCGCTTGGCGCCGGAACGGATCACCCGGCTCGCGCTGATCGACGCGAGCGTCCACCCGGTCGCTCCCGGCGAGGCCGAGCGCCGCCAGCCGCAGATCGACATGGCGCGCGACCAGGGCCTGGCCGCGCTCGCACGCTGGTGGAACCCGAAGATCGCCCATTCCGCGCATCATGCGGACCCCGGCTACATGGACCTGCTGGAGGCGATGGCCTGCACCTTCACGCCGGAGGACTATTCGAACGAGGTCCGCGCCTTGATCGAGCGGCCCGATCCGCGCGACCTGCTCGGCCAGATCGGTGTGCCGGTGCTCGTCCTCGCCGGCGTCGCCGATCCGCTGAGCACGCCCGATCGCAACCGCGCGATCGCCGATGCCATCCCCGGCGCGACGCTGGTACTGGTCGAGGGCGCCGCCCACTTCCCGATGCTCGAGAAACCGGCAGAGGTGACCGCGGCGATGCGGGACTGGCTCGTCGCCTAGCCCGCTACATCCAGGGATCGACGACGACGTGGATCGCCCCTTCGACTTCTTTCCCGGCGGTCGCCTTGATCGCGGTATCGACCTGATCGAGGCCGAAGCGGTGGGTGACCATCTTCTCCAGCGGGAACTTGCGCGAGGTGATGATGCGAAGCGCGGTCTCGACCGCCCACCAGCTCCGCCCGCGGCCGGAGCGCACCGTCAGGAACTTGCGCTTGATCTCGCGCACCGGCACGCCGCGGTCCATGCAATTGACCCACAGCCACGCGCCGTAATTGGCGAGTTCGAGATACTGGTCCATGTTCTTGCCGCCGGGATCGCCGGTGGTGTCGACCACGACGTCCAGCCCGCGGCTGCCGAGCACGCGGCGCAGCCCGTCGATCAGCGGCTCCTTCTCGACATCAAGGACATGGTCGGCACCAAGCTCGGGCGCGAGCGCGAGGCGCGCCGCATCGCGGGTCATGCCGGCGAGGATGATCGTCTCGGCACCGGCATCCCGCGCGCCGAGCACCGCGCCGAGGCCCTGCTGGCCCGGGCCGATGATCAGCACGGTCTTGCCGGGCCCGGCATTGACGTCGCGCGTCACCCACTGGACGCCATTTCCGATCGGGATCGCCAGCGTGGCGAGCTCGGCCGGCAGGTCCTGGGGGATTTTGTGGAACACCGTATTCCAGGGAAGATGGATATATTCGGCAAAGCCGCCGACGAGGTGCGGCGCCGCGGTCGGATCGATCAGCCCGTAGCGGCGCGGATTGGCGCCGCCGAAAAAGTCCGCCTGCGGGCAGAACCGAAACTCGCCCTGAAGGCACCAGTTGCAGACCTTGCACGGCAGATATTCCTGGATCACGACGCGCTCGCCGAGACCGACGTTCCACAGCTTGGCGGCCTCCTCACCCATAGCCGCGACGGTGCCGACGATCTGGTGCCCCATTGCCACCGGCAGCCACTTGTCGCCGGCGCGATAGACTTCGGGCTCGGCCCCGCCGACGCCGCACGCTTCGATCCGGAGCATGCCTTCGTCGCGGCCGAGCACGGGCCACGGAAGGGTGCGAACGGTGGTCTCCTGCATCCCGGTCTTGATGGCGATGCGAACTTGCTGTGGATGGCCAGACATTTTCATTCCCTGAACGTCAGAAGAGGATCGGCCCGATGGACCGCATGAATGCAGTGGTGATGCATGGTTTCGGCGGGCCGGACGTGCTGCGCTACGAGCCGTTTGCGATGCCCGTGCCGGAGCCGGGCGAAGTGGTGATCGAAGTGCATGCGGTGTCGGTCAACCGCACGCTCGACCTGGTGGTGCGCGCCGGCGATTATGGCGCGCCGATCCGGCTGCCGCACATCCTTGGGGTTGACCCCTCGGGGGTGGTCAGCGCGATCGGCGAGGGCGTCACCCACCGCAAGGTCGGCGACCGCGTCGTCGCGCTGCCGTGGCGCGCAAAACCGGTCGGCCCGCTCGATGCGGTGGGTATGCAGCATCTCGGCGGCTATGCCGAATTCGTGAAGCTGCCGGCCGCGGCGACCGCGCTGGTCCCCGACGGCCTCGATTTCGCCACCGCGACCGTCGTCACCCGCCACGCGCCCCAGGCCTATAATCTGCTGCGCGACCGCGCCGGCCTCACGTCGGGCGAAACGGTGCTGGTGATGGGCGCCTCGGGTGGGCTCGGCAGCGCCGGCGTCCAGATCGCCAAGCTGATCGGCGCCACCGTCATTGCCGCCGCCGGCGCGCCCGATCGGGTCCAGGCCGGGCTCGATCTCGGTGCCGATCACGGCGTCGACTATCGCGCGCAGGACCTTACCGCGCGGGTGCTCGAGCTGACCGGCGGCCGCGGTGTCGACGTGGTGTTCGAGAATATCGCCGATCCGGTGCTGTTCCCGAAGGCGTTCCACGCGATCGCCCGCCACGGCCGGCTGGTCACCGCGGGCAGCCATGGCGGCGGCGAGGTGATGCTCGACGTCAAGCGCCTCTACCTCTACCAGATCGCGGTGATGGGCAGCCTCGGCTTCACCCCCGAGGATGTCGAGGCCAGCCTTGCCGCCGCCGCGAGAGGCGAGCTCAAGGTGCTGATCGACGCGATCCTGCCGCTGTCCCGCGCCGCCGAGGCGCATGCGCGCGTCGCCGCCCGCGATGGGGTCGGCAAGGTCCTGCTCTCTCCCCAACTCGACCGCTGACGGCCTCACGCCGCCACCTCCGCCGCCTCGACGTCGCGCGTCCAGGTGCGCGCGGCGCGCAGCAGCAGCACCGCCGAGACGAGCGCCGACGATGACGCGATCACCATCGCCACGGCGATCGCCTCCTTGCCCCAGCCCGCGGCAAGGACGTCGCTCAGCGCCCCGACCGACAAGGGTCCGAGGATGAAGCCCATCAGGCTCGCGACGAAGAAATAGACGGCCGAGGCCGTGGCGCGCAGCTCCGGTGGCGCGACATTGACGTAGAGCGAGTAGCTCAGCGCGACGATGATCGCGGTGGAGAAAGCGGTGAGCGCGAGCCCGGCCTGCCAGAGCGCAGGATCGCGCGCGACCAGAAACATCACATCGGACAGGAAGGGCAGCGCCGCGACCAGCACCGGCACGCGGATCTGCCAGCGTATGTCGCGCCTGACGAGCCCCCCGACCACGACCGCGGCGAACAAGGCGCCGGCGAGCCCCGCGGCACCGCGCAGCGTTCCGAAATAGAGGCCGATCGCCTGCGGATCGAGGCCGTGGACGCGGCTGAGGAAGGTCGGGGCCCAGGTCAGGTGCGCGCCCTGGTTGATCGCGTTGAACCCGCCGGCAAAGATCACCAGCCGGAACGACGGGATCGACAGCAGCCGCATCACCCCGGCGACGAAACCCCAGCCTTCCGCCGGCGCGGCCGAGGTCCGCAGCCGCGCCGGCTCGCGCACCGTGACGAAGAAGATCGCGGCCATCACCATGCCCGCGACGCCGGTCGCGTAGAAGGCGGCGCGCCAGCCATGTTCGGCCAGCAGCCAGCCCACGATCGGGAAACCGATGAACGGCCCGAGATAGGCCGACGCGGACAGCGCCGAGAAGGCCGCGGTGCGGTTGCGGAGCGCGAACCCGTCGCCGATCAGCGACGCCGTGGTCGGGTGCCCGGCCGCCTCGCCTGCCCCCAGCGCGAACCGCGCCGCGGCAAGCTGCCAGCCATTGTGCACCGCGCCGGTCAGCGCCGTCACCGCGCTCCACCCCGCCAGCGCGCCTGCAAGCAGGTTGCGGCGGTTATAGCGGTCCGCGACCCAGGCGATCGGGATCGCCGAGGCCGCATAGCAGAGCGCGAAGGGCAGCCCGGCGATCAGCCCGGTCACCGTGTCCGACAGGTTCAGCTCTGCCGTCATCTGCGGCAGGACCAGTGCGAGCATGCTCCGGTCGACATAGTTGAACGCGTTGATCAGGCACAGCAGCAGCAAGGTATAGAGCGCGCCAGCCCGCATGGCCGGAGCGTCGCCGGCAGCCGCGGGCGTGGCCGGCGTGGCCACGCTCACCAGAGCTTTTCGGACGCCAGCTTCGCGCCTTCGACCATCGCTGCGATCTTGGCCCAGCCGATCTCATAATGGACGCGGCCGAGGCCCATGCCGCAATCGGTGCCTGCCTGGACATTCTCGCGGCCGACGCAATTGGCGTAGCGAACGAGCCGCTCGGCGACGAGTTCGGGATGCTCGACGACTTCGGTCTTGTGGCTGACCACGCCGGGGATTAGGATCTTGCCTTCGGGAAGCTTGATGTCCTCCCACACCCGCCATTCATGCTCGTGCTGAACATTGCCGGCCTCCACGCTATAGGCCTGGATGTTGAGGCTCAGCATCAGGTCGACGATATGCTTGAGCGGCAGATCCTCCGAATGCGGACCGACCCAGCTGCCCCAGCAGCAATGGTAGCGGATTCGGTCCGCCGCGATGTTGCGCAGCGCATGGTTGAGCGCATCGACCCGGATCTTGGCATAGCGGCGATATTCGTCGATCGACGGCTTGGGGTAGAGCGTCGGCCAGCTGTCGGCGAGGCCCGGATCGTCGATCTGCACGATCAGCCCGGCCTTGACCACCGCCTCATATTCGGGGCGCATCACTTCCGACAGCGCTTCGATGAAGTCTTCGTCGCTGTTGTAATATTCGTTGAAGATGAAGTGATCAAGCCAGCCGGGCGCGATCACCGGAAAGAAAGCCTCGACCTCACCCTTACCGGCAAGCGCGGCCTTGAACGTCGCGATCTCATCGTGGAGCACGTCGAGGCTGCGGCTTTCGAGCGGGCCGCTGCACACGATCCGCTGCGGACGCGCAACGGACGCGCGCTTTGAATCCGCGTCGCTATAGTAGCCCGGGAACGCATCGCGCTCGCGCGACTTGAACACGGTCGCGCCGACCTCCCCCTCCTTGAGGTCACGCAGCTCGATGCCCGACATCCGCTTGGAATAATAAGGGAAGTCGCGGCGGCGGCCGAGCTCGCCATCGCTGATCACGTCGATCCCGATTTCAAGCTGGTGATCGACGACATGCGCGATAGCCTCGTTCTTCATGCCGAGATAGCGCTGGTCCTCGGGCTGCTTGCCCTGCCAGACGTCCTGGTCGAGCGTCTCGAACTCGCGCAGCGAAGAGGAAAGCCGGCCGGCATGGGTGCACAAGATTCGATCGGTGCTGTGGCGCATAGGATCGTCAGCTCCTGAAATGAGGATAAAGGATTATTTCGCGACGTCGGCGATGCGCTCGACGCGGCGGTGCTTCAGCTTCCAGCCGTCGGCGGTGCGCACGAATTCGTCATGGTTGCGCGCGATCAGCGACGGCACGAGCGTCTTGTTGGCGCCCGGTGCGGTGTCGAAAAAATAGACGATCACCATCGATGTGCCACGAGCGTGATCGCGGTCGACCACGTCGATCACCTGGTTCGCGACCTGGTGGAGCCGGCCGTGGGTCGGCGTCCAGTCGGCGGTGCGCGACTTCCAATAGCCCTGGATCGCGCTGCGGCCGACGAGATGGTTGGTGAGGATGTCCCACACGCCATCCTCGGTGAACACGCTCGGCAGGTTCTGCCAGTCCTTGCCGTCGAGATAGCTACTGTAGCGTGCGGAGACGGTCTCGCATTCCTGGCGGATCGCGGCGACCTCCACCCGGCTGAGCGCGGATGCGGCGGCCGCGGGCTTCGGTGCCGCGAACGCCGGGGCGGCCGGGGCGGCCGGGGCGGCCATCAAGGCGGCCGCACTGGCTGCCACCATCGCAAGGCAGAGTCGCGTCACCGTCGGTTCCCCTCGTCTCATTATTGTATTTATTGTGGTATACCTATCCACGTCGCCGCGCAACGGTGCTGCCGAGAATTGCCTCGCAGGAGCGCGACAGCAGCAGGCGGGATGCGCGCGAGAGCAGCCCCGACGGCGAGCCGCCCGGCGACGACCGTCAATCGATCGCGCCGTCTTCCGTCTCATGGGCGGTGAACACGTGCGGCAGTTGGCGCCGCGAGCGGTAGCGCGTCCACAGGATGGTCAGCAGCACGCCGGCAATGCCGAAGATCGTGCCCATCATCTCGAAATTGGTCATCTCAAGTGGATTGACGCTCGACATGTCGACCTTGCCGTCGAGCGCGAAAGCCCAGCTTACCATTGCAATATGCTCCTCAGAACGACTTCCACACGCGCGAGACGTCACGCCAGGCAGGCTGCGGCGCGGACCGGAACTTCAACATCGGGTAGAAATAGTTGGCATAAGCGACGAGCAATATTCCGTGCATCACGAAGTTTCTCGTGGTCGAGACGACGATGTGCGCATGCGGCGAGTAAAAGGCGTTGATCAGGAAGATGTTCAGCGTGACGGGCATCAGAATGATCAGGCCGAGCGGCACAAAGCGATTGAAAACCAGTGTCGCGCCGCCGATGATCTCGCACACTTTGGCGAACTGGAACAGGCCGAGCTCCATCGACAGCAGGACATAGTCGTTGCCGGTGCTTTCGGCGATCCGCGGCTGCGGCCAGAACAGCAGGAAATAGTTGAGCCCGGACACAAGGTTGAATCCGCCCAGATAGAAGCGGATGAAGATGACGCCGTATTTCTCGATCGCACGCCACATGGGCGGCCTCCCCTCATCGCGCCGGGGCTCCGCCGCCCGGGTCTCCCGAATGGCTAGCGTCCGCCGTAGAGATCGTCTACCTAAAATAAATATCATAAGGGAAGGTCCGTCGGGCGCGGCTGCGGACCGATGCGCCGGAGGGGACTATATGAAGGCTTTCGCGCTCAATGATCGAAGCTTCGCGGTGGTCGCGGTGCGCTGGCTGCTCGGCATCCAGTCGCTCGCCTCGGGCATCAACTGGTGGTTGAAGATCCTGCCCTTCCCGAACATCGCGGAACCGATCACCGGCCCGGTCAAGCACGAGATCCTGCGGACGATGACCGAGTCCGGCTGGATGTTCGGCACCGCCAAGGCGCTGGAAATCCTGCTTGGGCTGGCGCTGATCTTCAATCGCCACGCGGTGCTGATGCTCCTCGCCTCCTTCCCGATCATGCTGATGACGTTCCTGCTCGATCTGTTCCCGTTTCTCGGCAATCTCGCGCCGTTCGCAAGCGGTCAGCTGGCCGGCGCGGCGTTGTGGGCGAGCTTCCTCGACATGCTGTTCTTCGGTGCCGGCGTGTTCGTGATGCAGGCCTATCTGATGACCGAATATTTCGATCATTACCGGCCGCTGTTCGCGCCGCGCCCGCATGGCGAACCGGCGCGATGGGCCGATATCTTCGAGGCACCCGCGCTCCGCCTCGCGCTGCGCTGGCTCGCTTATACGATCGGCGGCGCCTCAACCTTGTGGGTGATCGGGATGGTCACCGGGCTGATCCCGTGGAGCAGCCTCGCTTTGCTCGCCCCGCCGCGCTGAGACGGGGGTCACCGAATGGCCGGCAGCATCCGCAGGATCAGCCGGTCCCGCACCACGAACTGGTGGTGCAAGGCGGCCGCGATATGCATGGCGAGCAGGGCGATCATGGCGTAGCCGCCCCACACATGGAGGGCGGCGGCCGCGTCGCCAACCGACTTACTCACCGGGAGCTTGGCGACGGCGATGCCGAACCAGTGCATCGGATAGGGACCGCCGGAGCTGAGCACATAGCCGAGCAGCGGCAGACCGAGCAGGAAGCCATAGAGCAACAGGTGCACGGCCCAGGCCGCCGCGCGCTGCATGCGGCCGGTGCTCTCGGGCAGCGGCGGCGCCCGGTGGCGCAGCCGCCACAGGATCCGAAGCAGCGTCAGCCCGAACACCGTCATCCCGAGCGATTTATGCAGCCGGATGGACGAGGTTCCGAGCGCCTTCTCGAGCGGTTGATCGAACAGAGCGAGGGCGATCAGCGCGATCACCAACGTCGCGGTCAGCCAATGCAGGCCGGCCGAAACGGGGTGATAGCGCTCCACCGGGCCGCTCGTGCAATCAGGCACGCTTCGGCATCGTCACGACACCCGGCTTCAGCCCGGCGAGCTCGCGTCCATAAGCGGTCATCGCGCGGTCCCAGGTGAAAGCGAAATGCTGCGCTGACGAGTTCACGTCCCGGAACATGCGCTGCATCGGGTGGCCGTCATAGATCGCGCTGCCGCCGGCGACTTCGAAGATGCGGTTGGCGGCATGGCGCGCTTTCTGCACCGCCCACGCCCAGTTGCGCGGAATCTGCTGGCGCTGGAGCGCGGAAATCTCCGCCGGGTCGCGCGCCCGGTCGATCATCTCGGCATCGGAAATGACGAGCGCCAGTGCCGCATCGACTTCGGCGGCGCATTCGGCGAGCCGTGCCAGCGTCGCGGACTGCTCGGCCACCTCGAGCGGCTCGGCAGTCGCCAGCTTGGCGCCGAGTTCGTCCGCAAACGACTTGATCAGCCCGCGCGCCATGCCGAGCGGGGCTCCGACGATCGAGAACGGCGCGAGCTGCGCGAACGGCATCCGGAAGATCGCCCCCTCGTGCATCTGCGCACCGGGCGTGGTGCCGGCGAGCATGTCGGCGAGCGAGCAGCTGCGATGGCCGGGTATGAAGGTGTCGGCGATCCGGATCGAGCGGCTTCCGGTCGCGCGCATGCCGAGCGTGTTCCAGTCGTCGATCACTTCGATTTCGGTCTTCGGAACGACGAAGAAGCGCGGTTCGACCCGGCCGTCGGGCAGTTTGACCGCATTGCCGATGATCACCCAGGTCGCAAAGTCGATCCCAGAACAGAAGCGGCCGGTCGCCCCGGTCAAGCGATAGCCTTCGCCTTCAGGCACCACGGTGCCGCCCATCCGGAACACGGTGGCGATGAGCGTCGTCGGATCATCCATGATCTCGCGCTGGGCCTGCTCGGGGAACAGGTTGATCAGCCAGCTATGGCCGGCGAGCACGCCGAACACCCATGCCGCCGATCCCGACGTCGCGCCAATCTCCGCGGTCACCCGCACCAGATCGGCGAAGCCCAGCCCCGAGCCGCCGAGGTTGCGCGGCATCACCAGCCCGAACAGGCCGGACGCGCGCATCTTCTCGACCAGCGTGTCGCGGAGGCGCCGATCCGCCTCGGACGGCTGGTCGGCCGCGGCAACATCGCCGAGCAGCGCCCGCGCGCTGGCAAGCGCCGCTTCGCCCGACGGCAGCACCGGCCAGCTCGACAGGTTGAGGCCGTGATTCGTGTCCTGTGCGCTCAATGCCATCTACCCGCGTCCTCCTCGTCGAACCCGCCACACACGCCGGCCACATTGACCGGGGCGCAGCATTGTTATACGAAATGGTTAGCCTATCTTGCCCTCAGCTGCAAGCCGAGTGCGCCCGTTGCGGAGTGAAGTCATGGCGGAAGTGGTTCTGGGCATCGGCACAAGCCATGGCCCGATGCTGGTAACGGACACCGAAATCTGGGGCGCGCGCGTGCCCAACGACAAGCGCAGCATGCATGCCTACAAGGGCGGCAGCTGGAGCTACGACCAGCTTGTCGTCGAGCGCGCCGGCGAACAGCTCGAGCAGCAGATCACGAAATCCGTCTGGGATGAGCGCCAGGCGCAATGCCAGGCGAATATCGAGCGGCTCGCCGACATTTTCGAGGAAGCGCGCATCGACGTCGCCGTGATCGTCGGCAACGACCAGAACGAGATTTACCGCAACAGCCTCAACCCAGCCTTCGCCGTCCACTACGGCGACACGATCACCAATTACGAATTCTCGGCCGAGCGGATGAAGGAAGTGCCGCCGGGCGTCGAGAAGTCGCTGCCCGGTTACATTCCGGCCGGGGGCGCCGACTATCCCGCCTGCCCCGAACTCGCGCTCAAGATCATCGAGCAGGCGATCGCCGACGAGTTCGACGTCGCCACGATGAACGCGCTGCCGCGCCCCGAAACGCCGCACGCCTGGGGGTTCGTCTATCGCCGGATCATGCGCGACCGGCCGTGCCCGAGCGTGATGGTGACGATCAACACCTTCTTCCCGCCGAACCAGCCGACCGTGCGGCGATGCTACAAATTCGGCCAGTCGATCCTGGAAGGGATCCGCAGCTGGGACAGCGATGCCCGCGTCGCCCTGATCGCGAGCGGCGGGCTTACCCACTTCGTGATCAACGAGGAGGTCGACCGCACCTTCCTCGGCGCAATCGAGACCAAGCGCTTCGATCCGGTATTCGCGCTCGGCGAATCGATCTTCCAGGACGGCACGTCGGAAATGAAGAACTGGGTTCCCGTCGCCGGCGCGATGGCCGAACTCGGGCTGCAGCCGCATATGCTCGACTATATCCCGTGCTATCGCAGCGAAGCGGGCACCGGCAACGCCATGGGCTTTGTCTACTGGAAGTAGACCGGTCGGGAACGCCGCCGGTCGTGGCGCGCATCGGCCACCCCTCCCCGGCGGACCGGGCGACGGACCGGGTTCCGGGGCGGAGGGGCAAAGCGATGGCCGGGCTAGATCAGGGCTTCGCGCAGCGCCGCGGCCGCCTCAAGCGGCTTGGCGTCCATCCCGATCAGATCGTGCGCGCGGTGGACCGAGTCGCGCATCTGGCGCAGCCGTTCCTCGCCACGGCCGCTTTCGTCGGTCCCGGCGCGGATGGCGATGTCGACCAGCCGCCACAGCTCGTCGAGTTCGGTCTCGCGATAGACGAACTGCTCCTCGGTGCGCGAGCGCGCAATGCGGTCGACCAGGGTCTGCACGGTCAGGTCGGACATGCTGTCGACCGGATAGATGCTGTCGAGATCCAAAGCTTTTTTCTCCCAGCCGGGGGGGTGACTCGGCGCAACATCTGCACTATGCATATTATATTGTCTAACAATATGGTGCGTCACATGCTGTCCCATGAGGATAACGAGCTGCTCTGCCGAATCGGCCTCGGTACGCCGATGGGCAATCTCATGCGTCGCTTCTGGATGCCCGCGCTGCTCACGCAGGAGCTTGAGCGCGACGGCAAGCCGGTGCGCATCCGCCTGCTCGGCGAGGACCTCGTCGCGTTCATGGATACGCAGGGCAAGGTCGGCCTGCTCGACGAGCATTGCCCGCACCGCGGCACCTCGCTCGCGCTCGGCGTCAATGCCGATTGCGGGCTGCGCTGCCTGTTCCACGGCTGGAAATTCGACGTGAACGGCCAGTGTCTCGATACGCCGGCTGAGCCCGAGAACAGCAAGCTCGCCAACGCGATGCGCACCAAGGCCTATCCGACGCGGATCGCCGGCGGCATGGTGTGGACCTATATGGGGCCCAAGGAGAGCGAGCCGCCCTTCCCGCACTTCCCGTGGTTCGACATGCCGGAGGGCAGCTGCGAGGCGTTCAAGGTCATCTACGAGTGCAATTACTCGCAGGCGTTGGAAGGCGCAGTCGACAGCAGCCACGCCGGCATCCTCCACCGCTCAGTGCCCTGGGGCCAGGAGCCCAATTGGCCGCATGAAAAGGATCTGCGCCCCAAGCTGCAGGTCGAGTTCACGCGCTATGGCATGCGTTATTGCGCCGTTCGCGACGGCGGCGATGGCCAGAAGAACGGCCGCATGACGCAGGTTCCGCTGCCGTTCTGGACGTTCATCCCGCCCGATGGCCCCAAGGCGCCAGAATTTCGTCGCAACCGCCGGTTGGTCAACGCCTTCGTACCGCGTGACGACCATACGACGTGGCACATCCAGTTCTTCTACGATGCGGGCCAGACGATCGATCGCGTGCACCGCATGGGCGAAGCCAACACGCCCCATGACGAGAACTTCTTCAAGACCAACGGGATCGGCGTCTGGTACAATCAGGACCGCGACCTGATGAAGAGCAAGAACATGTCCGGGATCGTCGGCGTCGCGCTCGAGGATCATGCGGTCAGCGAGACGATGGGGCATATCGCGGACCGCACCAAGGAGCATCTCGGCCGGTCCGACATGGCCGTGGTGGCATTCCGCCGCATGATGCTGAAGGCGGTGCGGCAGCTCCAGGAAACCGGCGATCTTCCCCAGGCGCACCAGGGCGAGTTCGACTGGAACACGATCACGGCGGAAACCTTCTTCTTCCCGCCGGAGGCAAATTGGCAGGACATCCAGCCGCTGCCGGAAAAGCTCCACCCGGTCGAAGCGGCAGCCTGATGCCGCACTTTCTCGTCGAGTATCGCGAACTCGGTGATCCGGCCGAGCGCGAGGCCAAGCGTGGCGACCATATCGCCTATCGCAAGGGGCTCGGGTCGGCGATGGCGCTCGCCGGTCCGCTGCTCGATCCGAACGGCAAGCCGAACGGCAGCGTGGTGATCATCGAAGCCGAGGATGACGCGTCGGCGGAGCGCATCGCTACGGCCGACCCCTACGTCACGGCGGGTGTCGTCGGCCTCGTCTCGGTGCGGCGCTACCGGATCGCGGCGATGAAGCCGCCGGCCGCCTGACAGGCGGCTGATGGGCCCGGCCTCCGACGGTGCAGCCGCACGGCCCGACTGGCTTCGCTATGTTCTGTTGTGGGTGCGGATGGCGTTCGGCAGCCATTCGCTCATCTCCGGCCTCAACCATTTCGTGCCGTTGTTCAGGCTTTCGGGGGCGATCCCGCGCTGTCGCCAATTGGTCCGTTCATGGGCGCGATGATCGACGTCGGCCTGTACGACTGGGTCAAGCTGATCGAGCTGGTGGTCGGCCTCTGCCTCCTCAGCGGCGTCTTCGTGCCCGCCGCGGCGCTGATCGAGTTGCCGATCAGCATCGTAATCTTCTACCTGTGCGTCGTCATTGATCGATCGCCCAACATCGTCTTCTCCGGCGTCCGCGAGCTCGGCTTCAACCTGTTCATCGTCGCCTGCTACGCGCGGCCCCTGCTCGGGCTGGCCGTGCCGCGCAGCGCGCCGAGCCCGTTGTGGCGAGCCGCTTCCCGATGATGCCGCACCAATATGGTCCGCTGCTGTTCGCGACGGCGGTGCTGCTGGTCGCGCTCGCCCGCGACTTTTTGTGGAGGCGCAAGCCATGATTCCGCTCGTCCTCGCCTGGATGCTGGCCGCCGTCCCCTCCCCGCTCGACCGGCTGCTGATCAAGGACGCCTGCGCCGATCAGTTGCTCCTCTACGCCGCAGGCCTCGACGCGACCGATCCCGCCGCGATCGCCGGCGTGTTCGCCGAACGCGCCACCTGGAGCGCCGACGGCGGCAAGCCGATCGAGGGCAAAGCGGCGCTCCGCACGCTGTGGAACGGCATTGCCGCGCGCAAGCGGGCGACGGTCGGTATCCACGCAGTGAGCAGCATCCGCTTTGCCGTGCGCGACGGCGATGCCGCGGACGGCACGGCGATCATCACCCAGCATCGCTACGATCCCGCCCAAGCCCGCGCGGTGCCGACGCTGGCGCCGACGATGGTCAACCGGGTCGCGGTCCGCTGCGTGCGTACGCCCGAAGGATGGCGCTTCGATCGGATGGAGCTGCGCTCCGCCAGCGCCGCCGACTACACCCACGGAAAGGATTGAGATGCTCCGGATCACTCCTGCAGCGCTGGCTGCGATCGGCCTGATCGCCACCGCGCAAGCCGCCGCCGCGCAAACCGCTCCCTCCCGCCTGACCGAGGTGTCGCGCGCCGCGATTACCGATTTCGCCCGCCTGCTGGTGGTCGAGCGCAAGCCGGAGCAGGCCTTCTCGCGCTATTTCGCACCCCGCCTCATCCAGCACGATCCCGAGATTGCGGATGGCGGCAGCGGCGACGACGCTTTCCTCGAAGAGCGGCGCAAGGCGAACCCCGGGAAATATGCCGCGACCGATCAGTTCGCGAACGTCGTCCATACCATCCTCGCCGATGGCGACCTCGTCGCGATCAAGAGCCATGTGTTCACCAGCCCGAACGATGCCGGCCGCGTGTTCGTCGACATCTGGCGCGTCGAGAAGGGCAAGTTCATCGAGCATTGGGACGTGATCCAGCCGATCACGCCGGAGACCGCCAACCCGGCCGCGATCGGCTGCGGCGTCGGCGCCAGCCATGCCGCGGCCCGCGCCGCCGGCGATACGGTGGCGAAGCCGGCATGCGGCGCGCCCGACCGCTCGGTCGACAGCGAGGCTTCGCGCCGCACCGTGCTCGCCTACATGCAGATGGGGCAGCAGCCCGGAAAGCTCGAGCAGGCGATCAGCACCTATCTGGCCGAAGACTTCGTCCAGCACAGCCGCCACATCCCGCCCGGCCGGCAGGGGCTGATCGACTATATGCAGGCGCGCGACGCCGCCCGCCGCGCCGACAAGCGCACCTCACACTTCGCGCGCACCGTCGCAGACGGCAACATGGTGCTCGTCCACCGCCGGGTGACCACCGCCAGCGATCCGCGCGGCCGCGCGATCATCGACCTGTTCCGGCTGCGCGACGGCCGCATCGCCGAGCATTGGGACGTCATCCAGCCGATCCCCGAGCATAGCGTGTCCGGCCGGTCGATGGTCGATGGCCCGCTCGAGCCGGGCCGAACCAAGGGGCCGGCCAAGGCCTCCGCTGCGCATTAGCATCAAGGAGAGCGATGCATGACCAAGACGATCCGCGCCGATCAGGTCGGAAGCCTGCTCCGGCCGCAGTCGCTGCTCGACGCCCGCCGCGCGCATGAGCATGGCGCCCTATTGGACCAGGCGCTGCGCGATGCCGAGGATGAGGCGATCGGCGCCGTGCTCGCGCTGCAGGCCGAGGCCGGGATCGAAGTGGTCAGCGACGGCGAATTCCGCCGCTCGGC
This sequence comes from Sphingomonas bacterium, assembly GCA_028289965.1. Lineage (GTDB taxonomy): Bacteria > Pseudomonadota > Alphaproteobacteria > Sphingomonadales > Sphingomonadaceae > JAQGLK01. The sequence goes on from JAQGKS010000052.1 coordinate 78,206, forward strand.
ATGGGGCAACGGCCTGATCGATGCGCTGAGCGGGACCGAGACCGCGCCGCCCGCCTTCACCGGCGCCACCACCGGCCCGCGGCGGTGGCACGGCGATCATGCCGCGCTGGCTGCCGATACGCTGCCGGAGCGCAAGGTGGTGACCGGAAAGATCGGCCTCACCCGCCGCTTTGCCACGGAGGAGGCCGCGTTCCTCAAGGCCAATGCGGACGGCGCGTTCAAGATCACCATGCCGAGCCCGACCATGTTCAACCGGCTCTACGATCCCGAGCGCAGCGCCGCGACCTACCCGAGCCTGGACGAGCTCATGGAGGATTTGGTCGCGCTCTACCTCGACGAGATCGATGCGCTTCACGCGATCGGCGTGCCCTATCTCCAGCTCGATTCGCTACGCTACATCGACACGATCGATGCGGTCGAGACCGGACGGATTCCGGCTGCGGCCGCGCGCGCCTCGCTCGCCAAGCTGGTCGAGATCGACAATCGCGTGCTCGGGCGGATGAAGCGCGACGGCGTGACGCGCGGCGTCCACATCTGCCGCGGAAATCATCGCAGCGCGTGGGCGGTATCGGGCAGCTATGAAAGCATCGCCGAATTCCTGCTCGGCCAGGTCGATGCCGATCGCTTCCTGATGGAGTTCGACAGCGACCGGGCCGGCAGCTTCGATCCGCTGCGCTTCGTCCCCGCCGGCAAGCTGGTCGTGCTCGGTCTGATCACCACCAAGACCGGTGAGCTCGAAGATGTCGACGCGCTCTGCCGGCGGATCGATCAGGCGTCGAAGTTCGTGCCGCTCGAGCGGCTCGCGGTCAGCCCGCAATGCGGCTTCGCCTCGACCGAGCTCGGCAACCTCCTCACCGTTGAGGAGGAGAAGCGCAAGCTTGCGCTGGTAGTGGAAGTCGCGCACCGCGTCTGGGGATGATCCTCTTGCTGATCGTATAACAGTTTCGTATACATATCCTGTGTTGCGCTATCGGAACCACGATGAACTCCCCATCCGCCAGCAATGTCGTCGTCACCCTGCGCACGGGCAGAGAGCGCGCGATTCCCATCCAGCCGGGCTTTACGCTGATGGAGCTGATCCGCGACGCCGGCATCGACGAACTCATCGCGTTGTGCGGCGGCTGCCTGTCGTGCGCGACGTGCCACGTCTATGTCGATCAGGCGGCCGAGGGCCTTTTCCCCGCGATCAGCGAGGATGAAAGAGACCTGCTCGACAGCTCCGACCAGCGGCGCCCCGAGTCGCGGCTCTCCTGCCAGCTCAAGCTCGGTGCGGAGCATGGCGACTTGCGCGTCGCGATCGCACCCGAGGACTGAAGGAGAGATTTGTGGCAGCTATCGTCGTCCGCCGGATCGAGCGGGCAGACCCGGAGGTGATCGACGGTCTCGCCGCGTGCGGCGTCGCGACCGTTCACGAATCGCAGGCGCGCACCGGCCTTCTCGCCAGCAACATGCGCCCGATCTATCCGCGCGCCGCGATCGGCGGATCGGCGGTGACGATCAGCGCGCCTCCCGGCGACAATTGGATGATCCATGTCGCGATCGAACAGTCGCAGCCGGGCGACATCCTCGTCCTCGCGCCGACCTCGCCGTGCGAGGACGGCTATTTCGGCGATCTGCTCGCCACCTTCGCGCAGGCGCGCGGCATTCGCGGGCTGGTGATCGACGCCGGCGTCCGCGACATTCGCGACCTCACCGACATGCAATTCCCGGTCTGGTCGAAGGCGGTGTTCGCGCAAGGCACGGTCAAGGCGACGCTCGGCAGCGTCAACGTGCCGGTGGTCTGCGCCGGCGCGGCCGTGCAACCGGGGGACATCATCGTCGCCGACGATGACGGCGTCTGCGTCGTCCCGCGCGACCTGGCCGCAACGGTGCTCGAAGCGGCACGCGCCCGGCTCGCGAACGAGGCGGACAAGCGCGGCAAGCTCCAGGCCGGCGCGTCGACGCTCGACCTCTATGATCTGCGCGCGGGGCTCGATCGGCTGGGGCTGCGTTATGTCTGATCGGGCCGACGTGGTGATTGTCGGCGGCGGGCACGGCGGCGCGCAATGCGCGATTGCCCTCCGCCAGAAGGGTTTCGAGGGCTCGATCCTCGTGATCGGCAAGGAGCCCGAGTTCCCCTATGAGCGGCCGCCGCTCTCCAAGGAATATCTCGCGCGCGAAAAACCGTTCGAGCGGCTGCTGATCCGCCCCGAACGCTTCTGGGAGGAGCGCGCGATCACCTTCCGGCTCGGCGCCGAAGTGACCGCGGTGGATCCCGAGCAGCACCAGCTGACACTGGCCGAAGGCGGCACGATTTCCTACGGCAAGCTCGTCTGGGCGACCGGCGGCGAGCCCCGGCGTCTCACCTGCGGCGGGGCCGCACTCGCCGGCGTGCACGGGATCCGCACCCGCGCCGATGTCGGGCGCCTGATGGGCGAGCTCGATGCCGGTGCGACCCGCGTGGTGGTGATCGGCGGGGGCTATATCGGGCTCGAGGCGGCAGCCGTGCTGACCAAGCTCGGCTGCCACGTCACCCTGCTGGAGGCGCTTCCACGCATCCTCGCACGCGTTGCCGGCGAACCGCTGTCGGCCTTTTACGAGGCCGAACACCGCGCCCATGGCGTCGATCTGCGTACCGGGGTGGTGGTCGAGTGCCTCGAGGGCTCGGGCACCGTCAGTGGCGTGCGCCTCGCATCCGGCGAAGTGCTTTCGGCGGAGGTCGTGATTGTCGGCATCGGCATCATTCCCGCGGTCGCCCCGCTGCTCGCCGCCGGCGCCAGCGGCGGCAACGGCGTGGACGTCGATGCGCAATGCCGCACCAGCCTGCCCGATGTGTTCGCGATCGGCGATTGCGCCGCGCACCATAATGCGCACGCCGAAGGGGCGCTGGTGCGGGTCGAGTCGGTGCAGAACGCCAACGACATGGGCACCACCGTCGCGGCCGAGATCATCGGCGGGGCAGATCCCTATGCCGCCTTCCCCTGGTTCTGGTCGAACCAATATGATCTCAGGCTCCAGACCGCCGGCCTCAACATCGGCTACGACCGATGTTTGGTGCGCGGCGACACCGCGGGGCGCAGCTTCTCGGTCTGCTACCTGAAGGCCGGGCGGCTGATCGCGATCGACTGCGTCAATGCGGTCAAGGACTATGTCCAGGGCCGCAAGCTGATCGAGGCCGGCGGCGCGCCCGATCCCGCGCGGCTTGCCGATGCGAGCATTCCGCTCAAGGAACTCGCCACCGTCTAGCGACAATGACGACGGGGGCGGTGCAACACGCCGCCCCCGTCTTCAGGGCACCAGGATTTCTCTAGTCGGCAAGGGCCTTCGGCCGCGCGTCGAGCAGGACCGTCTTGGTCTCGAGGTAGCTGAGCAGCCCCTCCTCGCTGCCTTCCCGGCCGACGCCCGATTGCTTGAAACCGCCGATCGGCAGCGCCGGATCGATCCGCATCGCGTTCTGCGCAATGTTGCCGGTGCGGATCGCGCGCGCCATCCGATAGGCCGCATCGGCGTCGTGGGTGAATATCGCGCCGTTGAGCCCGTAGGCGCTTTCGTTGGCGATACGGACCGCGTCGGCATCGTCCTGGGCCGGGATCAGGCTCAGCACCGGCCCGAATATCTCCTCCTGGGCGATGCGGCTGCGGTTATCGACGTTGGCGAAGAGCGCCGGCTCGAGGAAGTAGCCGCGGTTGAGGTGGGCCGGACGGTCGCCGCCGGTCACGTGGTCCGCGGTGCGCTTGCCTTCCTCGACATAGGATTCGACGCGTTCCAGCTGGCGCTTCATCGCCAGCGGCCCGAGCTGGGTTTGCGGATCATCGCTATTGCCGATCCTGATCCGTTGCATCTCGCGCTTGATCGCCTCCGCAAGCGCGTCATGGCGTGCGCGCGAGACGATCGCCCGGCTCAGCATCCCGCACACCTGGCCGCTGAGCATGACGATCGACTGGGCAAGGATCGCGGCCGCCTCCTCCAGGGGGAAATCGTCGCGCACGATCGCTGCAGATTTTCCGCCGAGCTCGAGGGTGCACCGCGCAATCCGCTCGCCACAAAGCGAGGCGATGCGCCGGCCGGCGAGGGTCGAACCGGTGAAGCTCACCTTGTCGACCGCGGGGTTGACGACCAGCCGCTCGCTCGCCTCCCGATCGCCACAGGCGAGGTTGAGCACCCCCGGCGGCAGCCCGGCCGCCTCGGCCGCCTCGGCGATCAGATAGGCTTCAAGCGGGGTTTCCGGAGCGGGCTTCATCACGACCGTACAGCCGGCAACGAGCGCGCTCACCACCTTCGCCAACATGATGACGTAGGGCGCATTCCACGGCGCGATCGCCGCGACCACGCCGACCGGCTCGCGGATCAGCAGCGCAACATTCGCCACGGCGCTTGGCCGTGCCTCGACAAAGCCGAACGTGTCGGCCAGCGCCAGCATGCTCTCGAACGCGGCATTCGCACTGTGCGTCATCGGTCCGGAAATCATGGCCAACCCGCCGACCTGCGCGACCCACGCCTGCGCGATCTCCGGCGCCCGGCGTTCCAGCTCTGCATGCATGCGCCGCAGCCACTGGATACGTTCGGCGGCCTGCATTCGCGGCCAAGGGCCCTCGTCAAAGGCGCGCCGTGCCGCCGCGACCGCGCGGTCCATGTCCTCCGGGGACGCCTCGGCGACCTGGCCGATTAGCAGCTCGGTGTTCGGATCGACGAGCTCGAACTGCTTCCTTCCGGAAGCCGCTATCCACTTTCCCTCGATAAACAATCGATCCGGATGCTGGATCGTGACGCCGTTCGGCAACATTCAGCGCTCCTCAAACCAGGTGGGGAAGCAGACCGGGTGACCCCATCCCATCCATAGCCGTGCGCACCGCCCCGCGTGCCCGCAGTCCGATCGAACGGCGCAGCAATGCTAAGATTGGTATGCAGAATAGTCTAACGATTTCTCTCAGTGCCTATGTGGGGGCTCACCCGACAAGAAGCTTCCTTCCGCGACCGAAGACCGGCGCTCGGCGCGCCTTGAGGACATGGCGGCACTCGCCGAGCTGTTCATCGGTCGGGGTCGACCGGCGCACATCAGTGGGACGACGGCAGTGAGTGCATCGCGACCGCAGGCCAGACCTGGCTCGGCCAGATCGGCGTGAAGACGCTCCACATCAGGCTGGCTCGCGTTGACGATGGCGCCGCACACTTCGTAGGCGGGGTTGCCGACAGACCATTACGCCGCCGATTGGGTCCGAATGTCGACAGACGACCGCTTCCCAAGCTCACGACCTAGACCAAGCGGCTTTATATCGGGCCGGGGTAAACGCACTCTTGGTCTCTGCCAGCCACAGCGTCTGTGATTGCCGATCGTAATCACGCGGGCGTGGCGCAGCTCGCCATAGCGCCCACCGTCCGAAAGGTAGCGACGCTCTGCAACGTCGACCTTTTCGAATGGCTCGACCTTTGCCCACGCGTCGACCGGCAGTCCCTGCCGGTGATCCGCAGCACGGTTCAAGGCTGCCTTCCGCACCGTCGCATCGCGATTGGCCATCGCCCGCCTTCGCCGGACCGCGTCGACAGCTTCAACCGGCCGCGTGTTCTGCGTCTCCGCTCCCTTACGGGTTCGCAGCTGCGCCGGCGCCTTGGCCCGCGCTTGGCAAACCGACCCTGCACCTCCCCTCGCCTGTTCATCGAACCAGCCGCGCGCCGCGCTGTCAGCTTGCTTGAAAACGAGCATGCCGACGCCGTCGGCGTCCCGAACGTCGTCCGATTCCCCGAGCGTCTTCTTCAGGTAGCCGGCCCCGGTTCCCGGCTTGCAGGTGCGCGGTTCAGCGCACCTCGCCTGTCGGACGGGTTGACCGCACGCCGGACCATCGATCCGCCTCTGCCTCGCCTGGCGCCCACCTCTGTGAAGCTCTCCGCCCGCTTGTGTGGCCCCTTCGCGCTCTGCTACTCGCCATGCTGGTTGCGGGGACGGGGCGTTGATCATGAAATATAGGCGGCTTGGCACGACCGGTCTCAAGGTCTCGCAGCTGGGGCTCGGCTGCATGAGCTTCGGTAGTCGCGATCGGCCGGCGTTCGGCTGGACGCTCAACGAGGAGGAGGCGAGGCCCTTCTTCAAGGCCGCCCTGGAAGCCGGCATCAACCTGTTCGACACGGCCGACGCTTATTCTCGCGGCGCGAGCGAGATCATCGTCGGAAAGCTGCTGAAGGAATATGCCCAGCGGGACCGGGTGATCATCGCCACCAAAGTCTATGCCCCCATGAGCGACGATCCCAACGATCGCGGCCTCTCGCGCAAGCACATTCTTTCGTCGATCGAAGGCAGCCTGCGCAGGCTCCAGACCGATTATGTCGATCTTTACCAAATCCACCGCTTCGACGACGAGACGCCGATCGAAGAGACGCTCCGTGCGCTGGAAGACGTCGTCCGTTCGGGGAAGGCGCGCTACATCGGCGCCTCGACGATGGCGACCTGGCAGTTCGCGCGGATGCTCGCCGCCAGCGAACGCCACGACTGGACGCGTTTCAGCGCGATGCAGCACCAGTATAGCCCCGTCTACCGCGAGGATGAGCGCGAGCTGATCCCGCTCTGCCTTGCCGAGGGGATCGGCATCCTCAACTGGTCGCCGCTGGCCGGCGGCTTCCTCGCGCACGGCCGCGCCCGGCCTGAAGACGGCGTCACCGAACGCGGCCGGACGGAGACTCCGCTCGGGACACCGCATGACCGGGCACCCGATCGCGCGATCTTCGAAGCGGTTTCGTCGATCGCCGCCGCGCGCGGCGTCTCCAACGCCGAAATCGTCTACGCCTGGTGCTCGGCGCGCCCCGGGATTGCCGCGACCCTGGTCGGTGCGACCAAGCTGCAGCACCTCACCGACGCGGTCGCCTCGCTGGAACTTACGCTCAGCCAGGAAGAGGTCGCCGCGATCGAGGCGCCCTATACGCCACGCGAGATATTCGGCCACAAGGTGAAGCCGCACTGACCGCCGTCATCGGCGCAGCATGATCATTTCGGCGGAGCGCAACCGCCGCGTCGCGCGTCCCTAAAAGGACAGGTTCAGCGCCACCGACGCGACATTATCGTCATTGTCGGGACCGTGGCGGATGAAGGCGTGCTGGTTGAGGTAGCCGATCTCGGCATCGACCTGCTTGGCGATCGGCACCGATAGCGCGACGAGGTTGCGCATTCGCTCCTCGCCCTGCACCGTCTGGAAACTGGTCCGGTCGAGATCGATGAAGCTTTCGTGGCTCAGCACGAGCATGGTCCTGCCGCCCTGGGCCAGAGGGAGCCTGAACCGGACGAACGGGCGCAACCGCCACGCCGTGCCCTCGATATGCTCACGCCAGCGCTGTTCCAGCCGGACGCGGCCACTCACCGTGCCGCGCCCGATCTTCAGGATATTGTCGACCGTGATCTGCTGGCGCCCGCGATGCTCCATCACCGCGAAGTCGCCGCCGGTATAATTGGGATCGTGCGTGTAGCCCGCCCAGACGACGACGTCCTTGGTCAGCGCGTAGCCCAGCAACGTGTTGAGCTCGACTTCATAGAGGCCATGGCGATTGTCGCTCAGGCGAACCGTGATGTCCTGCGAGACGCGGAAACGGTCGCCGAGCTTCACGGTGGCGCTGCCGCCGCCCCAAAGCTGGGTGTCGTGTCGGGCCTGCGCCACCGCGGGCAAGCTGACGGCCGCCAATCCGAGCAACGTGAAGATCCGCAGTCGCATCGGCCGATCCCGCTTTGTCCCTGTTCGTGGCGCCTGACACGGCGGGCGCATTTTGTCACTGATAAACCTTTATCTCGCCAAGCGTCATGTCGTTCGTCCAGCCGGGCGCGGCCCTCGGGCCTGGGGAGGACCGGTCGATAACAGCCCGACCGCGGTGTTGATGAGGATGTACATCGGCTCGTGGGAGATGTTGCCGGTGCGGTGGACCTCCTGCCCGTCGACGAAGGTGACGAGCCATTCGGGTGTCCAGTCGAAGGCCAAAGCTGTGCCATTCGCCATCGGAATAGAAGTCGGTTCTATGGCTTTCTCTCCGGCCTGCCCTGATCGTCGCTCCAGTGGATCGTGGTGACCAGCGGGCCCGTTTAAGAATTCGAATATGTCGATCTCGGGTGGC
>JAQGKS010000043.1 GCA_028289965.1 Sphingomonas bacterium
GGCGGCGCGATCCACTCGGACGGCGAATATCTCATCCTCGACAGCCTGGCCGAGCGTGCGATGCTCTCGACTCTGGTACTTCTCAGGCTGGCGGAAGGAGCGCTCGCATGACGGTGATCGTCCGCCCTGCCCGCAGCGAGGATCTCCAGCCGCTCTACGAGATGGCCAAGCTGACCGGCAGCGGCTTTACCAACCTGCCCGCCGACCGCGACGCGCTCGCCGCCAAGCTCGAACTCTCGCTCGCCGCCTTCGCCAGCGAGGCCGCGCAGCCGGAGGAGCGGATCTACCTGCTCGTGCTGGAGAACCGCGCCACGGGGCGGATCGGCGGCACCGCGCAACTATTCGCCGCGATCGGGCAGAGCGCGCCCTTCTACAGCTACCGCATCGGCACGTTGAGCCAGGCGTCACGCGAACTCGGCCGCACCTTCCGCGCCGAGATGCTGACCCTCACCACCGATCTGGAGGGTTCGTCGGAGGTCGGCGGGCTGTTCCTCCACCCCAGCGAGCGCGCGGGCGGGCTCGGCCTGCTGCTCGCCCGCAGCCGCTATCTGTTCATCCGCGATCACCGTGCCGGCTTCGCCGACCGGGTGATCGCCGAGTTGCGCGGCGTGATCGACGAAGCGGGCGGCTCGCCCTTTTGGGACGGGCTTGCCGGCAAGTTCTTCGGCATGGGCTTTCAGGAGGCGGACGCCTTCAACGCGGTCCACGGCCACCAGTTCATCGCCGATCTGATGCCCAAGCACCCGATCTACACCGCGATGCTGCCCGACAGCGCGCGGCACGCGATCGGCCTGCCCCATCCGGGCGGCCGCGCGGCGATGCGGATGCTGCAGGATGAGGGCTTCTCCCACCAAGGCTATATCGACATCTTCGATGGCGGGCCGACCCTGTCGGTCGCGACCGATCAGCTCCGCTCGATCGCCGCCGCGCGTGCCGGCGTGATCGGCGCGGTTGCCGGCGGCGGGGTTCACTCGCTCGTTGCCACGGGAAGGCTGGCCGCCTTTCGTGCAGCCTATGGCTTCGTCGCGACGCGCGAGGACGGCAGCATCGCGCTCGATCCCGACGCAGCGGCGCTGCTGGAGGTGCGGGTCGGAGATCGGATCGTCCATGTCCCGCGCTGATCTGGTCGAGATCAACTTCGACGGCATCGTCGGGCCGAGCCACAATTATGCCGGGCTGAGCTTCGGCAATCTCGCCTCGACGCGCAGCGCCGGCGCCGTTTCCCACCCTCGCGCCGCCGCGCTCCAGGGCATCGCCAAGATGCGCGCCAACCTCGACCTCGGCCTGCATCAGGGAATATTGGTGCCGCATCGCCGCCCGAACGCAGAATGGCTCGCCACCCTCGGCACGTCGATCGACCAGGCCGAGCCGGCGTTGCGCGCCAACGCGATGTCGGCCTCGCCAATGTGGGCCGCCAATGCCGCGACCGTCTCCCCCGCGCCGGACACGGCGGACGGGCGCTGCCACCTGAGTGTCGCCAACCTGCTCACCATGCCGCACCGCAGCCACGAATGGCCCGAGACCCTCGCCCAGCTTCGCCTCGCCTTCGGCGACCGGCGGCGGTTCGCGGTCCATTCCGCACTGCCTGCCCCGTTCGGCGACGAGGGCGCGGCGAACCATATGCGGCTGGCCGAGGCGCCCGGAGCGGCCGGGGTCGAGATATTCGTCTATGGCCACCCCGGCGGGCGCTATCCGGCCCGCCAGCATCCCGAGGCGAGCCGGGCGATCGCGCGCCGGCACGGCCTCGATCCCCACAAAACCCTGTTCGCCGCCCAGTCGGAGGAGGCGATCGCCGCCGGCGCATTCCACAATGACGTCGTGGCGGTGGCCGACGGTCTGCTGCTGTTGGTGCACGAACAGGCGTTCGCCGATCGTGCGGGGCTCTACGATCGACTGCGCCGCCTGCTTCCGGCGGTCGAGATCATCGAGGTGCCGGCGGCCGCGGTCAGCCTCGAGGATGCGATCCGCAGCTATCTGTTCAACGCGCAACTGGTCACGCTCCCCGGCGGCGGCCATGCGCTGATCGTACCGCGGGAGACACAGGCAATCCCCTCCGTCCGCGCCTGGCTCCAGGATATGCTGGCCGGCAACGGGCCGATCCGCCGGGTCGAAATCGTCGATCTGCGCGAATCGATGGCCAATGGCGGCGGGCCTGCCTGCCTGCGGCTGCGCGTCGTTGCCGATCCGGCCACGATCGATCCGCGCTTCCTGGTCGATGTGGAACGGCTGGAGCGGATCGCGCATGTCGTGGCGCAGCATTGGCCGGAGACAATTTCATCCTCCCAACTTGGCGATCCGGCTTTGCGGGCAAAGATCGCAGCGGCCCGGGATGAGTTGCTCGGCCTTCTGAAACTCACCGATCCAAACAAATGATACAATCAAAGTCGCTAGATTAAGTTAACTCTATGAGTGTCCGAATAATTGTTGCCGTCCGGTGCCAACCACAATATTGGCAGGCACGTTCCCTGATCCAACAGCTTGTGGACCCAAAGATGCCCGAACGAGACGATGCCGAGACCTTGCTTTCGCTAACCGCCGACATCGTTGCAGCGCATCTCGCGAATAATCGCGTCGGGGTCGCCGAGGTTCCGGGCTTGATCCGGGAGATCCACGCCGCGCTGGCCACGCTGGGCGAGCCGGCGCCGGCCGCCGAAGTGGAAGCGCAGAAACCCGCCGTTCCCATTCGCTCGTCGATCAAGCCGGATTATCTGGTCTGCCTCGAAGACGGCAAGCAGCTGACGATGCTCAAGCGCTACTTGATGCGCACCTACGGGATGACGCCTGGGGACTATCGCGCGAAGTGGAAGCTGCCGCCGGACTATCCGATGGTTGCGCCGAACTATGCCGAAAAGCGCCGTGAACTCGCCAACAGTATCGGCCTTGGCCGCAAGCGCCCCGCGCCCGAGCCGGAGCCTGTTCCGCAGCCCAGTCCGCCGGCGGCCAAGCGCGGTCGCAAGCCCAAGGCGGCCGAGGCGGCCTGATCGCGCGGCAGCCGGCGCTCGGGCGCGCCGGCGACTGCCTTGGGCGCTCGCAGAACTGGTTCAGCAGCAGGGACAGACCGGGTTCGCGGCGGCGCCGATCCTCACCGATTCGGCGGGGCACCGAGCATCGAACCGCGCACGCCGCCGGCAAAAAAAGAGCCGGTCCCCGAGGGGCCGGCTCTGAAGGTTAGGAGAGGATGCCTGAAAGGCCCGCCATTCGGGCGCCTGCACAAACCATGTTGCAAGCGCGAAGTGATGGCACCTTCCTATTCCAATTATCCGTAGCAGCGCGGTCGAATGGAGGGGGCTGGTGGGGGTCCGTGTATCGGCTCGACGCTGCATCGCACCATGAGAATGTCGCCAAGGTAGCTGGGGCCGGAGCTCATCCCGGCTCGGAATAGATCGGGCGGAGCAGGCCATCCGATTCCGCAGCTACTGCATCCAACCTTGGCATACCGGAGTTGCACCGGTGCATCGCTCTCCTGCGAGGCCCCCATTAAGGCTCCCGTGTGGTTGCAGCCGCTTTGATATACTTTGAATCTATTCTCCGTCCAACGTCTTGGTCGCAAATCGGCCTGGCGGATGCTTTGATCAGCGCCCCTGCCATGCCGGCGGCCGCCGCGCGACGAATGCGGCCATCCCTTCCTTCTGATCCTCGCTGCCGAACAGGCCGTGGAAGAGCCGCCGCTCGAATTGGATGCCCTGCGCCAGCCCCCCCTCGAACGCCGCATTGACCGCTTCCTTCGCCGCCAGCGCCGCGAGCGGGGCCATCGCGGCGATCGCCGCGGCGGAGGCGAGCGCCTCGCCCAGAAGATCGGCCGCCGGCACGACCCGCGCGACGAGGCCGGATCGCTCGGCTTCGGCGGCGTCCATCATCCGCCCGGTCAGGCACATCTCCATCGCCTTGGCCTTGCCGATCGCGCGGGCCAGCCGCTGCGATCCGCCCATGCCGGGGATCACGCCGAGCTTGATCTCGGGCTGGCCGAACTTGGCCGTATCGGCAGCGATGATGAAATCGGCCATCATCGCCACTTCGCATCCGCCGCCCAGCGCGAACCCGGCGACCGCGGCGATCCACGGCTTGCGCGTCGCCGTCACCCGCTCCCACCCGGCGCAAAAATTGTTGCCGTACATGGTGGCAAAGCCCTGCTCGGCCATTTCCTTGATGTCCGCCCCCGCAGCGAACGCCTTCTCGCTGCCGGTCAACACCAGGCAGCGTTGCCCAGCATCGGCATCGAAGCGCGCGAAGACGTCGGTAAGCTCCGCCAGCACCTGCGTGTTGAGCGCATTCAGCGCCTGCGGTCGATCGATCCGGACGAGGGTTACGGCGTCCTGCCGCTCGACCAGGATGGTTTCATAGTCGGTCATGCATGTCCTCCGGGGGTCAGCGCCTGTGCGGCTCCCACATCTCGCCCTCGGGAAGCGGGGCGAAGATGGTGTCGATCATATGCTCGGTCACGTCTTCCGGCCTCGCCGGATCCCAGCGCGCCGCATTATCCTTGTCGATCAGCAGCGCGCGCACCCCTTCGATGAAGTCGTGGCGCTGGGCGACATGCGCGGCGATGCCATATTCCAGCCGCATCTCGTCGGCGAAATCGGCCATCCGCGCACCTTCCCGCAACAGCCGCAGCGCCACCTTGCACGCCTGCGGGCTCCGGGTGCGGAGCGTCGCGTGTTGGGCGGCTGCCCAATCAGACGGGTCGGCAGCGAGCGCGGCGAGGATCGATTCCAGCTCCTCACCCGCGAACAACCGATCGATCGCCGCGCGGTTCTCCGTAATCGCTGCCGGGGGCGGTGCTACCGCCGCGCCATCGAGAACGG
>JAQGKS010000087.1 GCA_028289965.1 Sphingomonas bacterium
GCCCGGCGATCGGATCTGCCTTCAGCCCCGCCGCCACCAGCGTTGGGCTCCGCGCCGAAGCGCCCAAGTCAAAGTTTACGGTGCTTCAAACGATACGCGGCAACGATAGCGGCCCAAACGCGCGGCCGCTGCTTGCCCTGTCACGGCGAATTTCGTCTCAACAGAGCGTCCTCCCGGGGGCGACATAGAGGACGAGCGATCATGCCTAGACAACGAAGCAGCCCCCTCCCTGGTGGTGCAGTCCCGCTTTATGGGCGAGTCTGCTTGCCGTCGGCGCAATGCTGGCGGCGATGATGAGCACCGCCATCGTGTGACCGTGGCGGGCGTGGGGCAGCGCCGCTGCGTCATTCCCGCCAAACCAGGGGATCCCACCGCACCATGCACCACACGCCCTTGATCGCTACCATCGTTGCCGGTCTGGTGGTCGCCTTCATTTTCGGCGCGATCGCGCATCGGCTTCGTGTGCCGCCGATCGCCGGCTATCTTCTCGCCGGCGTGATGGTCGGGCCGTTCACGCCGGGGTTCGTCGCCGACGCCGGCCTTGCGGCAGAACTCGCCGAAATCGGCGTGATCCTGCTGATGTTCGGCGTAGGGCTGCATTTCTCCCTGCGGGACTTGCTGTCGGTCTGGACCATCGCCGTCCCCGGCGCGATCGTGCAGATCGCCGCCGCCACCGTCATGGGCGCGGCATTGGGGCACCTGCTCGGCTGGCCGCTGTTCGGCGGGATCGTCTTCGGGCTGGCGCTGTCGGTGGCGAGCACGGTCGTGCTCCTCCGCGCGCTGCAGTCGCGCGATCTCGTGGACACCGAACGCGGCCGCATCGCAGTCGGCTGGCTGATCGTCGAGGATCTGGTGATGGTGCTCGCGCTGGTGCTGCTGCCGGCGATCGCCACCGCCCTGGACAGCGGCGGCTCCGGCGGGGGCATCGGCGCGGTGGCGACGTCGCTCGGTATCACGCTGCTCAAGGTCGGCGGCTTCGTGGCGCTCATGCTGGTGGTCGGGCCGCGCATCATCCCCGCGCTGCTGCACTGGGTCGCGCATACCGGCTCGCGCGAACTGTTCCGGCTGGCGGTGCTCGCGATCGCGCTGGGCGTCGCCTTCGGCGCGGCGCTGATCTTTGGCGTGTCGCTGGCGCTCGGCGCCTTCTTCGCGGGCATGATCCTCGGCGAAACCCCGCTCAGCCGGCGCGCAGCCGAGGAAACGCTGCCGCTCCGCGATGCCTTCGCGGTGCTGTTCTTCGTGTCGGTCGGCATGTTGTTCAATCCGTCGGTCGTCGTCGAACAGCCGCTGGCGCTGCTGGCGACGGTCGCGATCATCGTGATCGGGAAATCCCTCGCCGCGTTCGCGATCGTGCGACTGTTTCGCCATCCCACCGGGACGGCGCTCACCATCGCCGTCAGCCTCGCGCAGATCGGCGAATTCTCGTTCATCCTGGCGGCGCTCGGCGGTGAACTGGGGGTGCTGCCACAGGACGGGCGCGATCTGATCCTCGCCGGTGCGCTGATCTCGATCTTCCTCAACAGCTTCCTCTTCTCGGCGGTCGCGGCGCTGAAGGCGCGTGGACATGTCGCGGAGGGGACCGCCGCCGCGGAGGCGGAGGCGGCGAAGGACGGGCTGATCCTCGTCGGCTATGGCCGGGTCGGTCGGTTCGTGGCGCAGTCGCTTGCCGAGCGGGGCATCCGTCCCCGGCTGATCGAGGCGGAAGACGATCGCGCGCGCCGCGGCGAGGGCGATGGGTTGGAAGCGATCGTCGGCAACGCGGTCGAGGAGCGCGTGCTCGCGGCCGCCGGAATCGCCAGCGCCCGGCGCCTGGTGATCGCGATTCCCGAGGGGTTCGAGGCGGGTGCGATCGCCGAACATGCCCGAGCACTCAACCCGTCCGTCGAAATCATTGCCCGCGCGCACTCGGAGGCGCAGGCGGCGCATCTCGCAGCGAGAGGCGTCGCCCATGTCATTTCGGGTGAGCGCGAGATCGCTCGCAGAATGTCCGACCTCGCCACGTAATTACCTGGCGAGGTCGGACATTCCCCAGGTGCATCGGATCCCACGGGCGATCGGCTAAGCCGGGGAGCAGGCTTCATTTGGCGGGCGATGGCATAACGGGGTGCCCACTGCTCGCCTCCCCATCTGGCTCGCTGCTCCGCCGCAGCGGCACGTGACGCAACAATCGGGCTGACGGTGTGGTAGCCCGATCGATCGCGCCCCGCGTCGGCGCTGGCCGCGTTGGCTCGCTAGCGGCTCGCGCAAGCGACGATGCGGACGGATACGCCCCGTCCGCACCCGGAAGCTACAGCGGGCCGCTTCCTGCTATCCGTGCGGGCGCAGCACGACCTTGATCACGCCTTCCTCCTTGTCGCGGAATTTCCTGTACATCTCCGGCGCATCCTCGAGGCTGGCGGGATGCGTGACGACGAAGCTGGGATCGATCTCGCCGGCGATGATCTTGTCGAGCAGCGGCTTGGTGTAGCGCTGGACGTGGGTCTGGCCCATCTTGATCGTCAGCCCCTTGTTCATCGCCGCACCGAACGGCAGCTTGTCCGCCATCCCGACATAGACGCCCGGGACGGACAGGGTGCCGCCCTTGCGCACACTGAAGATCGCCTCGCGGAGGACGTGGATGCGGTCCGTCGCGAGGAAGGTGGCCGCCTTCACCTTGTCGAGCACCGCATCGGCCGAGCCGTGCGCAGCGGCCTCGCAGCCGACGCAATCGATCGCGCTGTCGGGGCCGCGATTGCCGGTGCGGGCCATCAGCTCGTCATAGACGTCGACCTCCCGGAAGTTGATCGTCTCGGCACCGCCGGCTTCCGCCATGGCAAGTCGCTCGGGCACTTCGTCGATCGCGATGACGCGCCCCGCGCCCATCATGATCGCCGATCGGATCGCGAACTGGCCTACCGGACCGCAGCCCCACACCGCGACGGTATCGCCATCCTTAATCTGCGCGTTCTCCGCGGCCATGTAGCCGGTCGGGAAGATGTCGGACAGGAACAGCGCCTGCTCGTCGGTGATATTGTCCGGAACCTTGATCGGGCCGACGTCCGCCATCGGCACGCGCAGATATTCGGCCTGGCCGCCGCAATAGCCGCCGAGCATGTGGCTGAACCCGAACAGCCCGGCTGGCGAATGGCCCATCGCCTTGATCGCCATTTCGGCGTTGGGGTTGGTCGTGTCGCAGCAGGAAAACAGGCCTTGCTTGCAGAACCAGCAGGAGCCGCAGCTGATCGTGAACGGCACGACGACGCGGTCGCCCTTCCGCAGGTTGGTGATCTCCGATCCGACCTCGACCACAATCCCCATATTCTCGTGGCCGAGAATGTCGCCGGCCTCCATCGTCGGCTGATAGCCGTCGAGCAGGTGGAGGTCCGAGCCGCAAATCGCGCAGGCAGTGATCTTGATGATGACGTCCCGCGGATGCTTGATTTCGGGATCTGCGACGGTGTCAACACGGACGTCGCCTTTTCCGTGCCAGCATAGAGCGCGCATCGACTGTTCTCCGGTTCGT
Organism: Sphingomonas bacterium; assembly: GCA_028289965.1. Classification (GTDB taxonomy): domain Bacteria; phylum Pseudomonadota; class Alphaproteobacteria; order Sphingomonadales; family Sphingomonadaceae; genus JAQGLK01. Next base: position 3,503 of record JAQGKS010000087.1, read on the forward strand.
GAAGCAGTTCCAACGATCAATCCGGTGCAAGGTGCCAACGCCGTGCCGAGCACCCGTTCGCTTGCGTGCGGTACGCTGCCGATGTGCCGAACAGGCCGACGGCCGGACGGTGCCGGTCGGCCTGCTCGCGCGCTGTACCTGGGAATTGGCGGAACTGTTCCGAATGGAAGGCGGCAAAGAAATCCGGCGGGTCGAGGCGGTGCTGAACGACGTGCCCTGCAAGATGGTGTCCGGCTGGGGCGACAGCGCGTTCTGATCCCGAGCATCGAGGATCGGAGCGGGGCAGCCGACGCGGAGGGTAGGGGCCGCGTGCCCCGTGCCGCCCCGCGGGGCGGATAGCTTTCGTAAACCATCTCGTCGAATGGAGCCGCAACCTCTGCCGCTTATGCCTGCAATGGTGGGTGCGCAAAAAGGTTGAACGGACGTGAAATCGCTTTCCTCGGTCGTCCGGGACGTCCGTCACGGAAGGCAGATCGTTATCGTTGCAGCGATTGTCCTCGCGCTTGCGCTGGGCGGCATCGTCGCCATCGCGCTCGCCGGGGTCTCGATGAACCGCGATGCCTCGGTCATGCAGAAGCAGCTCGTCGACAACGCGATCAGCCAGGGCGTGGTCGACGCGCTGAACGATGTCCAGAGCGTCGCTATCTGGGACGTCGCCGCACAGAAGGTCGCAGCGCACCGGGTCAATACCACCTGGCTCGATTATGAGGTCGGTCAATATCTCACCCAAGTGAACGGCCACGATGCGGTCTGGATCCTCGATCCTGCCGATCGGCCGATCTACGGCTATGCCGCGGGACGGCAGCTTCCGCTCTCCTCGATTGAACCCTATCGCGCGGACGTTGCGGCACTGGTCGCGATCGTCCGCGGCGGCAAGGAGGATGGCCGCCTTATTCGCGATGCCAACTTCCGCAGCAAACGCTCGGGTTATGACGGGATCGCCTCCGGCAGACGACATGGCCGCTGGAGCTCGCACATCGTGCAGCAGGGGGGCGACGCCGTGATCCTGACGGTGATGACGATCGTCCCCGTCACCGACCAGACGCTGCTGCGCCGGCGCCCCTATCTGATCGTCAGTGCGATCCGGATCGGCAAGCGGCAGCTCCAGCTCTATGCGGACACGCTGCTGATCCGCGACCTCAAGGCAGTGCCGCTTTCGTCGCCCGCCGCGCACTCGGGCGAATATGTGTTGGAGGACGATCGCGGTCGACCGGTCGTGCGGCTCGAATGGACCGCCCGCGAGCCGGGCCGGCCGCTGCTGCATTATGTGCTGCCGCTGTTCGTGATCGTCACCACCATCGCGGCGACGTTGCTCATCCTGACGCTGCGGCGGATGCAGAAGATGACGGTATCGCTGGTCGACAAGGAGAAGGAGGCGAGCTTCCTTGCCAATTACGATCCGCTCTCCTCGCTGCCCAACCGGCGACTATTCCTGCAACGCCTCGACGAGGCGCTCGCCCCCGAGCTGATCGAGCAGGGCCCGACCACGGTCGCGTATTGCGACATCGACAATTTCAAGACGATCAATGACACGATGGGTCACGAGATCGGCGATCTGCTGATCAAGGAAGTGGCGCGGCGGCTGCGCGATGGTTTTCCCAGCTGCGTGCTCGTCTCGCGCTTCGGCGGCGACGAGTTCGCGCTTATGCATGCCGAGCGCTGGCTGTCGGTGCAGGAGTTCGGCGATCGCATCCAGCGGGCCTTCGCCGAACCGCTCGATCTTGGCGGGGCGCCGTCGCGCATCGGCATTTCGGTCGGCATCGCGATCGCGCCGGATCATGGCCGCGACAGCACGGATCTGATGCGCAACGCCGATATCGGGCTGTACGAGGCCAAGGACGCCGGCCGCTCGCGCTGCGCGGTCTATCATCGCGGCATGCGCGACCAGATCTTCGTGCGCAAGGAACGCGAGGCGCGCATCCTGGAGATGCTCGAGACCAGGAGGTTCGAGCTGCACTACCAGCCGATCGTCGACATCCGCGCCGGCCGCGTCTGCGGCATGGAGGCGCTGCTGCGCTGGCCGTCCGACGATCCGACGCCGATGCAGCCGAACGATTTCATCCCGATCGCCGAAAGCGCGGGGCTGATGCTCCGGCTGGGAGACTGGATCATCCGCCGCGCCTTCGTCGATTCGCTGCGTTGGCCCGAATTGTGGATTTCGATCAACCTGTCGCCGTTGCAGATCAAGGCGCCGGACCTGGCCGAATCGCTTGCCCGCCATCTGCGCACCAGCGGCGCCGATCCAACGCACATCATGTTCGAAATCACGGAGGGCTTGTTGCTCGATTCAACCGCTCGCGTCCGCCACACGCTGCACGCGATCAGAGGCATGGGTTTCAAGATGGGGCTGGACGATTTCGGCACCGGCTATTCCAGCCTGAGCTATCTCCAGGAGTTCACCTTCGACAAATTGAAGATCGATCGCAGCTTCATCTGCGACGGCAAGCTGCAGCAGCAACGCTCGGCATCGTTGGTCAAGGCGGTGATCGATATCGGCCGGGCGCTGGGGATCGAGGTCGTCGCCGAGGGCGTGGAGCATGCCGGCGAGGCGCTGATCCTCAAGATGCTCGGCTGCGACCAGATCCAGGGCTGGCTCTACGGCCGCGCGCTGCCTCCCGCCCAGGCGACGGAGCATCTGCGCCAGCTCACCGCCATGCTGGCCGAAGAGCCCGCGACCGGGGCGGCCTCGCCGCTGCGTCTGGCAAGTTCATGAGGTCCGCCTTCCGCCTTGTCGCGCTGGCACCGGTCGCGGGCGCGTTCCTGAGCGCCGCCATCCCCACCGCCGGGCTGGCGCAGGATGCTGCCTCGCCCGATCCCGCATCCGAGGCGGCGGCGGCGCAAACGGCGGCAACCAGCGGCGGCGAGATCATCGTCACCGCGCAACGGCGACCCGAGCGTCAGCTCGACCTGCCGACCGCGATCACCGCCATATCGGGCAGCGCCTTCGATGCGGCCGACCTGGCGGACACCAAGGCGATCGTCCGCTTTACCCCCGGCTTTTCGGGCTTCGCCGAGAATAATTTCGTCGATGGCATCGCCATTCGCGGCATCGCCTCGAACGATTACGGCGCCGGCGGCGATCCCTCGATCGGCATTTTCCGCGATGGCATCCACCAGGGCCGGACCGGCTCGGCGATCACCACCGCCTATGACCTTGATCGGGTCGAGGCGCTGCGCGGCCCGCAGGTGTTCCTGTTCGGCCGCAACGCCATTTCCGGCGCGCTCGCGATCGTCACCGCGGCGCCCGATCC
>JAQGKS010000142.1 GCA_028289965.1 Sphingomonas bacterium
GCCCGGGGAGTTGGTGGAGCTGAAGGGAATCGAACCCTTGACCTCTGCAGTGCGATTGCAGCGCTCTCCCATCTGAGCTACAGCCCCGCAACCCCTCCGGGCGGCCCCCTTTAGCGGCGTGGGCACGCCGATGCAACGCCCATCGCGGGTCTCTCCCCAGCTTCTTTGCAACTCGACAGGTCGGCCCGGCGCCACGCTTCGGCGAGCGCGATAGGAACGATTCGGCCCCTTATCCGCTTGATCTGCAGGATGGCCGGCGATCGCGGATCGCCGGCTTCCCCTGACCATCAAGGAGGATTCCATGGGCTATGAACGCAGCGATCGTCCGCGCGGCGGCGATGGGGATCGATCCCGGGGATATGGTGGCTTCGACGAGCGGGATCGCGAGCATCGCGGCCGGCCCAGCCCCGGCCAGGAAGATCGCGGCTTTTTCGACCGCGCCGGCGACGAGGTCCGTTCCTGGTTCGGCGATGAGGAGGCGGAACGGCGCCGCCGCTATGACGAGCGCTTCGGCAACCCCGACGATGATCGCGGCTCGAGTCGAGCGACGGGTGGGGAGCGCGGCTATCGGCGCGACGATGGCCCCGCCCGCTGGGACAGCCAGACCCGGCACCAGACCGGCGCCTACGGCCTCGGCGTGCAGCCCGACGCCGGCAATGGCTGGAGTTTCCGCAACGGCGATGACGCCCGCAACCACCATCACGATCCGCATTATCGTTCGTGGCGCGACCGCCAGATGGAGACCTTCGACCAGGATTATGCCGAGTTCCGGCGCGAGAACCAGTCGCGCTTCGAAACCGAATTCGGCACCTGGCGCCAGACGCGCGAGCGCCAGCGCCAGTCGCTCGGCCAGGTGCGCGAGCATCAGGAAGTGATCGGATCGGACGGCACGCATATCGGCACGGTCGACAAGGTGAAGGGCGACCGGATCCTGCTGACCAAGACCGATCAGGCGGCCGCCGGTCATCATCATTCGATTCCCTGTTCGTGGATCGAGCGCGTCGGCGACAAGGTCGAGATCAGCAAGACCGCCGAGCAGGCGCAGGCCGCGTGGCGCGACGAGGATCATGACCGGGATCGTGACCGGGATCATGACCGGGATCGTGAGCGGGATCCGGGCGCCGGGCAGGGGGAGGGCGACCGTTCGGATGGCCCCCATGTGCTGGGTCGCAGCTTCAAGGGCACCTACTGAGCGTCGGAGCGACGAAGGAAGGGGCCGGCAGCGACTGCCGGCCCCTTTTTCGTGCCCGGCCGCGCTGGACAGTGGTGCGAGGGGCATATAAAGATATGTTTATGTCCTTATATGTAGCTTGATAGGCAAGCGACGCTGCGGGACGACAGGAACCAAGCCATGACCAGCACCCGCCCGCCGTTCCGCGCCGATCATGTCGGCAGCCTGCTTCGCCCCCGCTACCTGCTGGAGGCGCGCGAGCAACTGAAGCGCGGCGAGATCCAGGCCGATCGGCTGCGCGAGATCGAGGACAAGGCGGTGCTCGAAATCATCGCGCTGCAGGAAGATGTCGGCCTGCTCGCGGTGACCGACGGCGAGGCCCGCCGCGGTTCGTGGCACATGGATTATATCTATCAGATCGGCGGCATCGAAGAGCAGTCGGGGGACATGCACATCCGCTTCCAGAAGGAGGGCGGCGATGTCGATGTCGTGTTCCATGCGCTCAAGGTGGTCGACAAGCTCAGCCTGCCCTCGACGATCTTCGAGCGCGACTTCCTGTTCGTGAAGGAAAACACCCGCAAGGGCGTGCCGAAGCTGACCATCCCGAGCCCGTCGATGGTCCATTATCGCGGCGGCCGCAAAGCGGTCGATGAAGCGGTCTACCCCGACATCGAGGAATTCTACGGCGACCTGTCGAGGGTCTACGCGACCGAGATCGAGCGGCTCGACAAGCTCGGCTGCACCTATCTGCAGCTCGACGACACCAGCCTCGCTTACCTCAACGATCCCGCGCAGCGCAGCCTGATCGCCGCGCAGGGCGGCGACGCCGACCGTCAGCACGAAACCTACATCCGCATCATCAACGAGGCGGTGAAGAACAAGCCGGCGGGCATGACCATTACCACCCACCTGTGCCGCGGCAATTTCCGCTCCAGCTGGGCGGCGTCGGGCAGCTACGACTATGTCGCGGATGCGCTGTTCAACGAACTGGACGTCGACGGATATTTCCTCGAGTTCGACGATGATCGCTCCGGCGGGTTCGAGCCGCTGCGGCTGCTTCCCAAGGGCAATAAGCGGGTGGTGCTGGGCCTCGTCACCTCCAAGCACGGCGAGCTGGAGAATAAGGACGAGATCAAGCGCCGGATCGAGGCCGCGGCCAAGTTCGCGCCGATGGAGCAATTGTGCCTGAGCGCGCAGTGCGGCTTCTCCTCCACCTATGAGGGCAACGACATCACGATGGACCAGCAGAAGGCCAAGCTGGAGATGATCGTCGAGATCGCCCAGGACATGTGGGGCGAACTCTAGGCGACGCACAGCCCCGGGGCTGTTGATGGAACGGCCGCCATCCCGGTTGCGGGGTGGCGGCCGTCATCGTTTCGGCCGCTATCGGCGGCCGGCCAACGCTTGATGCGCTGCGCCCCCCGCGCTACGGCTCTATCAATTGTTATAATGGAGAGCGCCTGTCATGAGCACCGGCCGGAATGGAGTCGCCGTGACGCCGGGGCCGCTGGCAACGGCGCCGCGTCCCCGATCGCTGCGGGTGGCGGGCGTGGCGCTGGCGGGCCTGCTCGCGCTGCTCGCCGGATGCCAGGCAAGCCGGCCGAACGCCGCTGCCGTGCCTGCCACGGGGCTCCCCGGGGGTGCGGGCGACCAGTGGGTCACGCCCGGCGGCGACATCGGCAAGTCCCATTTCTCCCGCCTCGCGGACATCAACGCCGGCAATGTCGATCGGCTGGGTTTCGCCTGGGAATATCGCACCAACACGACCCGCGTGATGGAGGGGACGCCGGTGGTGGTGGACGGCGTGATGTACGCCTCCGGACCGCTTGGCCGGGTATGGGCGCTGGACGCGGCGACGGGGCGCGAATTATGGGCGTTCGAGCCGCCGGTCGACATGCAGGTCAACCGCTTCGCCTGCTGCGACCAAGCCAATCGCGGCGTCGCCGTCTCCGGCGGCAAGCTGTTCGTCGCGGCGCTGGACGGCGTGCTCTACGCCCTCGACGTAAAGACCGGCGCGGTGGTGTGGAAGGCCGACAGCGTGGTCGACCACAGCCGCGGCTATAGCTCGACCGGCGCGCCCGAAGTGGCCAATGGCGTCGTCGTGATCGGCAATGCCGGCGCCGAATATGACACGCGCGGCTATGTCACCGGCTATGATCTGGCGACGGGCAGGCAGCGCTGGCGTTTCTGGATCGTGCCGCGCGATCCCGCCAAGGGCGCGCAGGAAGCGCCTTATCTCGATGCCGCGCTGAAGACATGGAGTAAGGCCACGCGCTGGGACGTTGGCGGCGGCGGCACCGCATGGGACGCGATCAACTATGATCCGGTGACCGACACCGTGTTCGTCGGCACCGGCAATGGCGGGCCGTACAACCAGGCCGATCGATCGCCGGGCGGCGGCGACAACCTCTATCTCTCGTCGATCGTCGCGCTCGATCCGCGCACCGGCTTGCCCAAATGGCATTATCAGGAAACGCCGGGCGACAATTGGGACTTCACCGCGACCGCGCCGATGGTGCTGACCGACCTGGTGGTCGACGGCGTCAAGCGGCCGGTGATCCTCCACGCGCCGAAGAACGGCTTCCTCTACGTGCTCGATCGGCGCGACGGGAAGCTGCTGCGCGCCAACAAGTTCGGTCGCGTCAATTGGGCGAGCCATGTCGACATGGCGACCGGCCGCCCGGTGGTCGACCAGGCCGCGGCAGACTATTCGACTACGCCGAAAATCGTGTTCCCGGCATCGCCCGGCGCGCATAATTGGCAGCCGATGGCATGGAACCCCGATACCGGGCTGCTCTACCTGTCGGTACTCGACATGGGCAATTTGCTGTTCCGCAATACCGACGGCAAGGCGCCGCGCGCCGCGCGCCGGCTGAACAATGCCGCCGCGCTGATCTTCTCGCCCGATCTGCCGGTGGTGGTGCCGACATTGCCCGCCGCGGAGCGCGACGCGATCATGGCGTCGGCGGCGTGGAAGGACCAGAAGGGGCTGGAGGGTCACAGCTATCTACGCGCAATCGATCCGCTGACCGGCAAGACCGCCTGGCAGGTCGAGCTTTCGGGCTGGTGGGATCGCGGCGCGCCGCTGGCGACGGCCGGCGGGCTGGTCTTCCAGGGCACCGATACCGGGCACTTTAACGTCTATGACGCCAAGTCCGGCACGCTGCTCAAGTCGATCTTCACCGGCACATCGACCATCGCCGCCCCGATGACCTACCGCATCGGCGGCGTCCAATATGTCGCGATCGCAGCCGCGTGGGGCGGGGGCGGCTGGGGCTTTCCGCACAAGAGCAGCGCGCAATATCAGCGCGGCAACGATGGCCGGATCATCGTCTTCCGGCTCGATGGCGGCAAGACCCCGGTGCCGGACAAGCTGCCGCCATTCCCGCCGATCCCACCGGCACCGCCGCAGCTGAGCGGCGTCACCCCGGCGATGCTGGCCGAGGGGCAGGGGCTGTTCATGGCCAATTGCGCGATCTGCCACGCCAACGCCACCGGCAGCAACGCGCCCGATCTGCGGCGGATGCAGAGCCATGACGCGTTCGAGCAGATCGTGCTGGGTGGGTTGCTCGTGCCCAACGGCATGCCGCGATGGGACGACGCGTTCGACAAGGCGCAGGCCAAGTCGATCCACGCCTATCTGATCGCGCTGCAGGCGACGGCACATGCCGATTACCGCAAGGCGATCCGCGAGGCGCGTGATCCCGACGCGGACGGCGCGCCGACGATCCTGTCGAACTTCTGAGCGACACGCGACTGGGGGAGCTTCCGACCGTCATGGCGAGCGAGGTGCGGGAGGCAGGCATGGACGGGATCGTCACGGCGGTAGCCAAGGCGCCACGGCACCAGCTGGGCAAGCGGCCGCAGTCCGACATCCTGCTGTTCGCCGGCCTCGGCGTCGGTGGGGACGCGCATGCGGGGGCGACGGTGCAGCACCGGTCGCGCGCACGGGCCAACCCCGATCTGCCCAACCTGCGCCAGATCCACCTGCTCCATGCCGAACTGATCGACGAACTCGTCTCGGCCGGGTTCGCCGTCGCGCCCGGCACGATGGGGGAGAATGTGACGACGCGGGGGATCGCCTTGCTCGATCTGCCGCGCGGCGCACGCCTCGCATTGGGCCCCGAGGCGGTGATCGAGCTGACCGGTCTGCGCAACCCCTGCATCCAGCTCGAACGCTATCAGGCGGGGCTGATGGAGGCGCTGCTGGGGCGCGGCGCCGATGGCCGGTTGGTGCGCAAGGCCGGCGTGATGGGCGTGGTGCTGCGCGGCGGCACGGTGCGCCCGGGTGACCAAATCGTTATCGATGTTCCGCCGGGCGTTAACCAGCGATTGGAGCCGGTCTGACGGCTTGAGCCCGGTTATGGGGCCGTGCATCGCCTGTGGTGCAGTTCGTCGCACGCCCGACTCAGTTCGGCGCTTGCTGCGATGGCGTATGGCTAATTAACCGTTGCTGTTAGGGTGGGAGCAACTCGGGAGGGCGAACTGTGATGCATCTGCAACAGTTCCGGAGTCCCCGCCATGTCCAACATTGCCCCCGACACGCCTCGATCGATCGCCACGATCGGCCCGCTTGGTGAGCGCCTCACCGTCGAAACCCTGCCGCCGCGCACGACCACCCGCTGGGTCGCCCGCCGCAAGGCGCAGGTCGTCGCCGCGGTGAAGGGCGGGCTGCTCAGCCTGGACGAGGTCTGCGACCGTTATTCGCTGACGATCGAGGAGTTTGCCAGCTGGCAGCGTGCGCTCGACAAGGTCGGCTTGCCCGGCCTGCGCGTCACCCGCCTGCAGGAATATCGGTCCGCCTACGGGCGCTGATCGAGTCGTTTAGGCCCGCCGCCGCGCACGCTCCGGTGCGGCGGTGGGCATTTTGTCTGCGTGTCGCAGCCGGTGGCGGCGGATCAGGCTGCGAACGTGTCGCACTGCGCCGGATCGCCGCTCTTGAGCCCGCGCTGGAGCCACTCCATTCGCTGCGCCGACGTGCCATGGGTGAAGCTTTCCGGCGATACCCGGCCCTGCGCCTGCTTCTGGAGCGTATCGTCACCGATCGCCTGGGCCGCGCGCAGCCCCTCCTCGACATCGCCGGGCTCGAGCAGGTTCTGATCGCGCGCCGCCCAGACGCCGGCATAGCAATCGGCCTGCAACTCCATCTTGACCTGGAGCGCGTTGGCGGCGGCCGACGAGGCGCGCTCCTGCCCGGCGCGGACCTTGGCCGCGGTGCCGTCGACCGTCTGGATGTGATGGCCGACCTCATGCGCGATGACATAGGCCTGGGCGAAATCGCCTGGGGCGCCGAAGCGGCTGTTCAGTTCGTCGAAGAAGCTCGTGTCGAGATAGATGCGGTTGTCCGCCGGGCAGTAGAACGGGCCCATCGCCGATTGCGCCGCGCCGCAGCCCGACGTGCCGTTACGATCGTAGAATACCAGGGTCGTCGGCGCATAGGTCTGCCCTGCCGCGGCGAAGATGTCGGTCCAGCGTCGTTCGGTCGAGCCGAGCACGCGGAGCGACAGCCGCTGGACTTCGGTCAGCTGCTGCGGATCGGCAGAGCCGGTCTGGCTGGTCGGCGCGACGCCCGATCCGCCCCCCAGCATCGACAGCGGGTTCATCCCGAACACCGCCAGGATGATCAGCAGGACGACGACGCCGCCGCAGCCGAAGCGGCTGCCGACGAGCCCGAACAGCATCGGCAGCCCGCCGCCGAGCCCGCCCCCGAAGCCGCCGCCGCCGCGCTGGACCTCGAAGTTGCTGCTCTCGCGTTCGTCGTCCAGCCGCATGATCGTCTCCCTGTGTCAGGCGAATAATGTTTGGGAGGCGTTACGGTTGCACGGTGTCGCCGTGGACCGACGGGGCGCATCAGCACGCCCGCAGGATCGTCCGGCCGATCCGACGCCTTGTAGCTGGGATCGATCGGGGGATCGCGGCCGGCAGCTTGATGCCCGATACTATCCAGCGCAGAAAGCGCCAGGGCCGCTTTGATGCCAGCGCCCCCACCGACCAACGAAGGAAGGCTCCAGCGATGTTCCTCAAGGGCAAGACCGCGCTCGTCACCGGTTCCACTTCGGGCATTGGCCTGGCCTATGCGAGGGCGCTGGCGGCGGAGGGCGCGGCGGTGATGATCAACGGCTTTGGCCCCGCCGAGGCGATCGAGCAGGAGCGCGCCGCGCTGGCGGCGGCGAGCGGGGCCGATGCGTTCCACTCGCCCGCCGACATGACCAGGCCGGACGAGATTGCGGCGATGGTTCGCGAATGCGCCGACAAATTGGGCGGACCGGACATATTGATCAACAATGCCGGCATCCAGCATGTCGCGCCGGTCGAGGAATTCCCGCTCGACAAGTGGGATGCGATCATCGCGATCAACCTGTCCGCCGCGTTCCACGCCATCCGCGCCGCCGTGCCCGGCATGAAGATGAGGAAATGGGGCCGCATCATCAGCACCGCCTCGGCCCATTCGCTCGTCGCGTCGCCTTTCAAGTCGGCCTACGTCACCGCCAAGCATGGCCTGGCCGGGCTGACCAAGACCGTCGCGCTGGAGCTGGCCGAGCATGGCATCACCGCCAATTGCATCAGCCCCGGCTATGTCTGGACGCCGCTCGTCGAAAAGCAGATCCCCGATACGATGAAGGCGCGCGGGCTGACCCGCGAGCAGGTGATGCACGACGTGCTGCTCGCCGGGCAGCCGACCCGCCAGTTCGTCACCGCCGAGCAGGTCGCGGCGCTGGCGCTCCATCTGTGCCGCGACGAATCGGCGCAGATCACCGGATCCAACCTGTCGATGGATGGCGGCTGGACCGCAGCCTAGCGCCCGCCGCCGATTGCGCGAGAATATCAGATATTTGGCCGGCGCCGCGCCAAGTCGATGCGGGTTGCGGTGTGGCGTTTGAAGCCTATGCTCGTGGCGGATGGCTCGCCCGGCAAGACGCTCCGCGATCGCGCTCACGGCCTTGCTGGCGCTGCCTGCCTGCGCATCGGCCGGTGATCGTGCGCCGGTGCCGACCGGCTGGCGGACCATCGCCAAGGAGCCGGACCGCGCCCGCATCCGCACCTGGCGCGATGCGTGGACCAAGGCGCTGGCCAAGGCGCGCGCATCGGGCAATGCCGATCGGATCGATGCGCTGGGGCCGCTGCTGCGGCCCGACGCCGCATTGAACGATCCGGTGCCGCCGCGCGGCGACTATCGCTGCCGGGTGTTCAAGATCGGCGCGCAGGCGCAAGGCGGCGCCGACTTCAACATGGTCGCGCCCGCCGCCTGCCGGGTCGCGGGCGACGCAGGGGCGGTTGCGCTGACCAAGATCGAGGGCGCGCAGCGCCCGGGCGGGCGGCTCTATCCCGACGGGCCGAACCGCATGATCTTTCTCGGCGCGATGCGGATGGCCGACGAGGGGCGCAGCCTCGACTATGGCGCGGATGCGGTGCGCGACATGGCCGGCGTGCTCGAACGGATCGGCCCGCGCCGATGGCGGCTGGTGCTGCCCTGGCCGCGCTGGGATTCGCTGATCGAGGTGGTCGAGCTGACGCCGGCCGAGTAGCGCGCGCGCAGCGGGATTTAGCGAAACGCCATCAGCGACGGCACTTCATCGAGCAGTTCGCGGGCGAAGAAGCCGATCGGGCCGCGCATGTCGGCGAGCCGCGACCCGGCCTCGCCGTGAAGCCAGACCCCCCATGCGGCGGCGACCTGCGGTGCCGCGCCGCGCGAGACCAGCCCGGCGATGATCCCGGCGAGCACGTCGCCCGATCCGCCGGTGGCTAGGCCGACCCCGCCGCCCGGATAGCGGAGTGGCGTCTCGCCGGGCGCGGCGACCAGCGTCTCGGCGGATTTGAGGACGATCACCGCGCCGAACCGGTCGGCGGCGTCGCGCGCCACGCTCTCCGGATCGGCGGCAACCTGCTCCTCCTCGCAGGCGATGCAGGAGGCCATCTCGCCATGATGCGGCGTCAACACCACGCGACCGCCATGGCCGCGGATCAGCGCCTCGTGCGAACCGGCGCAGGCGACGGAGGCAGCGTCGAGCACGACGCCGAGGCCGTCGCGCGGATCGGCCAGCAACATCCGGCCGAGCGTTTCGGCGCGATCCCGATCGCTGATCCCGGGGCCGAGCACCAGGCAATCGGTATGCGCGACGTCACC
>JAQGKS010000210.1 GCA_028289965.1 Sphingomonas bacterium
GTGCCGGTGGGCGAGGGGGCGATGGCGGCGCTGCTCGGCGCCGATCTCGACAAGGCCCGTGCGCTGGCCGAGGCCGCCGCGCAGGGCGAGGTGTGCACCGTCGCCAACGATAATGATCCGGGGCAGGTGGTCATCTCCGGCCATCGCGGCGCGATCGAGCGGGCGGTCGCCATGGCCAAGGATCATGGCCTGAAACGCGCGGTGCTGCTGCCCGTCTCGGCGCCGTTCCATTGCCCGCTGATGCAGCCCGCCGCCGAGGCGATGGCCGAGGCGCTGGCGGAGGCGTCGCTGCGCGCACCGCTGCTGCCGCTCTACGCCAATGTCACCGCGGCGCCGGTGCTCGCGCCCGACGAAATTCGCCGGCTGCTGGTGGAACAGGTGACCGGCACCGTGCGCTGGCGCGAAAGCGTCGCGGCGATGGCGGCGGCCGGCGTGTCGCACTTTGTGGAAATGGGCGGCAAGGTGCTCGGCCCGATGGTCAAGCGCATCGCGCCCGACGCGACGGTGACCAGCGTGATCACGATGGCCGACATCGAGGCTTTGGCCGCGGCGCTCTGACGCCTGCGGCGAACTATCAGGATGGAGAGGAGCCGCATGTTCGATCTTACAGGGATGACTGCGCTGGTGACCGGCGCATCGGGCGGGATCGGCTCGGCGATCGCCGAGGCGCTGGCCGGGCAGGGCGCGCGGCTGGCGCTGTCGGGCTCCAATGAAGCCAAGCTCGACGCCTATCGCGAGGCGCTGGGCGGTGACCATGTCGCCTTGGCCTGCAACCTGTCCGACAGCGCCGCGGTCGATGCGCTGGTGCCGCGCGCGGTCGAGGCGTTGGGCGGCAAGCTCGACATCCTCGTCAACAATGCCGGGGTGACCCGCGACAATCTCGCGATGCGGATGAAGGATGACGAATGGAGCGAGGTCATCCGCGTCAACCTGGAGGCCGCGTTCCGCCTGATCCGCGCCGCCGCCAAGCCGATGATGAAGGCGCGCTATGGCCGGGTGATCTCGATCACCTCGGTCGTCGGCACCACCGGCAACCCGGGCCAGGCCAATTATGCCGCGTCAAAGGCGGGGCTGGCCGGCATGTCGAAGGCGCTGGCGCAGGAGCTTGCGACCCGCAACATCACCGTCAACTGCGTCGCGCCGGGCTTCATCGCCTCGCCGATGACCGACGGGTTGCCCGAGGTGCAGAAACAGGCACTGACGACGCGGATACCGGCGGGCAAACTGGGCGAGGGCGCGGACGTTGGCGCCGCGGTCGCCTATCTCGCCAGCCGCGAGGCCGGCTACGTCACCGGCCAGACGATCCACGTCAATGGCGGCATGGCGATGATCTGATCCGCAATCCGGGTGCATTCGGGGCCGCTGCGCCCTCTTGCAAGCCGTCACCGCCGCCGTTAGGGCAGCGGCACATAAGCCTGAGGGAAGGTTGAAGAAATGAGCGAGACTGCCGAGCGCGTGAAGAAGATCGTCGTCGAGCATCTCGGCGTCGAGTCCGAGAAGGTCACCGAAGAGGCGAGCTTCATCGACGATCTGGGCGCAGACAGCCTCGACATCGTCGAGCTGGTGATGGCCTTCGAGGAAGAATTCGGGGTCGAGATTCCCGACGACGCCGCCGAGAAGATCGCGACCGTCAAGGATGCGATCAGCTACATCGAAACCCACAAGGGCTGAGCCTGTCGCCGGCCGCGAAACGGCCGGCCATGTTCGAGCCGCCAGCGTCTGAACGGCTCCCCGCCCGGGTAATATCAGGGCCGGGAGCCGTTTCGCATTTGGGCCCGACGCGTAGAAGTCGGCCGAAGCTTGGGAGAATACCATGCGCCGCGTTGTCGTAACCGGACTGGGCCTCGTTACGCCGCTGGGGGCGGATGTAGAGATTGCGTGGGCCAACATATTGGCCGCCAAATCGGGTGCGGGGCCGATTACGCGCTTCGATACGACCGATCATGCCTGCCGGATCGCCTGCGAGGTGAAGCCGAAGGACCATGAATATGGCTTCGATCCGAACAAGCGCGTCGATCACAAGGTCCAGCGCCAGGTCGATCCGTTCATAATCTTCGGCATCGATGCCGCCGGCCAGGCGATCGAGGATGCCGGCCTGACCGACATGAGCGAGGAGGAGCGCTATCGCGCCGGCTGCTCGATCGGCTCGGGGATCGGCGGCCTGCCCGGGATCGAGAGCGAATCGCTCGTGCTCGACCGCAAGGGCCCCCGCCGCGTCTCGCCGCACTTCGTCCACGGCCGCCTGATCAACCTCATCTCCGGCCAGGTATCGATCAAATATGGCCTGATGGGCCCCAACCATGCGGTCGTCACCGCCTGTTCGACCGGGGCGCATTCGATCGGCGATGCCGCGCGGATGATCGCGATGGACGATGCCGACGTGATGCTCGCCGGTGGCGCCGAGGGCGCGATCTGCCCGCTTGGCATCGCCGGCTTCGCCCAGGCGCGCGCGCTGTCGACCAATTTCAACGACACGCCCGAACGCGCCAGCCGGCCCTATGACAAGGATCGCGACGGCTTCGTGATGGGTGAGGGCGCGGGCGTCGTCGTGCTCGAGGAATATGAGCATGCCAAGAAGCGCGGCGCGAAGATCTATGCCGAGGTGATCGGCTACGGCCTGTCGGGCGACGCCTATCACGTCACCGCACCGCACCCCGAGGGATCGGGCGCGTTCCGGGCGATGCAGATGGCGATGCGCAAGTCCGGCCTCGAACTGTCGGACATCGACTATATTAACGCCCACGGAACCTCGACCCCGCTCGGCGACGAGCTTGAGCTGGGCGCGGTGCGGCGCTTGTTCGGGGACGCGATCGGCCCGCTGTCGATGAGCTCGACCAAGTCGGCGATCGGCCATCTGCTGGGCGGTGCCGGTGCGGTCGAATCGATCTTCTGCATCCTGGCGATGCGCGACCAGATCGTGCCGCCGACGCTCAACCTGGATAATCCCAGCGATAATTGCGCCGGGGTCGATCTGGTGCCGCACAAGGCTAAGGAGCGGAAGGTCAAGGCGGTGCTGAACAACAGCTTCGGCTTCGGCGGCACCAATGCCAGCCTGGTGCTGCGCGCGATGTAATCGTGCGGGTTTGGCGTGGCGTGGCGCGCGTGCAGGACCGCGGTGATCGCTATCGAGGGGCGAATGGCAGATGGCTCGAGCGAAACGTAGGCGTCGGCTTCCCCGGCTGCTGATCCTCCTCGTCGCACTGGTGGCGGCCGGCTTGCTGGCGGTCGCTTATGTGACGCGGGAGTGGCGCGGCGCCGGCCCTGCCCAGCAGCCGCTGGTCTTGACCGTGCCGCAGGGCGCGAGCCTGTCGACCGCGGCGGGCAACCTTGAAAAGGCCGGGGCGATCCGCTCGCGCCGGCGCTTTCTCCGGCTGGCGCGCCTGTTCGGGTCGGACGCGCCGATCCGGGCTGGCGAATATGAGGTGCCGGCCCGCGCCAGCGCCGCCGAGATCCTGACCCTGCTCCAGGAAGGCCGCACCAAGCAGCGCTTCGTGATCGTGCCCGAGGGGACGCCATCGATCATCGTCCACGACAAGCTGATGGCCCAGCCGCTGCTGACCGGCGCCGTCCCGGTGCCGCCCGAAGGATCGGTGCTGCCCGACAGCTACAGCTTCGAACGGGGCGACAGCCGCGCCGAGGTTCTGGCGCGCATGCGCAAGGCGATGGATGCGACGATCGCCGAGCTCTGGCCCAAGCGGAAGCCGTCGACGGTCGTCAAAACTCCGCGCGAGGCGCTGATCCTCGGGTCGATCGTCGAAAAGGAAACCGGCGTGCCGGCGGAACGGCGCACCGTGGCGGCGGTCTATTCCAATCGGCTGCGGATCGGCATGCGGCTGCAGGCGGACCCCACCGTGATCTACCCCGTCACCAAGGGCCGGCCGATCGGCCGCCGCATCCTGCGATCGGAACTGGACGCGGACAATGGCTACAACACCTATGCCCGTGCCGGCCTGCCGGCGGGGCCGATCGCCAATCCCGGGCGCGAATCGATCGCCGCCGTGCTCGATCCGGCGGACAGCCGCGCGCTCTATTTCGTCGCCGATGGCAAAGGCGGGCATGTGTTCGCCGAGACGCTGGCCCAGCACAACGCCAACGTGCAGCGTTATTACGCGCTGCGCCGTGCGCGCGGCGAGATGTAGCAGCGGCTACAGCTTGAGGCCGGCAACCTCGTCCAGCCCGGTGACGAGGTTGAGGTTCTGGACCGCGGCACCCGCCGCGCCCTTGCCGAGATTGTCGAGCGCGGCGACCAGCCGCACCTGACCGCGGGCCGCATTGCCGAGCACATAAAGCTCGAGCCGGTCGGTGCCCGCGCATTGTTCGAGGTCCAGCTGCGCCGGATCGCCGCCGATGACGCGGACGACCTGGCTGCCGCGATAGGCCTCCTCGAGCACCTCGCGCACATCCTCCAGTCGCGGGCTCGCGGGGAGGGCGTGGAGATGGATCGGCACCTCGACCAGCATGCCGCGATAGCTGCGCGCGACTGCGGGCGCGAAGATCGGCGGATGATCGAGCCCGGCATGCTTCTGCATCTCGGGCACATGCTTGTGCGCCAGCCCCAGCGCATAGGCGCGCAGGCCGGTGGTCGTGCCGTCCGGCTGCTCGAATTCGGCGATCATCGCTTTGCCGCCGCCGGAATAGCCGGAGGTCGCGTTGACGTTGAGCAGCGCGTCGGCCGGAAGCAGGCCGCTGCGCACGAGCGGGCGGACGAGCGCGAGGAAACCGGTCGGGTAGCAGCCGGGGTTGGATACCCGCGTCGCGCCCGA
>JAQGKS010000223.1 GCA_028289965.1 Sphingomonas bacterium
GCGCGGCGGCGGCGATCGCGGCAAGGGGCGCGAGATGATGCGCCACCGACGTCGCCAGCCACGCCTCCAGCCGCGCCTCGATGCTCGCCCGTTCCACCGGTGCGAGCGCGTCGAGCGCACGGTACAAGGTCAGCCGCGGCCCGAGCAGCCCGCGCCCGCGCGACAGCCGCGCGACCACGTCGCCGCGCCAGAAGATCGCCACCGGCCGGCCCGGATCGGTCGCCAGGCTGAATGCCGGATCCTCGTCGCCCGCCAGCGCCCGCGCGCGCCGGCCCAGTTCGTCGCCCAGCCGCCGCTCCGCCGCCGCCAGCAGCCGCTTCATGTCGCCATGGCGCGCGGCCGGATCGACCTTGAAGCGAAACCCTTCGAGGTGCCCGATCGGCTCGCCATCGACGCTCACCACGCCGTCCTCGGCCACCCGCACCGGCAGCGCATCGACGCCGCGCGCGCCGAGATCGCGCATCAGCACCGCGGTGCGCCGATCGACGAAGCGCTGGGTCAGCCGCTGGTGCAGCGCGTCGGACAATTTCTCCTCGATCTCGCGCGTCCGCTCGGCCCATTTCGCCGGGTCGGCCAGCCAGTCGGCGCGGTGGGCGATATAGGCCCAGGTGCGCGCGCCTGCGATCCGGTCGGCGAGGGTCTCGACGTCGCCCTGGACGCTGTCGAGCCGCGCGATCTCCTCGGCGAACCACGGCGCGGGAATCGTCCCGTCGCCTTCGCTGAGGTGGCGGAACACCCGCGCGACGAGGCGGGAATGGGGCTCGGCGCCGGTCTTGCGAAAGTCGGGCAGGCCGCACGCCGCCCACAGCCGGGCGACCATCCGGGGCCCGCGCACCCGCTCGCGCACCCACGATTCCTCGGCCAGCCGCTTGAGCACCGCGAGGTCGATCGCCTCGGGCGCGGCGCGCAGCACCTGCGCCTGCGGCCGCCGCTCGAGCGCGGCGATGAGCGCGTCGATGCTGGTCGTCTCGGGCTGGCCTTCGCGCCAGTACAGGTGGTCGAGCGGCTGGAAGTGGTGCGCCTCGATCGCCTCGACTTCCTCCTCGGTGAAGGCGGCATTGCCGCCGTCCATGGCGAGCGAGCCGAAGGTGCCGTCGCGCTGGTGGCGGCCCGCCCGGCCGGCGATCTGCGCCATTTCCGGGACGGTCAGCCGCCGTTGCCGCCGTCCGTCGAACTTGCGCAGCGAGGCGAACGCGACATGCGCCACATCCATGTTGAGCCCCATGCCGATCGCATCGGTCGCGACGAGATAGTCGACCTCGCCGGCCTGGAACATCGCCACCTGCGAATTGCGCGTGCGCGGCGAAAGCGCGCCCATCACCACCGCGGCGCCCCCGCGCAGGCGGCGCAACATCTCGGCGACGGCGTAGACCTCCTCGGCGGAGAAGGCGACGATCGCCGATCGCGGCGGCAGCCGCGACAGCTTGGACGCGCCGGCATAGCTCAAGGTCGAAAAACGCGGCCGGCCGACGATCTCCGCCTTGGGCACCAGCGCGCGCAGCATCGGCCGCAGCGATTCCGACCCCAGGATCATCGTCTCGTCGCGTCCGCGCGCGCGCAGCAGCCGATCGGTGAAGACGTGGCCGCGATTGGGGTCGCTGCCGAGCTGCGCCTCGTCCAGCGCGACGAAGCTGAAGTCGCGGTCGAGCGGCATCGATTCGGCGGTGCACAGGAACCAGCGCGCATTGGCCGGCAGGATCTTCTCCTCGCCGGTGATCAGCGCGACCGAATCCTTGCCCTTCAGCGCGACCACCCGATCATAGACCTCGCGGGCGAGCAGCCGCAGCGGAAAGCCGATCATACCGCTCGAATGGCCGCACATCCGCTCGATCGCGAGATGGGTCTTGCCGGTATTGGTCGGGCCGAGGACGGCCACGACCCGATGGTCGTCAGCGCGGGACATCGGCATCAACATCGGGCGCGCCCGCACAGAACACAAGCGCCTCCGGTTCCGTTTTCGGTCGCAGCCCGCCGCAGCGGTGAATCGTCCCGCCGCAGCACAGGGGGCGGAGGCGGCTGTTTATTTGACTTTAACCCGGCTGCCCCACAGTCGGGGCTCGGCCGCGAATGCGGCGGGGTGGATCGACGTACCGGGGGCGAACAGCCTTGTATCAACGTAACGAGGCCATGTTCGGCCACGGCGGCGGCGCTGCGGCGCTCGCGCTCGATGCCAGGTTCGTGGCACTGCCGGCTCCCGCCGCGGTGCCCACGCCGGGTGTGGTCGGCCGTGCCGCGACGCGCATCGGCGAATTCGATCCGGTCGTCGATCTCGGCGCGCGGATCGGATCGCGCGAATGGTTTCGCGGCGCCGCCACCTGCCTGACGCTGTGCGCCACGGCCATTTCGCTTGCCCCCGGGCTCGGCCCGATCCTCGATCCCGGCCCCGCTCTGCTCCCCGAAAGCCAGTGGCAGGAAGCCCGCGCGCTGGCGATCTCGCCGCTCGCTTACGGCGCCGACACCGGCCGCCGGATGGGCGCGACCGACGCGGTCCAGCCGCTCACCGACACGCCCGAGCGCCCCAGCATCGAACTCAGCGCGACGCTTGGCCAGGGCGACGGCTTTGCCCGCGTCCTCGAACGCGCCGGCGTCGCCCATGCCCAGGCGCGCGAGGTGGCCGACATGGTCGCCGGGGTCGTGCCGCTCGACGGGCTGTCCTCCGGGACGCGGATGGAGGTCGTTCTCGGCCGCCGCGCCAACCGCACCGTCGCCCGCCCGCTCGACAGCCTGCTGTTCCGCGCCCGATTCGATCTCAAGCTCGCGGTCGAGCGCGTCGATGGCGCGCTCCGCCTGCGCCGCCTGCCGATCGCGGTCGACGATACGCCGCTGCGCGTTCAGGGCCGCGTCGGCGACAGCCTGTTCCGCTCGGCTCGTGCCGCCGGTGCGCCGGCCTCCGCGGTCCAGGCCTATATCAAGGCGGTCGGCGGGCGGATGTCGCTCGGCTCGGTCGGGTCGGACGCGCGGTTCGATCTCGTCCTCGCCCATCGCCGCGCCGAAACCGGCGAGGTCGAAGTCGGCGAACTCCTCTATGCCGGGCTCGAACAGGGCCGGCGGCAGACGCGGATGCTGCGCTGGACGGTCGGCGGCAAGCCGCAATGGTTCGAGGCATCGGGCGTCGGCGAACGGCGCGGCGTGATGCGGATGCCCGTCGTCGGCCGGCAGACCTCCAGCTTCGGGATGCGCCGCCATCCCTTGCTGGGCTATTCGCGGATGCATGCCGGGCTCGATTTCGGCGCGCCGCAGGGCGTCCCGATCGTGGCTGCGACCGACGGCGTGGTCAGCTTTGCCGGGCGTCACGGCGGCCACGGCAATTATGTGAAGCTCGCCCATTCCGGCGGGATCGCCACGGGCTATGCGCATATGAGCCGGATCGCGGTGCATGTCGGCGCGCGCGTGTCGCAGGGCCAGGTGATCGGCTATGTCGGGTCGACCGGGCTGTCGACCGGGCCGCACCTCCATTATGAGGTCTATCGCAACAATATCGCGATCAACCCGCGCTCGATCAGCTTCATCACCACGTCGCAGCTCGCCGGCGCCGATCTCGCCCGCTTCCGCGCCACCCTCGCCCGGCTGACCTCGGTGCGCCCCGGCGCGGCGATGGCGGCAGTGCCGGTGCGCCCGGCGGAAAAGACCGCGGCCACGAAGCCTGCGGAGAGCCGGCCGGCCGTATAGCGTTCCCGGCGAAGATCCCGTCCCCGCCCGATTCCAACGCCGCTAGCGCCCCTGGGCGCGCCAGCGCCGGATCACCCGTTCCATGATTCCGGCCTCGTCGCCGGCCTGGCGCCACAGCTCGGAAAAGAGCGGGTCGCTCGATGCGGGCCGCTTTTCCGGCTCGAGATCGTCAAGCGCGACGCGGATCGGGATCGACACGCCTTCGCCGACGATGATGCATTCGCGGTTGCGCAGCGCGGGGATCGAATCGAGGAATCCGCGCGCGCCTTCGGGCATCGCCGATCGCACATGCGCCTGATCGCGATCATTGTTGAGCCGCATGGCGATGATCGTGCCGCACTGCGACAGCACGCCTTCCGCCAGATCCGACGGCCGCTGCGTGATCAGCCCCAGCGACACGCCATATTTGCGGCCTTCCTTGGCGATCCGCTCGAGGATCCTGCGCACCGCCGAATTGGTCGTCACCCGGTCCGACGGGATGTAGCGATGGGCCTCCTCGCACACGAGCAGGATCGGCCGCTGCGCCTCGCCGCGGGACCAGATCGCATAGTCGAACACCATCCGCGCCAGCATCGCGACGACGACGGAGGTGATGTCCGATGGCACGCCCGACACGTCGATCACCGAGATCGGCTTGCCCCCGCCCGGCATCCGCAGCACGCGGGCGAGGAAGGCGGCCATCGTATCGGCGACGAGCAGGCCGGAGAACATGAAGCTGTAACGGGGATCGGCCTTGATCTCCTCCATCTTGCTCTTCAGCCGCAGATAGGGCGCGGTGTTGCCGGCCCGGTCCATCCGGCCCATTTCCGCCTGGATGATGTTGGTCAGGTCGGACAGCAGATAGGGGATCGGGCTGTCGGCGGTGATCTTGCCGATCGCCTCGGCCAGCCGGTTCTTCGACCGGGCGGCGAGCAGGCATTTGGCGAGGATGTCGCTGTCGACGTGGCGGTCCGCCCCGTCGGAGGTGACGAACACCTCGATATGCTCCTCGAGGTTCATCAACCAATAGGGCATCGCCAGATTGTCGACGTTGAGGATGTCGCCGGTATGCTCGAACGCCGCGGAATATTCGCCGTGGGGATCGATCATCACGATATGCCCCTCGGGCGCCATCGCGCAGATCCGGTGGAGAATCAGCGCCGCCGAGGTCGACTTGCCGGTGCCGGTCGATCCGACCAGCGCGAAATGGCGGCCGAGCATCGCATCGATGAACAGCGCGCCGCGAATGTCGCTGGTCGGATAGACCGTGCCGACCTCGATGTGCGGCCGGCTGGCGGCCGAATACATCTCCTTCATGTCCGCGCTCGAAACCGGGAAGACGCGGCAGCCGGGGATCGGATAGCGGGTCACGCCGCGGCGGAAATCGATCAGCCGGCCGGTGGCGGGATCCTCGTCGCCCTCGCCGAGGAAATCGACATAGGCCGCGATGTGGACGCCATCGTCGTCGATCCGCAGCGAACGGACGTTGGCCACCAGCCAGTGCGCGCCGACCCGCATCTTCACCTGGCTGCCAACCTGCCCGCCCATCGCGATGCTCGGGTCGCCATCGTCGGCCAGCCCGATCAGGATCGCCGCGTCCAGCCGCACCTGCGAACTGGAACCGGCGATCTCGATCACCCGGCCGATCTCGATCCGGTCGCTTGCCGGCACGATCGCGTGCGGCAGTTGGTCGCCTTCCAGATAATGTAGGCTGCCGATCTGGTTCATGGGCATGGCGGTCCGCTTGTTGTCGCCGCACCGTAAGCCGCTGATGGTTAAGGAATCGGCGCGCT
>JAQGKS010000069.1 GCA_028289965.1 Sphingomonas bacterium
CCAGCCCGCGCACCAGCCGGGCATTGCGCGTCCAGGCGACGCCGGATGCATCCAGCCCGCTCGTCACCGCCTCGAAGAAGGCGCCCGCCTCGACCGACATGTAAGCGTCGATCTCGGGCGCGGCGTCAGCGACCGGCCGATCGCGCGGATCCTTACTGTCGAGGATCCGCAGCGGGTTGCGCGTCAGCCGATCGAGGCTCTCCTCGGACAGCGCGTCACGGTTGGCCTCGAAATGCGCGACCAGCGCGGCGCGCCAGGCATCGCGCGTCGCCGCATCGCCCAGCGTGTTGAGCTGAAGCGTCACGCCGTCCGACACCTTCAACTCGCGCAACAGCTGATCGGCGAAGGTCAGCAGCTCGACGTCGGCCGCCGGCTCGGGCGCGCCGATCACTTCGGCGTCGAGCTGGTGGAACTGGCGGAAGCGCCCCTTTTGCGGCCGCTCGTAGCGGAACAGCGCGCCGTGCGTCGCGACCTTGAGCGGGACGTGCTGCTGCCATCCCTCGCTCAGGAAGGCGCGGGCGATGCCGGCGGTGAATTCGGGCCGCAACGTCAGCGAATCGCCGCCGCGATCCTCGAAGCTGTACATTTCCTTCGACACGACATCGGTGCTCTCGCCGAGCGATCGGGAGAATACCGCGGTCGCCTCGAACACCGGCGTCTCGATCCGGCTAAAGCCGTACAGCCGGCGCACGCGATCGAACGCCTCGACCACGCTATGGAAGCGCGCCGCCGGCTCGCCGAACAGGTCCTGGGTGCCGCGGATCGGCTGGGGGGGTGACAGCTTGCTCATGAAGGGCGCCTCCTAGACCATTTCCGGCCGAATTTGGAACCGCTTTCCCGCGCTGGCGCGCGAGCGCCCGTCCGCGTCGCGAGAAAAAGCTTGAGAGCGCAGCCCGCGACACCTATTGCGCCGCAACATGAACATAGAGCTCATTCCGATCGGCGATGATCCGCCGCACAGCCTCAACGTCGTCATCGAGGTCCCCGTAGGTGGTGAGCCGGTGAAGTATGAGTTCGACAAGAAGTCGGGCGCATTGTTCGTCGACCGCATCTTGCACACGCCGATGCGCTACCCGGCGAATTACGGCTTCGTGCCGCATACGCTGTCGCCCGATGGCGATCCGCTCGATGCGCTGGTCGTCGCCCGCTCGCCTTTCATTCCCGGTTGCGTCGTGCGCGTTCGCCCGATCGCGGTGCTGAAGCTCGAGGACGAGGCCGGCGGCGACGAAAAGCTGCTGACCGTGCCGATCGACGGCACCTTCCCTTATTACACCAAGGTCAACGAAAGCACCGATCTGCCCGAGATCGTGATGCAGCAGATCGAGCACTTCTTCACCCACTATAAGGATCTCGAGGCCAAGAAGTGGGTCCGGGTCGGTAATTGGGGTGACGCCGACGAAGCCAAGCGCATCATCGTCGAAGCGATCGAGGCGGCCAAGGTCGCCAAGGCCAAGCTCGGCACCGACGCGGGCGTGACCCAGCTCTAGCTTTTCTGCACCGTTCCTCCCGGCCGGCTGGTCGGGAGGCGGTTGCCTGAGCGGTTGGTTGCCCGGCGGTTGAACGGCCAGCGCTATCTGCTCCCTCTCCGCCCTAACTCAGTCCGGCGCGAGCCGTTCGAGCGCCGCGCCGTCCAGCCGCCAAGGCTGCCACCCGGCCGATCGCCGCGCGCCGAGCGTGCGATAAAAGTCCATCGCATCACGGTTCCAGTCGAGCACCGCCCAGTCGATCCGCCCGCAATCGCGCCGCGCCGCCTCGGCTGCCAGCGCCCGGAACAAGGCGCGCGCGACGCCCATTCGGCGCGCACCCTGATCGACATAGAGATCCTCCAGATAGAGGCCGTGCCGCCCGGTCCAGGTCGAGAAATTGAGGAACCACACCGCCAGGCCAACGGCGCGCCCGTCCACCTCGGCGATATGCGCGAACACGTTGGGGCTTTCCCCGAACATCAGGCCCGCCAGCGACTCTTCGGTCGCACGTACCGCGTCGGGCTCCCGTTCGTAGGTGGCGAGGGCGACGATCATCCGCAGGATCTCGGCCGTGTCGCCACGCACCGCGGGCCGCACCGTCACCATCAGCTTTCCTGCGTCTTGAGCCCGACATAGACGGCGTTGACGACCGCGGCGAGCGACAGGAGGTTGGTGTCGAACTCGGTCAGCGTGAAGTTGACGAGCACGTTCCAGACATAGATCCCGCCCAGCACGACGGTCCACAGGATCATCTGCAGGCGGTGCAGTTCGACCCGCTCACCGCCCGATATGTCGGCGAGGAACCCGCCTGACAGCGGCTCCGGCGTCGTCTTCGGTTGATCGATCATCCGCGCGGCCCCGGCGGTGGCGCCGGCGATGCCGAGCAGCACGAACGTCGCCGATCCGACCACGCCCTGATAGTCGCCGGTGACCAGCCAGATGAAGACGAAGCCCGCCGCCGTGACCCCGAACCACCACGCCATCTGCACCCGGCCGAGGCTGTAGCGCGAATAACGCGAGCGGCCGTCGCGGAGCAGCCCGCTGGCCCGCGCCAGCCCCGCCAGCCCGACCAGCATCAGCGCCAGCCCCGCGCCCGCCAGCCACAGGATCGCCGGCCGGTAGGCCCGCAGGCCGAGCCGTTGCGAGGTGCCGCCGTTGCGCGTCGGCGTCGCGCGCAGGATCGCGGCGGGGGCCGGCCGGCCCGCCTCGGCGATGCCCAGCGTGACCGGCACCAGCCCGTTTTCGCTGCGCCGCGCGGTAAGCCCGCGCCAATATGCACCCGGATCGATTGCGGCGGCAGGATCGGGCTCGAGCGTGAACGCGACCGTCTGCGGACCCGGCGTGCCGCGCACCAGCACCGGCGGCACGGGTGCGCGCTCGCCGTTCAGGAACAAGGCGAGCTGCCGGTCGGCGGTGAGTTGCGCCAGTTGCGCCTGCGCCGCGGCAAGCTTGGCGGCCGCGGCCGTCCGCGCGGCCCGTGCCGCGGTGCGCCGCTCGGCTGCGCCTGGCGCCGGCGGCGGGGTGTAGCGACGGTTCCGCCAGAAATAGGTCCGCGGAGGCGCCTCGGCGACGGCCAACGCCTGATCCGCCAAAACGAGATCCGCGCGCGCGGTGGCGACGGCCGCGGCACCGGTGCGCATCGTCGCTTCCCGCACGACATTGTCGATCACCAGACAGAGGCTGCCGCGCGGCTCGATCTCGGGCGATCCGATGCCGAGGATCCGCATCCCGTCGGATGGCCCGCTCGGCGTAACCCGCGGACAGCCCGACGCGGTCGACGGCATCAGCCGCACCGACACGGCCCACACCAAGGCGACCGTGAACAAAGCGGCGCCGATCAGCCCCAGCCACGCGCTCGGACGACCGAGCATCTCCCTTACCCGGTTCATCGCGCGTTCCTCCCCCGAAGTGCGCTCAAGATTATTCGGCAGCCTGCGCCGTCGTGCCCGCGTCGATCATCCCGGCTTCGATCTCGGCGGCCTTTGCCTCGACGAGACGGACGATATGCTCGATCATGTCGGCGTCCTGGACATGGTGGTCGGTCACGCCCGACAGATACACCATGTGCTTGCCCTGGCCGCCGCCGGTGATGCCGATGTCGGTCTCGCGCGCTTCGCCCGGCCCGTTGACGATGCAGCCGAGCACGGACAGCGACATCGGCGTGCGGATATGCCGGAGCCGCTCCTCCAGCGCCTGCACGGTACGGATAACGTCGAAGCCCTGACGCGCGCAGGACGGGCAGGATACCACGCGGACGCCGCGGTTGCGGATGCCGAGGCTCTTGAGGATCTCGAAGCCGACGCGGACTTCCTCTTCCGGCTCGGCGGACAGCGACACGCGGATCGTATCGCCGATCCCGGCCCACAGCAAATTGCCCATGCCGATCGCCGACTTGACCGTACCGCCGATCAGCCCGCCCGCTTCCGTGATTCCGAGATGAAGCGGACAATCCACCGCATCGGCCAGCTGCATATAAGCGGCGACGGCGAGGAACACGTCGGACGCCTTTACCGCGACCTTATATTCGCGGAAATCATGGTCATCGAGCAGCTTGATATGATCGAGCGCGCTTTCGACCAGCGCCTCCGGGCAGGGCTCGCCATATTTTTCGAGCAGGTCGCGCTCGAGGCTGCCGGCGTTCACGCCGATCCGGATCGCGCAGCCATTCGCCTTGGCCGCACGGACGACCTCGGCGACGCGCGCGCTCGATCCGATATTGCCGGGATTGATGCGCAGGCAGGCCGCGCCCGCGTCGGCGGCCTCCAGCGCGCGCTTATAGTGGAAGTGGATGTCGGCGACGATCGGCACCCGCGCCGCGCGGACGATCTGCTTCAGCGCCGCGGTCGATTCCTCATCTGGACAGGATACGCGGATGATGTCCGCCCCCGCTTCCTCGCAGCGGCGGATCTGATCGATCGTCGCGCGGGCATCGGAGGTCGGCGTGTTGGTCATCGTCTGCACCGTCACCGGTGCATCCCCGCCGACCGCCACATTGCCGACCATGATCTGGCGCGATTGGCGACGCGCGATATCGCGCCACGGACGGATCGACATGATGTTGCTTCCGGTTGCCTGGATCGCCGCACCTATAGGGTTTTCCGGACGCGATGGTAAGGGCATGCCGTCAGCCACTTGACCACGACTGCATGGAGCCTGCCAATGCCTGCGGACCGCTCCCCAGATCCGGCGCGCTGGACCCTCGTCGTCCACGGCGGCTCGGGATCGATGGAGCGCGGCGACCTGAGCGACCCGCTCGATGCCGGTGCGCGTGGCGGGCTCGCCCGCGCGCTGGACGCCGGCGCGGCGTTATTGGCAAGCGGCGGCGGCGCGCTCGACGCGGCCGAGGCAGCGGTGCGCGTGCTGGAGGACGATCCGCATTTCAACGCCGGCCGCGGATCGGTCTTCACCTATGAAGGCGTCAACGAACTCGATGCCGCCGTCATGCAGGGCGAGACGCTCGCCGCCGGCGCGGTCACCGGGGTCACCCGCACCCGCAATCCGGTCAGCCTGGCGCGGGCGGTGATGGAACGGAGCCCGCATGTCCTCCTCTCCAGCGCGGGCGCCGATCGCTTCTCCGCCGAACACGGCCTCGACCAGGCGGACGCGGACTATTTCCGGGTCGAGGAACGGTGGCGGCAGCTGGAGGAGATGAAGGCGCGTGGTGCGGCCGCGTTCGACGTCGAGCTCAAATATGGCACCGTCGGCGCGGTCGCGGTCGACAGCGCCGGCCATGTCGCCGCCGCCACCTCGACGGGCGGGCTCACCGCGAAACGGTGGGGCCGGATCGGCGATTCGCCGCTGATCGGTGCGGGCACCTATGCCGACGACCGCGCCTGCGCCGTCTCGGCGACCGGAGCGGGCGAATATTTCATCCGTTTGGGCGTGGCGCACGAGATCTGCGCGCGGGTGCGGCTGGCCGGCGAGACGATCGAGGATGCCGCCGACGGGGTGATCGCGCAGGTCGCGGCGCTGGGCGGAGCCGGCGGAGTGATCGTCGTCGGGCCGGACGGCTCGGGCGGATGGGCGTTCAACACCGCCGGCATGTATCGCGGCATGATCAGCCACGACGCCCCGGCCGAGATCGCGATCTACGGCGACGAATGACGGCTTGCTTGCCGGGTCCGGCGCCGGCGCGCGACCGCCTCTAGCCGCCCTTTGCCGTGTCCGGCGCGTCGCCTTCGGGGCGCGCGACCGATTCGTCCTGCGCCCGCTTCAGCTGCTCGCCCGGATCGGGTTCGGGCTGGCGCGACGGG
Source organism: Sphingomonas bacterium (assembly GCA_028289965.1). Classification (GTDB taxonomy): domain Bacteria; phylum Pseudomonadota; class Alphaproteobacteria; order Sphingomonadales; family Sphingomonadaceae; genus JAQGLK01. Next base: position 5,720 of record JAQGKS010000069.1, read on the forward strand.
GTGCCGATCCGCGCGTCGCGATTGACGCCTTCGATGTCGGATGAGGGCGTGGCGGGCGGCGGCTTGGCCATGAACGTGTCTCCTTCGCCGCGTTCAACGCCCGCGCGCGCAGGTCGTTGCGACGGCCCGCGCCGCCGCAACGATCAGGCCGTCTTCCAGCGCAGCCCAAGCCGGGTCAGGCCGTGGACGATGCCGGTCGCCATCACCGGCGGATTCGCTGGATCGACTTCATAGTCGGGAATGCGGGCCAGCCATTGCTCCAGAAATATCTTCATCTCCTGGGCGGCGAGCGGCGCGCCGATGCAGCGGTGGATGCCGTGGCTGAGCGTCGAATGCTTGTACGAATCACGTCGCGCGAAATCCACGTCCATCGGACAGGCGAAGCTGCGCGCGTCGAGGCCGTGGATGCATGCCGACAGCAGCACCTGCTCGCCCGCCTTCAGCGGCGCGCCTTCATATTCCATGTCGTCGCGCACCACCCGGGCGATGTTGGCGATCGAATAACGGCGCATCAATTCCTCGATCGCCTTGGGGATGCGCTTGGGCTCGGCGGCGAGCGCGCGGCGCTGCTCGGGATTTTCCGCCAGGTGAAGCGCCATCCAGCCCATCGTCGCCGCGACGGTATCGAGCCCGCCGCCGAGCAGGCCGCTCGCCAGGCCCATCGCCTGTATGCGGCTCATCGGCTGCCCCTGCCCCAGATCGGCGTGGATCGCCTGGCTGAGCAGGTCGTCGCCCGGCGTAGCGGTGCGGGTATCGACCAGATCGGCGATATAGGCGTTGAGGTTGGCGCGCGCATCGATCCGCGCCGCCTCGTCGGTCGACCGCAGGCCGGTGCTGACCCAGCGGGTCAGTTTCTCGCGATGCTCGAGCGGCAGATCGACCATCATCATGAAGATGATCATCGGCAGATGCATCGCAAAATCGGCCATGAACTCGCAGCGCCCGTTGGCGCGGAAGCCCTCGATCAGCTCGATCGTCAGCCGCTCCGCCTCTTCGGACCAGCGCTTGACCGCCTTGGGCGTGAACGCCGGCACCAGCAGCTTGCGCAGCGCCGCATGCTCCGGCGGATCATATTCGAGCGGCACCGCCTTCGGCCGCTCGACCATGCCGATGAACGCGCGGGAGGATGAGAAACGTTCCCAATCGCTCAATATCCGGGGAACGTCCTCGCCGCGGGTGACGATCCAGTGGCCGCCGTTGCGCGGCGTCCAGACGAGCGGCGGCAGGCCGTGCAGCGTCGCCCATGCGCGAAACGGATCGGAGCCCTCCGGCCCGGGGCGAAAGAAATCGAAATCATGGACGAGCGCCTCGGGCACATGCGCCGGCCGCTCGACTGTCGGAAGCACGCTCATCCACTTTCTCCGCTCGTCGAATCATGCTGTCGGCGCCCACGTCGTGGCACCGCCGCTCGCCTCAGTGAACCTCGCCGGTCCAGGTGCGCAGCCCCGGCGCGGTCCGGTCCTCGCCGGCGAGGGCGCGGGCGACCCCGGGCCGGGCGGTGGTGCGGTCGCGCCACTCGACCAGCCGCGGCGCACGCTCGGCAATGTTCATGTCGGGGAACATGCGTTCCACCATCATCCCGCAATGCGAATAGAAATTGATGTCGGCCAAGGTGAACATGTCGCCCGCCAGCCACGGCGTCTCGCCCAGCTGCTTTTCGACCTTGTCGACCGCCAGCTCGACCTTGCGGGTGGCGTTTGCGAGGTCGGCCTCGCTGAAGCCCGAACGCGCGGTCTTCCACTTCTCGCGCTGCTCGTGGAGCGGGATGCGATCGACCAGTTTCTCGAACTCGCCGCTGTCCACGCCCCGCGCGATCACGCCGACCAGCCGGTGCCAGCCATGCATCGAGACATAGTTCATGACATGCTCGTCGACGAACTTGTTCCAGTAGCGCATCCGCGCCTTGCCCGCCGGATCGGCCGGGCGCAGCGGCGGGGCATCCGGAAAGGCGTCCTCATAATATTCGTTGATCACCGTGGTGTGGGTGACGATCGTGCCGTCATGATCGAGCACCGGCACCTGCCCCTCGGGGTTGATCGCCACGAACCACGGCTGATGCTGCTCGAACTTGTGCAGGTCGACATAGATGCTCTCGAACGAGAGCCCCTTTTCGTGGAGCGGGATCATGCTCTTGAGCGAATTGGCGACGGGTTCGGCGTGATAATATCTGAGGGCCATGGGGCATCCGTTTCTGCGGCAGGGGGCGTGCGGCCGGGTTGATGGCCTTGGCCCTAGAGCGGGCGGCGGCCGCGTTCCGCGCTCACGGCGAAGCGAAGCGCGACCGCGACCGCGACCGGAACGCGGAACTCCCCCATGCGCGCGGCATGGGGGATGTGGATCAGCGTGCGCCCTCGATCACCACCGTCACCGCGCGGCGATTCTGCGCCCAGGCGCCCTCGTCCGAACCCATCGCGGCGGGCCGCTCCTTGCCATAGCTGATCGTGCTGATGCGCGATGCGGCGACGCCCTTGGAGGCGAGGTAGTTCTTGGCGGAATTGGCGCGGCGATCGCCCAGTGCCAGATTATATTCGCGCGTTCCGCGCTCGTCGCAATGGCCTTCGATCGTCAGCCGGACGGTCGAATATTGCTGCAGCCATTGGGCCTGGCGATCGAGGATCGCGCGCGCCTCGCTGTCGATGTCATAGCTGTCGGTGGCGAACAGCACCGCGTCCGAGCCGGCCTTCTGGCGGAAGTCCGCGGCCGATCCCGGGATCGCCGTGCCGCTCGCGCCATTGTCCATCGACGAGGAGGAGGACGGAGCCTGGTCGAGCGACGACGCAGGCGGCGGCGGCAGCTCCTTGGGTGGCTTCTTGGAGCAAGCGGCGGTCGCCATGAGCGCCGCGATCAGCAGCAGCCTGGTGGGTGTATTGGCCATCATCTCGTCTCCTGAATGCGGTCCGCCAAACCGCGACCATAGCGGAAAGCCTCGCATTAGGGCAGCAACGGTCCCCATGCGGGATCGGACCCGTCGAGCGGCGTCGGCACCCGCCGTTCGTTCACGCCCGTCAGGTCGACCGACCAGAGATCGGCTTTTCCCGAACCCTGCCCGGTGCGAAAGAACATGATCACGCGGCCATTGGGCGACCAGCTCGGGCCTTCGTCCTGCCAGCCGTTGGTCAGCACCTTTTCGCCGCCGCCGTCCGGCCGCATCACGCCGACACTGAAGCCGCCGCCGATCTTGGTATAGGCGATCAGGTCCCCGCGCGGGCTCCACACCGGCGTGGCGTAGCGCCCGCCGCCGAAGCTGATCCGCTGCTGGTTCGATCCGTCCGCGTTCATCACGTACAGCTGCTGCCCGCCCGAACGATCGCTTTCGAACACGATCTTCGATCCGTCCGGCGAATAGCTGCCGCCGGTGTCGATCCCCGGCGACGTCGTCAGCCGCTGCGCCGCGCCCCCGGTTGCCGACACGCGGTAGACGTCGGTGTTGCCGCCGACCGCCATCGAGAACAGGATGAATCGGCCGTCCGGCGAGAAGCGCGGCGCGAACGTCAGGTTGGGCTGGTCGACCACCAGCCGCTTGGCGCCGGTGCCGACATTGTAGACATAGACGCGCGGGCGATCATTCTCGAACGACATGAAGGTGATCGTCTGCTGGTTCGGCGCGAAACGCGGCGTCAGCACGATCGAGCGGCCGTTGGTGAGGAAGCGGTGGTTGGCGCCGTCCTGGTCCATGATCGCCATGCGCTTGGTGCGGTTGTTCTTCGGCCCGCTCTCCGCGACATAGACGACGCGGCTGTCGAAATAGCCGCCTTCCCCGGTGAGCCGGGTATAGACCGTGTCGGCGCATTTGTGCGCGGCGCGGCGCCAAGCCGAGGGTGCGACGACGAAGCCCTGCCGGGTCAACTCGCTCTGGGCGTAGACGTCGTAGACATAGCAGCCGACGGTGAGCGTGCCGTCGCCGTTCGACTGGACGAAGCCCTGCACCAGCGTCTGCGCGCCGCTTGTCGTCCAGCGCGGGAAATCGGGCGCGGTGACCTGGTTGAACGCGACCGGCCCGGCCGCATCCGGCCCGATCGGGCTGAACAGGCCGCTATTCTTCAGGTCGTTGGTGATCACCTCCGCCACGCGGGTGCCGAGCGAAGCGGTGTCGCCCGCCGCGGTGCTGACGGTGGAGGGCGTCGGCATTCCCGGGATCGCGATCGGCATCGGCGAGGATATGCCGCCGGTGATGTCCACGCGCAGCCGCTGGCCGGGCGCGGGCTCGCCCCCCGGCGTCGCGGGAGCGGGGGCTGGTGCGGG
>JAQGKS010000232.1 GCA_028289965.1 Sphingomonas bacterium
GACCGGTTGAGCCCGATCGCTTCCACCCGGATGCGGACTTCGTCCGCGGCGGGGCTTCCGACCTCCATCTCCTCGAGGCGAAGCACTTCGGGACCACCAAGTTCGTGCAGCCGGACAATCTTGCTCACTGGAATACCCTCAGATGCGTTCGACCGATCTGTCGCCGGTCCCCGCGCCTTGCCCTATCCCGCGTCGTACCCGGCGTCGGTTTCGAGAAGGAAGGATATCGTGCCGGGCTTCAGCGGCGTCCGTTCGGGCGCTTGGTCCAGAAGCTCCACACAGCGAGGCTGCCCAGCATCGCCAGCGCCAGCCCGGACGCGGTGATCAGCAGGCGATAGGGCAGGCCGCCCACCTTGGCGGCGTGGAGCGGATAAGCGAGGTTGAAGATGCGATTGCCTTTGGGCAGCGTCTCGGCGCCGCGCGAGGCGACCAGCCGGCCGTTCGCGGGATCGAACCAGGCCATCGTCCGGCCGTTCGGCAGCCACTCGGCCGGCTGGCGGAGCCGCATCGCCAGCAAGTCGCCCGGCTTGCGAGGGAGCGCCAGAACCCGCACCTCGGCGCCGGGAAAGCGCGCCTGCGCCTGCGCGATCACCGCGTGCCAGTCGAGTGTCGCCGACAGCGCGCCACCGCGGATGGACGGCGGCCGGCCGGCCTCGGCCATCTCGCCGGGCGTCGACCACGGCCGGAGCAGCAGCGCCGCGACCGGCTTCAGCACCAGCACCGTCCCCGTCAGCATCGACAGGAACAGCATCGGCGCGATCAGAATGCCGAGATCGCGATGCTGGCGCACGATCGCCGGGCGGGTCATCCGCGCGGGCCACAGCCGCAGCCGGAACGCGCGCCGCATCGGCCACCACAGGATGATCCCGGTGACGACGAAGCCGATGCCGATCAGCGCCGCGATGCCGACGATCGTCTCGCCGACCTCGCCGGCCCATAATTGGTGATGGAGATCGAACAGCCACAGTTCGGGACGATCCCACAGGCTGTCCCAACGGGCGACGATCTCGCCCGACTGGCTGGCATAAGCGCCGCGATCCCCGGCGAAGGTCAGGCGCGACAGGCCGAAGTCGCGCGTCGCGAACAGGATCGAACTTGGGGCACCGTCGCCACCGACAAGGGTGGCGATCTGGCCCGCGAGCGTGGCGGCATCCTGCCGCTGCGCCTCCTGCGTGTGCGGCAGGATGATCCACGCATCCTTGTGGACCAGGATCGCCCCGGTCAGCCCGGACAGCGCCAGCAGCATGCCGACAAAGCCCCCCGCCCAGCGATGAGCGAGATGGACCCAGCGCATCAGAACCTTTTGTCCCACCCGATCGTGAAGGTGCGGCCGCGCCCGGCGAAATAGCTCAGATTGTCGGTCGGCAGGCGGGTGTCGCTGCTATAGTCGATATATTGCTTGTCGAAGAGGTTCTGGACGCTGAGGCTGAGGCCGCCGAGCCCGGTGTCGTACCGCACATAGGCGTCGGTCAGCGTATAGCCGCCGAAATCGTTGCGCGGATCGCGCGTGCTGCCCTGGAAGGTGCGCGACAGGTAGAATTGGTTCTGCACCCGCGCCGACAGCGGCCCCCGTGCATAATTGGCGGCGATGTTCACCCGGTCGGGCGAGATGTTGGTGCCGTCGAGATCGGTATCGACCTTGCCGTCCGGCACCCGGCTGGCATCATATCGCCCCTGAAGGTGGGCATAGCCGACCGACAGCCGCAGACCCTCGATCGGCATCGCCACGCCGAGGTTGATTTCGAGCCCTTCGATCTCGACCCGCTGGCGCTGGACGTCGAAGATCCCGTCGGCCCGCGCGACCAGCAACTGGCCCTTGTCGCTCGACGACCAGAAATAGGTCGCACTCGCATCGAGCGGGCCGCGCTTCACCTCGACGCCGATCTCGCGGTTGTTCGAGACGATCGGGCTGATGTCGAGGAAGCTGTCGATGTCGACGCCGGGCGTGGCCACCGCGCGGGTGATGCGGCCGATGTCGGGCACGGTGAAGCCCTCGGCATAGCTTGCATAAGCGCGGATGCCGGGCACGGGCTCCACGATCACGCCGCCATTATAGAGCAGGTCGCTGAACTCGGGCGCGCCGCCGGATACCGCGGTGCGGCCCGACGTGGCGAGCGTCACATAATCGTCGATCTTGATCCGGACATTCTCCCACCGCACGCCGCCGGCGAACCGCAGTTTCTCGTCGAGCAGCTTGAGGTTGGCCTGGCCGAACGGCGCGAGGCTGCGAAAGTCGGTCGGCGGCACCCAGATGCGGCCGGTCGCCGTCAGCCGCTGCGCGGTGCGGTCGGCGAGCGCGTCGAAGCCGGCGACGAGCGTCAGCGCCTCCAGCCCCGGCACGGCGCGTTCATAGCTGATCTTGCCGCCCAGCTTGCGCGACCGGTTCTGCGACTGATCGAACAACGTGCCGATCGGGGCGATCAGCGGATCCTGGAAGGTCGCGATCGGATTGATCTCACCGCCGAAGGTGTCGCGGCTGCGGTTGAAGAAGATCTGGCTGACGAAGTTGCCGCCGCCGAGAAGGCTGTCGGTCAACGTCAAAGCGACGCTGTCGGTGCGGTTGGCGGCCGGGCCGCCGGGCGCGTTGCCGCGTGTCGCCGTCGTCGGCAGCCCGGCCAGGCGATTGCCGGCGACGGCGACATAATCGCCGTCCCCCTTCAGCTCGAAGCGGCTGGCGATCAGGTCGATGCGCGCGGTGCCGGAAAGCGCGAAGCCGAACCGGCCGAACAGCGACAGCGTCTGCGAATCCTGCGTCTCGCCCTGCGTGAGATTGAGGCCGATCCGCCGGCCGCGACCATCATAGAACACGCCGCGTTTCTCATAGGATGCGCCGACGGTCGCGTCCCAGCGGCCGGATTTGTGCTGGAGCAAGGCGGCCGCCTTGCCGCCAAGCCCGTCGCTGGTGAAGTCGTCGTCGGCGCTTCCCTGGAGCAGCACCCGGCCGCTCAGACCCTCCTGTCGCGGCGCGCCGACCGTCACCTGATTGACGATGCCGCCGGTGCCGCCGATCCCCTGCAGCGCGTTCGAGCCATAGATCAGCTCGACCCGTTCGACGAAGAAGCCGTCAATGGTGAAGCCGTCGCGGCTGCCGTCGCGCAGCGGGGTCGATTGCGGAATCCCGTTGATCGCGAACAGCGGCGATCGGCCGCGCAGCGTTTCGCCCGCGCCGGACAATTTCTGGCGCGTGGGCGAGAAGGAGGGGGTGAGGTTCGACACGGCATCGGTGACCGAGCCGGAAATGGCGATCTGCTCGTCGAGCGCGCGCTTGTCGATGACGTCAATCGTCAGCGGCAGCGCGCGGGCGGGAAGCACGCTGCGCGATGCGGTGACGATGATGTCGCGCGCGGCGGAGGAGGCGTCGGCCTCGCTCTGGTCGGCCTGCGCGAAAGCGGCAGCAGGAACGATGGCAACGGACGCGAGAATGGCTCCCGCGAGTCGACGATAGTACACGATCTGAAACTCCCCTTCGTGGGGCGCCCATAGCAGCAGGCTGCGCTAATGCAAATCAGTCGCGATACCGGCGCGGGCGTTGGAGTCGATCAGGCTCACGGCTCCGTCACCCCCAGCACGCTGACGATCGCCAGGACCAGGGCGACCAGCGCGGCTTCGATCCCGATCGAGACCCGCAGCCAGCCAATCGCCCGCGCCGCCCGCGCCGGGGTGGCGAGCATTGGCGTCAGCAGGAAACGGTTGGACGATGCCAGCCCGAGCACGAGCAGGAACAGCGCGATCTTGCCGAGGAGCATCCGGCCATAGGCGCTTGCCAGCAGCGTCCCAGGGGCGGGCGTGCCGAGGATCATCGTGGCGTTGACGATCCCGGTCAGCGCGATCGCCGCCACCACGAAGGTCCCGACAAAGGAGAAGCGCGTCAGCGTCCGCCGGGCGAGGGCGACCCGCGCGGCGCTCCGGTCGGGGCCCCCCGGTAGCAGCCAGAGCAGCCCGATCAGCGCGCCGATCCACAGCCCCGCGGCGAGCAGATGGACGATGTCGGCGGTGAGGTGCGCCCACCCTGCACCGCCTTCCAGCATCATCGCATGCCCGCCCCAGGCGAGCGTCGCCGTCGCCACCCCACCGCCGAGCAACGCGATCCGCGCGGCGCGCTCGGTGCCAGCCATCGACAGCGCAATGCACACGAACAACAGCATCGTGGCGCGGATCGCCGTCGCGGTGCCGACGCCGGTTTCGCGCACCAGCATCGCCAGCGTGTCGCGGTCGAGGTCGCCTATCGGGGTTCCGGTCATCGAGGCAGCGATGGCGACGAAGCCGAACAGTGTCGCAACGAGCCCGATCGCGGCACAGGCCGCGAGCAGCAAGCGGAGCGGCAGCAGCGCGCGATCGGCCTGCTCGTCCGCCTGCAACGCATAGAGCGCGAAGGCGGCAAGGCCGAACAGCATCGGCACGCTCGCCAGCAGCAGCAACCGCGCCGCGATCAGGTCCATCGGTCTATTTTACCGCGAACTCGTGCGTGCCCGTGACGCGGTGGGTATCGCCGGCAACGGCATGCCAGTCGATCCGGTAATTGCCGGCGGGCAGCTTCTTGGCCGGCGTCAGCCGGATCGTCTTGCCGTCGGCGCCGATCGTCGTGGTCGCGGTCATCTTCATCGGCGCGTGGCTGGCCATGCCGGGCATGCCGGTCATCACCATCGAGGCGCCCGAAAGCCTGGGCATCAGCGTTTCCGACATGCGCAGTTCGATCGATCGGGGCGAGGCGACGGCCGCGCCGGCGGCGGGGGTGGCCGAGACGACCTTGGGGTGGGCAAGCACCGGGGTTGCAGCGGCAAGCGTGGCGACGGCGGCAAGGACGGCGAGGCGGTTCATCGGGTTCACTCCAACGCGTTTGTGGCGGCGACTGGCCAATGCGCCAGAGCCTTGCCGATAGTATATGGCACGCGCCCGATGAACGATCGCCAGCATCTGCAGCGTGCGCCCGGTGGCTTCCGCCCCCGTCGGCATGGTATCGGGATGAAGCGGACATGCCGCTTACCCCCGCGAAGGACAAGGATGAACAGCCAGTTGAATCGCCGCGCGCTGTTGCGTGGCGCCACCCTCGCGGGCAGCGGCCTGGCCATGGCCGGATGGATGCCGGCCTGGGCCCAGCCGGTATCGCGCGGCATCGTCCGCCCGCTCGCCACCGTCTCGGGGGCGGAGATCGACCTGACCATCGCCGAGCAGATGGCGATGATCGACGGGCGCCACAGCCACGCGATCGGCATCAACGGCACCATCCCCGGCCCCTTGATCCGGCTGCGCGAGGGGCAGGACGTGGTGCTGCGCGTGCGCAACGCACTGGACGAGGAAAGCTCGATCCACTGGCACGGGTTGCTCGTCCCGGCGCAGTTCGATGGCGTACCGGGAATATCCTTCCCCGGTATCCCGGCCCGCTCGACCTTCGAATATCGCTTCCCGATCGTCCAGGCCGGCACCTATTGGTATCACAGCCACTCCGGGCTGCAGGAGCAGATGGGGCTCTATGGCCCGATCGTGATCGATCCGGCCGGCACCGATCCCGTCCAATCCGATCGCGAGCATGTCATCGTCCTGTCCGATCACAGCCCGCTCCACGGCCACGCGCTCTACCGCAAGCTGAAACAGCAGGCCGGCTATTTCAACTTCCAGAAGCAGACGCTCGCCGGGCAGATCGCCGGGCGCGGCCAAAAGGCAAGCGAGCGCACCGCGTGGGGCGCGATGCGGATGGACCCGACCGACATCTCGGACGTCACCGGCAGCACCTATACGTTCCTCGTCAACGGCTATGGCCCGGGCGACAATTGGACCGCCTTGTTCGCGCCGGGCGAGCGCGTGCGGCTGCGTTTCGTCAACGCATCGGCAATGACCACCTTCAACGTGCGGCTGCCGGGCCTGCCGATGACCGTAGTGCAAGCCGACGGGCTCGACGTGCGCCCGATCGAGGTGGACGAGTTCCAGTTCGGCCCGGCCGAGACCTATGACGTGATCGTCGTACCCGGCACGGACCGCGCGTTCACGCTGGTCGGCGAAGCGATCGACCGGTCGGGCATGGCGCGCGCGACGCTCGCCCCGCGCGAGGGGATGGTCGCGCCGGTGCCGCCGCTCCGCGCGCGCCCGATCGCGACGATGCGCGACATGGGCATGGGCGACATGGATCATGGCGCCGGAATGGCCGGCATGGCCAAGATGGACATGGGGATGCGCAATTTCGACAATGCGCTCCAGGTGAAGCGCGATCCGGGCGTGCAGACGATCTCGCCGGCGCCGGTCGATCGCACAGGCGAGCCCGGGCAGGGGCTGGCCGATGCCGGCCACCGCGTGCTCGTCTACCGCGATCTCGTTGCGCTCGATCGCAACCCCGACGTGCGTGCGCCCGAACGGTCGATCGACATCCACCTGACCGGCAATATGGAACGCTATATGTGGTCGTTCGACGGGGTAAAGCTGTCCGATGCGCGCGAGCCGATCGCCTTTGCGAAGGGCGAGCGGGTGCGCGTCAACCTGATCAACGACACGATGATGGGCCACCCGCTTCACCTGCACGGGCATTTCTTTGAACTGGTGACGGGGCATGGCGATCACGCCCCCCGCAAGCACACCGTGCTGGTCCAGCCCGGCGGGATCGTCACCTTCGATGTCACCGCCGATGCCGAGGGCGACTGGGCGTTCCACTGTCACATGCTGTACCATATGCACGCCGGGATGATGCGGGTGGTGAGCGTGCGACCGGCAGCCGCCGGGGAAGCGGCATGATCCGCCTGGTTGGGGCCGCCGCCGCAGCGATCGCCTTCGCGCTGTCGATCGCCACGCCTGCCACCGCGCAGCATGCGGGCCACACCATGCCCGCCGCGAAACCGGCACCAGCCCGGCCGTCCGCGCCCGATCCGCACGCGGGTCATGCCGCGCCGACAAGCGAACCGGTTGCCGAGGCGACGGAGACGCCGGGCCAAGCTGCCACGGGGACCGATCTCGAGCCTGGATCGGCCTCCGCTCCGACGCCGCCGACCGATCATCATGCCGATCTTTTCTGGTCGCCCGCCGCGATGGCGCGCAGCCGGAACCAGATGCATGCCGAGCATGGCGGCCAGAGCTTTTCGATGATCATGCTCAACCGCGCCGAGGTCCAGCCCGAGGGCGACGGTGGCATTCTGCGCTGGGATGGGGAGGCCTGGTTCGGCGGCGACATCGATCGGCTGACGATCAAGTCGGAGGGCGAGGGGCGGCTTGGCCGGCCGCTGGACGCGGTCGAACTCCAGGCGCTCTACAGCCACGCGGTCGATGCCTATTGGAACCTCCAGGCGGGCGTGCGCCACGATTTCCGGCCGGATCCGGAGCGCAGCTATGCGACGATCGGTATCGAGGGGCTGGCGCCCTACTGGTTCGAGGTCGAGGCCGCCTTGTTCCTGTCGGACAAGGGCGATCTGCTCGGCCGGATCGAGGGATATTATGATCAGCGGATCACCAACCGGCTGATCCTCCAGCCGCGCGCCGAACTCAATTTCGCCGCGCAGGACGTGGCGGAGAACGGCATCGGCGCAGGGCTGTCGGACGCCGAACTCGGCCTGCGGCTGCGCTACGAGATCCGACGGGAATTCGCGCCCTATGTCGGCCTGTCGTGGGAGCGCAAGATCGGCGACACCGCGCGCTATGCCCGCCGCCAGGGTGACGGCCGGACCTCGGCCGGGGCGGTGTTCGGGTTGCGCTTCTGGTTCTGAGCCGGGCGCTGGCACAAGGCGCGCGGTCGATCGTGTGGTGGGTCCAATGGGACTCGAACCCATGACCTACAGATTACCTCCAGCCACGGCTTTCGCCGCCACCCCTGCGGGTGTTTGCTGTCTGGACCATCCCTTGACCCTATCCCGATGACGGGACGTAGGCCGGTGCCGTCTGGCCTCTACACCTTCCCCTGAGAAGGGGCTTGGCTCGGGATTGCCACGGCCATTGCTGGCCAGAGGGTTCCCCGACTTTGACACCTTGTCACCACGCGGTTTCCCCCGTGGGCTCCCATCGAAAGTCCGTTGCTCTACCAACTGAGCTATGGACCCATCACACGCGGCGCGGATTAACCGTCCCCCGCGCCGCTGGCAACCCGCCGAATAGGCCCGATCCGCGGCGCTCGGCCTAGCGAAGATGGTTGAGCGGGTGGACGCCGCGTGGATTGGGCTGAAAACCGCGCAGCTTGGGTGCGACGACCGACCAGCGCAGCGGGCCCGCCAGCGGGATGAATGCGGTGATCGCGGCAAGCCGGGCATCCGCATCCGCCAGCTGCGCCGTCCGTTCCTCGAGCGTCGTCGCGTTGGACGCCGCCACCAGCGACGCATCCGCCTGTTCGCTGCAGGCGCGGCTGCGATCGCAGGTGAAGCCGCGAAGATACCAGCTGGCGATGTCGGCGGGGGCGACCGCATCGATCAGGCCGATTTCGGCCGGGGCGTTCGGCGCGACGCGTTCCACCGCCACGCCGATCGCACGCCAATCCCGGCGGATCGCGCCGAACAGCAGATTGGCGCCGGGCCCGTTGGGCAAAGCGATCCGCAGCACGGGGAAGGCGCCATTGGCGGCGCTGCTCCACCGCGCCACCGCTTCGGCCGCGATGGCGCGGCGCTGGGCGAGCGGCGTATCGTTCCAGTCGGGCGTGGCGGGCGTGGGCAGGTCCTCCAGCCCGGGCGGGACGAGGCTTGTCGCGATCCCCCAGTTCGGCACGCGGAATGCGCCGGCCAGTCGATCGCGATCGATCGCCATCGCCAGCGCGCGCCGGTTCTCGACGCTGCCGAGGAAACCCTGGGTATCGAGGAAACTCAGCCCGAACAGGCCCGACACCGGATCAAGCTGGAGCAGCCGTGGCGCGATGCCCGCGGCGCGGACCAGCGGGAGATCGCGGAAGGTCCCGCCCAGTATGACGGCCGCCTCGCCCGCGTCGAAGCGCGCCAAAGCAAGGGCGGCGCGTTCGCCGCGCAGCCGCACCGTACCGCGCGCCAATTCCTGCTCATCCAGCCCGTCGCCCGGATCGATCGGCGCCAGCAGCAGCGACCGGGTCGACCGCGCGGCGACGCGGAACGGGCCGGTCTGTCCCTTGGTCGGCGCCAGCGTCATCTCGGGCTGGGCGAGAAGCTGGAGCAGATTGGGGCGGGGGGCGTGGAGCCGCAACTCGACCACTTCGGGCGTCACCGCGACGATCTCGTCGATCGCCCCCAGCACCGGCCGGAGCGGGTTGCGGCTGGTGCGGGCGAGCGACTGGCGCAACCGCCGGGCGACCTCCTGCGCGGTGACGCGGCCGCCATCGATCCGGAAGGTGTAATAGAGGCCGTTATCCGACACCGCCCAGCGGATCGCGACCCCGGGCTCGGCCTGCCCGGCACCGTCGAACCGGACCAGCCCCTGCGCGGTCGCCCCGATCAGCACCGCGTCGGATGGGGCGAGTGGCTGGCGGTTCGGGTCGAGGCGCCGGGGCATGGCGCCGATCACGCTCACCGCGATCGGCCCGTCGCCGCCCTCACCGGAACAGCCCGACAGCCCGGCGGCGGCGATCAGCAGGGAGATCATCAACGCACGCATCAGCGGCCTTTGAAGGAGAGGGTGCGGCTCGGGTGTACGTTGGCCGGATTGTCCCGCCAACCCGCGATGCGATCCGCCACCAGGGCCCGGCTGACGTAGAAATAGATCGGCAGCACCGGCGCATCCGTCGCCAGCACCGCTTCGGCCGCGCGCATCGCTGCGGCCCGGCGGTGCGGATCGGCGATGTGCAGCGCCCGATCGAGCAGGGCATCGAAGCGCCGGCTGGCATAGCCCGAATAATTTATCGGCCCCGCATCGGACCGGTGGACCGCGAGGAAGTTCTCCGGCGCGGAAATGTCGGCGATCCACCCCGACCGGGCGAGCGCGAACTCGCCACGGCGGAGCGCCGCGAAATGCAGCGCCGCCTCGCTGTTCAACGGGCGCGCCTCGACGCCGAGCGGTTGCCACATCGCGGCCAGCGCGATCGCGATGCGGCGGTGATCCGCATCGCTGTTGAACCGCATGTCGAAGACGAGCGGACGGTTCGGTCCATAGCCCGCATCGCGGAGCAGCCGGCGGGCGAGCGCCAGCCGCCGCGCGCGGGGCCAATCGGCCCAGGCCGGGCGATAGGCGGCGAGATGGCTCGTGCCGGGGGGAATCACGCCCCATGCCGGCTGCGTGCCGATCGCCATCAGCGGCCCCGCGATCCAGCGGCGTTCGACCGCCAGGCTGAGCGCGCGGCGCACCCGCACATCCGCAAAGGGACCGCGCCGGGTGTTGAACGCGAAATAATAAGCGCCGCGATACGGCGCGATATGGATTGCGCGAGGAAGATTGGCGCGCAGCCACGGCAGCCGGCTGGCGGGAAAGTCCCCGATGATGTCGGCGCTGCCCGCCCGGAACAGCCGCAGCGCGGTCAGCCGGTCCTCCACCGGGCGCCACTCGACCTGGGCGACGGGCGCCGCGCCGCCATGCCAGGCAGGATTGGCGACGAGCAGCAGCCTGTCGTTGGGCGACCAGTGGCGGAGTCGATAGGCCCCCGACGCGACGATCGGCCGATCGGCGGTCCAGCGATCGCCGCGCGATGCAATGCGGTGGACCGGCAGCGCGGCGATCGCCGGGTGGGCGAGCAGTTCGGGCAGCGACGGGAACGGCGCATGCAGCGCGACGACGACCACGTCTCCGTGGGCCGCGACTTGCCGGATCGCATCGAACAAGGCGGCATTGGGCGAGGCCGTCGCCGGATCGGTCAGCCGACGAAAGCCGCGCACGAACGTGTCGGGGGTGATCGGCGTGCCATCGGAAAAGCGCAGGCCGCCGCGCAACGGAAAGCGCCAGGTCAGCC
>JAQGKS010000237.1 GCA_028289965.1 Sphingomonas bacterium
ATCGCCGCCGCCCAGGCACTGGCCCGGCTCGCCCGCCAGCAGGTGCCCGAGGAGGTCGCCGCGGCCTATGGTGGCCAGCTCCACAGCTTCGGCGCCGATTATATCATCCCGGCCCCGTTCGATCCGCGGCTGATGGAGGTCGTGCCCGCCGCGGTCGCCCAGGCGGCGATGGATTCGGGCGTCGCGCGTCGTCCGATCGCGGACATGGCGGCCTATCGCGAGGAACTGCGCGCCCGGCTCAACCCGACCACCTCGGTGCTGACGCTGGCTTATGAGGGCGCGCGCCAGCATCCCAAGCGCGTCGTCTTTGCCGAAGCGGAGGAGGAAGTGGTGCTGCGCGCCGCGATCGCCTTCCGCGACGGCGGCTACGGCACCCCGGTGCTCGTCGGCCGCGACCAGGTGCCGGACAAGTTGCGCGCGCTCGGCGTCGACGATCCGGAAAGCTTCGAGCTGCACAACAGCCGGATCTCGCCGCTCGTGCCGCGGATGGTCGACTATCTCTACGCCCGGCTCCAGCGGCGCGGCTATTTGCGGCGCGATGTCGAATTGCTGGTCAACCAGGATCGCAACATCTTCGGCGCGCTGCTGCTCGCGCTGGGCGAGGCCGACGTGATGATCACCGGCGTCACCCGCACCTATTCGCAGACGCTGCGCCAGGTCCGCCAGGTGCTCGACCCGGCCGGCGGGCACAAGCCGTTCGGCGTCCACGTCCTCGTCGGGCAGAGCCACACCGTGTTCATGGCCGACACGACCGTCAACGAGCGGCCGAGTTCGGCCGATCTTGCCGACATCGCCGAGCAGACCGCGGCGGTCGCGCGGCGCATGGGGCACGAACCCCGCGTCGCCTTCCTGTCTTATTCGACCTTCGGCAATCCGTCCGGCAAATGGCTGGAGAATATCCGCGAGGCGGTCGCCTTGCTCGATACCCGCGGGGTCGCGTTCGAATATGAAGGCGAGATGGCGCCCGACGTTGCGCTCAACCCGGCGCTGGCCAAGAATTACCCGTTCATGCGGCTGTCCGGTCCGGCCAACGTGCTGGTGATGCCGGGGCTCCAGTCGGCCAATTTGTCGGCCAAGCTGCTGCGCGAATTGGGCGGGGATTCGGTGATCGGGCCGATGCTCGTCGGCATGGAAAAGCCGGTCCAGATCGCGACGATGGGCTCCACCGCCTCCGAACTGGTCACCCTCGCCGTACTCGCCGCTGCCGGGATCGCCTGCTAGGGGCCAGTCGCCCAAGCCACCCCGCCAAAACGCTCGGCCTGGCAGGCCGAGCGCGCATCGCCCCTGCAGCGCTTTTTCGGATTGTCGTGATCCAGGTTGTCGCAGACCTGTGCTCAAGCGTGCTCGATACGCAGGATCAAGCAAGGAGGCGACATGCAAAACCCGGAACGCAGAAGCCTGGGGCTGGCAATCACGGCGGTGGTGGGATTGGCTGTCTTGTTGATCCTGCCCGGCTACTTCAGCGTCAGGCTCATGGATGTCGGGGGGCGCTCGAACGCCGATCTCGGCATCACCGCGGCAATCCTAGCGGCGATCGCCTGCGTTGCGGCCGCTGGTGGCGGCCTCGTGCTTTGGGCCGGCCGGAAACAGCCGAAGAGCAATATGCGGGTTGCGCTTCTCGCGACGTTGTTCGTGTCGGTTTTCCTCCTCCTGGTGGCATTTGCCGCAGGCACCAGCAGCACCGAACCCGCATCGACCACGGTGGAGCGTTCGTAAGCGGGAAGCCGCTTTGCGCATCCGCTCCGCGCGCGGCCAATAGCATGCGGCGGCAATGATTCTCGGGCGCTTCGCCCGCGGGGCGTGGGCCGCCGCTCCCGCCGACCGGAGCGCAAAACCGTTACAGCTTCACGCCAGCAGTGCGACAGAAGGTCAGTTGGGGTTGTCGGCGGTCGATCCGCCCTGGCTGACCGAACCGACCCGGCCGATATTGCCGAACAGTTCGGAGAAGAAGCCGCGCTCGCGGCCGAGCGTCGGCGTCTTGTCGCCGCTCGGCGAGAGCGAGGCGACCTTTTCCAGCCCGGTGCGCTGCACCGACGTGACGTTGCCGGCGGCATCGAACTGCACCGCGAGCACCGTCTGCGCGGTCGGCTTGGGGCTGGCGAAGGCGAATTGCCGCGTCTCGCGAGAGACATAATACCAGGTCTTGTCGTCGAACTGGCCGACGAAGCTTGGCCGGCCGAGCGTCTTGGCGACCGAGTCGCGATTGTCGATGCCCGGCTGGACGGTGCCGATCAGCGTCGAATCGACCACATAGCCCTTGTGATCACGGATTCGCGAGCAGCCCGACGCGGCGAGCGCCACCGTGATCGCCAGCACGGCAAGGCCGAGGCGGGGCGCGGGACGGGACATGAGATTCTCCTTGAACGCAACCGGCGGCGCGTAAAGGCGCGGCGCACACCGCCAAAGACCTTGCGGCATAGGCAGCGCGCCTCAATATGCGCGGGCACCGGCCCCGCGCAAGCGGCGAGGCATGAAAGAGAGTATAAGCATTTGTCCATCTTCCGCCGGCTGTTCGGCAATCCGGCCGATCGCGCCAGCGTCGCGCCGCTCTATCAGGCAATCGTCGCCAGCGCCCGCGACCCCATCTGGTATCGCGAGGGCGCGGTGCCCGACACGATCGACGGCCGTTTCGACATGGTCGCGGCGATCCTGTCGCTCGTCCTGATCCGCCTCGATGCCGCGGGCGAGGCCGGGCGCAGCCCCGCCGCGCTCGTCACCGAGCAATTCGTCGACGATATGGACGGCCAGTTGCGCGAGCTTGGGATTGGCGACGTGATCGTCGGCAAGCATGTCGGCAAGCTGATGGGCGCGCTCGGCGGCCGGCTCGATGCCTATCGCCGCACGATCGGCGGTGAGGGCGACGCCAACGGCGACGGGCTCGAAGCGGCGATCGCCCGCAACGTCTACCGCGATGCGCCGCCGCCGCCGGAGGTGCTCGCCTCGGTCGCCGCGCGGATGCGCCGATTCGCCGCCGGGCTGGCCGCCTTGCCGGACGCCACGCTGATCGAAGGAAGGCTCCCGACACCATGACGACCCCCACGGCCAACGAGTTCGCCCGCCCGATCCGGCTCGATGCGCTGGGCGGCGCGCCCCATGATTTCCATTTCGAAGCCGATCCCGCCGAGCGGGCGGCGCTGGCGGCGCGGTTCGACCTGCCCGCGATCGAGCGGCTGGCGGTGAGCGCCGCGGTGCGCCGCGAGGGGCAGATAGTTTATGCGGAGGGGCGGATCACGGCAAAGGTGGTGCAGCAGTGCGTCGCCTCCGGCGATCTGCTGGCCGCCGCGATCGCCGAACCCTTCTCGCTGCGCTTCATGCCGCAACAGGATGGCAGCCCGGACGACGAGATCGAACTGTCCGACGGCGATTGCGACACCCAGGCTTATTCGGGCAGCGCGATCGATCTGGGGGAGGCCGCGGCCGAGACGTTGCTGCTGGCGCTCGACCCGTTTCCCCGCCGTGCCGACGCCGACGAGGTGCTGCGGGCAGCCGGAGTCGTCGGCGAACAGGATGTCGGCCCGTTCGCGGCGCTGAAGGCGCTCAAGGACAAGCTGGGAAAATAGCGCCTCCTCGCACCGGCGGGGAGGCGCCGGTCGGCGGATCAGAAGGGTACGTCGTCGTCCAGGTCGCTGTCGAAGGCGTTGCTGGGGCGCGATTGCGGCCGGGCCGAGCCACCGCGATCGCTGCCGCCGCCGCCGAAGCCGCCGCCGGACGATCCGCCACCGCCCGATCCGCCGCCGAAGCCGGGATCGTCATCGCCCCATGCGCCGCCGGCACCGCCGCCGCGCGAACCACCGCCGCCACCACCACCGCCGCCGCCTTCGCGGCCGTCGAGCAGGGTCAGCGTGCCGTTGAAGCCCTGCAGCACGATCTCGGTCGAATAGCGGTCGGCGCCGGAATTATCCTGCCATTTCCGCGTCTGCAGCTGGCCCTCGATATAGACCTTGCTGCCCTTGCGCAGATATTTCTCGGCGACGGTGGCGAGACCTTCGTTGAAGATCGCAACCGAATGCCATTCGGTCTTTTCCTTGCGCTCGCCGGTGTTGCGGTCCTTCCAGTTCTCGGACGTGGCAATGCGCAGATTGACCACCTTGCCGCCGTTCTGGAACGCGCGGCTTTCGGGATCGCGCCCGAGATTGCCGATCAGAATGACCTTGTTGACGCTACCCGCCATAAACTCTCCATCGCCCCGTCAGAGGCCGACGGCGACCGCCAGCCAATATGTGATCCCGGCCATGATGTAGGCGGCGGCGAACAAATAGCCAACCATGAAGGCGGGCCATTTCCAGCCATTTGTTTCGCGCCGGGTAACGGCGATGGTCGAGATGCATTGCGGCGCGAACACGAACCACATCAGAAAGGCCAAAGCGGTCGGCAGGCTCCAGCGCCCGCGTAGATTCTCGGCCAGCTTGTCCTTGCTCCGGTCATCATCGGGATT
>JAQGKS010000268.1 GCA_028289965.1 Sphingomonas bacterium
TGCCACGCATAGCGCCGGCTCGTCGCCATCGCCGTCATGCTGTTGGCCAGCGCCAGGCTTTCCCACACCGTATTTTCGATCACCGGCTCGACCGCGAGGGTTTCGACCAGCGTGTCGAGCATCGGGCCGTGCATCCCCTTGGGATTGCCGCGCCCCATTTCGTCCCAATAATTGCGGGCGAGTTCCAGCTTGGCCTGGGTCGGCAGCTTGACTTGGGTCAGCGCGACGAGATCGTCGAACCCGGCCTCGCCGGCGGCCTCCTGCTCGAAGAACCAGCGCAGTTCGTCGCGCGTCGCTTCCTGGGCCAGCCACGGGAACAGCGCATCGCCCTGCCCCGGGCCATTGTCCTTGAGCGCCTCGAACCAGGCGACGAAACCGTCGACGTCGGTCGGCACCGCCGCCGCCTCAGCGCGGATTTCCTCGCGCAATTCCTCGATGAAGCCGCCTTCCAGCCGCTGCATCCGGGTGTCCCGGTCCAGCCGCTTCTGCCAGTCGGCATCGGGGAAGGACGGCGAAAGCCGTTGCCTGTTCCAATGGGCGAGGCCGCGCTGGAAGCTGTCCGTCAGAAATTGCGATGCGCGTACTTCGCTCGCCCCCAGATCGAATCTGGTCGCCATGATGGTGTCCGCCCTGTCTTATGTTCAGGACAAAAACGGCCAAGCAAGGAAAACGGTTCCGTTTGAGGCGCGTACCGCAATTTCGGCGCCCGCGGCGGGGATGTGCGGGGCCCGGCCCCGCACATCGGCGCATCAGGCTTTCGGGTTGGCCTGGAGCCAGGCGAGCACCTTGTCCGGCGCGCTCTCGCCATAGGGATCTTCGTCGGAACCCTCGTCGTTGATTCCGGGCTCCTGGAACCAGCCGACGATCTTGCCGTCGTCGACGACCATCGCGTAGCGCCAGCTGCGATCGCCGAAGCCGAGATGATCCTTCTTGATCAGCATGCCCATCCGGCGCGTGAAGTCGCCCGATCCGTCCGGCAGCAGCTTGGTCTTAGTCAGCCCGAGCGACTTGCCCCACTGATACATCACGAACGCATCGTTGACCGACAGGCAGTAGACATCCTCGGCGCCGGCACTGCGCAGCGCGTCATATTCCCGCTCATAGGCCGGGCATTGCTCGGTCGAGCAGGTCGGGGTGAACGCGCCGGGCAAGGCGAAGACGACGACGCGGCGGCCCTTGAACAGGTCGCCGGTGTGCACGTCTTCCCAGCGGAAGGGGTTGGGGCCGCCGACAGATTCGTCGCGGACGCGCGTCTTCAGGGTAACGTCGGGGACTTCACGGCCGATCATGCTGTTCTCCTCTGCGTAGCGTGGATCGATCTAGAAACACCTATTGATCGACGCCAGACGGAAACCAGCGTTACTGTGATCGACTGCGTCGATCTCCGGTAATCGGGCCGTCCGCGCGCCCCTGAACGAACTGATCGACATATGGGTTGCCCGAATCGTACAGCCGATCGCGCGGGCCGTGCCAGACGATGCGCCCCTGATAGAGCATCGCGACGCGGTGGGCGATCTTGCGCGCCGAGGCCATGTCGTGGGTGATGGTGAGCGCGGTTACGCCGAGATCGTCGACCAGGCTGACGATCAGATCGTTGATCACGTCGGCCCGGATCGGATCGAGCCCGGTGGTCGGCTCGTCGAAGAAGATAATCTCGGGGCGCGGGGCGATCGCCCGGGCCAGCGCGACGCGCTTCTGCATACCGCCTGACAATTCGTTCGGCCGCAGGTTGAGGATGCGTGCATCGAGGCCGACGCGCTCCAGATTTTCCTGCGCGACGCGCTTCATATGCGCCGAATCCATCAGCCGGCCGCGGGTCAGCCCGAAGGTCACGTTGCGCCAGATCGGCAGCGAATCGAACAGGGCGCCGCCCTGGAAGAGCATCCCGAACTTGCCCTGCACCCGCTCCCGGTCCCGCCCGGACAGGCCGACGATCTCGTCGCCGTCGAGCAGGATCGATCCGCGGTCGGGCTTGATCAGGCCGAGGATGCATTTGAGCGTGACCGACTTGCCGCTGCCCGACTGGCCGATGATCGCCACCGATTCGCCGGGTTCGATCGACAGCGTCATGCCGTCGAGCACCCTGGTCGTGCCGAACGCCTTGGCGACGTCGGTCAGCTTGATCTTGGGCTCGCTCATCCGAACGCCGCGACGGTGATCAGCAGGTTGGAGAGCAGGATCAGGATGAACGCCGAGACGACCGCATTGGTCGTCGCCCGGCCGACGCCGGCGGCGCCGCCCTCGGTGCGGAATCCGTGATAGCAGCCCATCAAGGCAATGAAGAAGCCGAACACCGCCGCCTTCACCAGCGCCATGACGAAATCGTCGGGCTCGAGGAAGCGGCGGGTGACGGCGAGGTAGCTAGCCGCGTTGAAGCCGAGCTTGTGGACCGCGATCAGATAGCCGCCGAAGATGCCGATCGAATTGGC
The DNA here is from genome assembly GCA_028289965.1 of Sphingomonas bacterium. Lineage (GTDB taxonomy): Bacteria > Pseudomonadota > Alphaproteobacteria > Sphingomonadales > Sphingomonadaceae > JAQGLK01. Next base: position 2,430 of record JAQGKS010000268.1, read on the forward strand.
GACGAGCACCAGCAGCGGCAGCGCGATCACCGAGGCGAACAGCCGGGGCGAGATCAGGTAGCGGAACGGATCGGTCCGCAGCGTCGCCATCGCGTCGAGCTGCTCGGTCACCCGCATGGTACCCAATTCCGCCGCCATCGCCGAGGAGACGCGGCCGGCGACCATCAGGCCGACGAGCACCGGGCCGAGTTCGCGGACGATGCCGATCACGACGATCGCCGGCACGGTCGACTGCGCGTTGAAGCGGGATCCGGCGGTGAAGGTCTGCTGCGCCAGCGCCGCGCCGGTGAACACCGCGGTCAGGCCGACCACCGGCAGCGACAGCCAACCAAGCTGGCCCAGTTGCTGGAGCAGCCGGCCGGGATAATAAGGCGGGGTCGCCGCGCGCACGATCGTCTTGGCGGCAAAGCCGGTGACCTGCCCGATCGACGCGAGCACCGACAGGAACAACCTGCCAATGCCTGCGAAGAGGCCGACGATCTCGTTGGTGGCGATGCGGGTAAACTTCATGTCCAGCGCCGCTGATAGCGATGGCCAAGGCCAGTCAGCAACTCATATTGCGAAAGCGAAGTACCGGATACGGCGTTGGGCAGGTCGAGGTCGATCGACAGCCAGTCGCCCTCCGAGACGTCGCCGCCGGTGACGTCGACCGCGATAAGGTCCATCGATACCCGCCCGATCACCGGGCAGCGCCGCTCGCCGGCCCACGCCGCGCCGCCGGGGCCGAGCGCGCGGAAATAGCCGTCGGCATAGCCGATGTTGAGGATCGCGGCGCGGATCGCGGCCGGCGCCACGAAGGTCGCGCCATAGCCGACCGCCTCCCCCGCCGCGACGTCGCGCACCTGCAGCACCTCGGCCTCCAGCGCGACGACCGGCACGATTTGCCCGTCCGCGCCGGGCGCCGGCACGCCGCCGTACAATCCAAGTCCCGGGCGGGTGAGATCGAACGCATATGGTTCGCCAAGACAGATGCCGGCAGAATTGGCGAGGCTGTAACGGTCTGCCGGCACCGCCGCGACGAGCGCGGCAAAGCGCGCGCGCTGCGTGTCGTTGAGCGGGTGGCCGGGCTCATCGGCGCAGGCGAGGTGGCTCATCAGCGTGGCGATGCGCAGCCCGTCGAGCATCCCGGATCCGGCCTCGGCGGGGGTCAGGCCGAGCCGGTTCATGCCGGTATCGACCATCACGTCGCAGGCGCGGTGCGGCGCCGCGGCCTTCCACCGCGCCACCATCGCCGGGCTGTTCAGCACCGGGCGCGCCGACGATGCCAGCGCCTGCGCCAGATCGGCCTCGCGGACGCCGTGGAGGATCGACAGCGACACGCCATCGCCGGCCCGGCCGAGCGCAGCCGCCTCGGCCCATGTCGTCACGAAAAAGTCGCGGCACCCGGCCGCGGCCAGCCGGGGCACGACATCGCGCGCGCCCAGCCCATAACCGTCGGCCTTCACCGCCGCGCCGCACGCCGCACGCCCGCTGCGGGCGGCGAACCAGCGCCAATTGGCCGCAAGGGCAGCACCATCGAGGGTCAGGCGGAGGGGCACGTCGATCACGGCAGCGCGATAGCCGCCCGGGCGCGGCGCGTCACCTGCTCCGCTTCCTTTCGCCGGCGCCGCACGTTAGCCGCCGCAACCTGGCAGCCACCGCGCCAGCGTCGGCGGCATCGGCGTGCTTGCCTTGTTTCTCCAGGAACGGCGCGGCTGGCGGGCGGGCTTTGTGCAGATGGCGTTCGACGCGATCGTCCTGTTCGCCTCGCTGTTCGTGTTCGATCTCGGCCGCGTCGGCATGTCGGTGCTGAGCGCGGGCACGATGAACCTAGTGCTCGTGCTCAACCATCGGCCGGGGCGCTACGCCGGATATTGACCGCCCCCGCGCGGCTTGTTGCACGTAGCCTGTCCCCGCCACCTGGGCTATCGAACGCCATGGAGAAACTTTTCCGGAAGCTCGCAAAGCGGGACAGCCTGTCGGCCGAGGAGCGCCAGGCGCTCGATCGGGCCGTGTCCAACGTCGTCGAATTCGCGCCG
>JAQGKS010000291.1 GCA_028289965.1 Sphingomonas bacterium
GGCTTACCGGTGCAGCAATCGCCGCGGGCTGTGTGGGTTTGGAGAGGCGTCGCTGGTTTGAACGAAGGGCGGCCGGACGGGCGCACGTCAGCGCAATCCTTTCCGCCGACGTGTCTGCAAACGCCATTCGCGCGACGGGGGCGGACGTATCGGGGAGCGCCTCCCGACCGCTGGCGGAATGGTTGCGCGTGACCGAACTCGCGCCGGATCAGCTTGCCAGGCTCGCGCCTCTACTCGCCGAGCACGACGCGGAGGTGATTGCCGAAGCAACGGTGGACGCACGCTACGCGCCGTACCTCGCCCGGCAGCAGGACGAGATTGGCCGGCGCGCGCGGGACGGAACGATGGCCATTCCCGAGCGCCTCGAATTCGACAGCGTGCCAGGCTTGTCGCGGGAAATGGTCGAACGACTGGAGCGCGCTCGTCCCGAAACCCTCGATGCTGCGAGCCGGGTGCGTGGCATCACTCCTGCGGCGCTCGCGGCGATCCTCGTTCATTCACGTCGGATCGCTGCATGACAGAGGATGAGGCCAAGACTTGGCTGGACGTCGTGCTCGGTGTTCCACGTGAAACATTCGCCTTACTGGAGCGATTCGTTGCGCTGCTCGCGGCCGAAAATGGCAAGCAAAACCTGATTGCACGGTCCACGGTTGAGCAGATCTGGAGCCGCCACCTTGCCGACTCGGCGCAGTTGCTCGCCTTTTGCACCGCCCCCAAGCAATGGCTCGATCTGGGGTCTGGCGCGGGTTTTCCGGGATTGATCGTTGCCTTGCTCCGGCCCGACATGAACGTCGTGCTGGTGGAGGAGCGCCGCAAGCGGATCGATTTTCTCGAACAGGCGATCGATCTGCTCGGCATCGGGGCAAGAACCCAGGTTGCCGGCGGGCGTGCCGAGACGCGCGATCTAGGTAGCTTCGACGTCATCAGCGCCCGCGCATTTGCGCCGATCGACCGCTTGTTCGGAATCGCCCATCGATTTTCCAAGGATGGGACGCTCTGGCTGCTGCCCAAGGGTCGGAGCGCGCAGGCCGAACTGGAAGCCGCGCGTCTAACGTGGCAGGGTGAGTTCCGGATCGAGCCGAGCGTTACCGATCCAGACTCGTCGATCCTTATCGCCGGGCATGTCAGGCCGAGGAAGCAGCGATGATCCGGATTGCCGTCGCGAACCAGAAGGGTGGTGTCGGCAAGACGACGACGGCCATCAACCTCGCCACGGCACTCGCGGCCACCGGCTATCGTGTGCTGTTGGTCGATTTCGATCCCCAGGGAAACGCATCCACCGGGCTCGGCATCGACCGGTCGGAACGCGAGCTGTCGAGCTACGAGGTTCTGACTGGCGACTGCACGATCGTCGAGGCGGCGATCCCGACGCGCGTCCCGCGTCTCGACCTGGTGGCAGCGACGGTCGATCTCTCCGGCGCCGAGATCGAATTGATCGACTTCGAACGCCGCACGCACCGGCTGGACGAGGCACTGACCGCCGCGTCGACCGGACGGTGGGACGTGTGCCTGATCGATTGCCCGCCATCGCTCGGGCTGCTGACGATCAACGCACTCGTCGCCGCGCGGCAATTGCTGGTGCCGCTGCAATGCGAGTTTTTTGCGCTCGAGGGCTTGAGCCAGCTGCTCCAGACGATCGAGCGGGTGCGCGAGCGATTCAACCCGGTGCTGACGATCCTTGGAGTCGCCCTGACGATGTATGATCGCCGCAACCGCCTGTCCGAACAGGTGGCGCAGGATGTGCGCGCCTGCCTCGGCAATGTCGTGTTCGAGACCGTCATCCCGCGCAACGTCCGGCTGTCGGAGGCGCCGAGCCATGGCATGCCGGCGCTGATCTACGATCACCGCTGCCTCGGCTCGGAAGCCTATATCGCCCTGGCGCGGGAGCTGATCGGCCGCCTGCCCAAGCCGGCGCAGGCGGCATGAGCGACGAACCCACGCCCCTCGCACGGCGGCGCCCCTCCGGGCTCGGCCGCGGTCTCTCGGCCCTGATGGGGGAGGTGCAGCGGGAGCAGCCGATCAGCGGCAACGGCGCGTCGCCCGGCGTCCAGATCGTCGCCGTCGCGTCGATCCATCCGCATCCCGGCCAGCCGCGCCGGCACTTCGATGACGCCGCGCTTGAGGAACTGGCGAGCTCGATCAAGGGGCGGGGGCTGATCCAGCCGATCGTCGTGCGACCGCATGAGGGCAGCTACCAGATCGTCGCCGGGGAGCGCCGCTGGCGCGCCGCGCAGCGCGCTCAGCTCCATGAAATCCCTGTAATCATTCGTGATTTCAGCGAGGGAGAGACGCTAGAGGTCGCGCTGCTGGAGAATATCCAGCGCGAGGAGCTGAACGCGATCGAGGAGGCCGACGCCTATCGCCGGCTGATGGAAGAATATGGCCACACCCAGGAGGTGCTCGGCCGGCTCGTCCACAAGTCGCGCAGCCACGTCGCCAACCTGCTGCGGCTGCTCGATCTTCCGCCGTCGGTGCGCGATGCGGTGGCGGACAAGCGCCTGTCGATGGGCCATGCCCGCGCGCTGATCACCGCGCCCGACCCCGCGGCGCTCGCGCTCGAGGTGATCGAGCGCGGCCTGTCGGTGCGCGACACCGAAAAGCTTGCGCGGGGCGCCAAGCCGGCGTCGCAACGCCGGGAGCGAATAGAGGTCAAGGGTGCCGAGTCCGACATTGCCGCGCTGGAGCGCCAGCTGAGCGACCTGATCGGGCTGCGGGTCAAGATCGCCCATGGTCCCGCCGGTGGATCGGTCACCCTGGCTTATTCGTCGTTGGATCAGCTGGACATGATCTGCCAGCGGCTGAGCGGCGAGCCGATCTGATCCTAACGCATCCGGGCGGCAGCGCGGGCGATGGCGAGAAGCTCTTCCGTTACCGCGACCGTACCGATCGCGCCGCTCCGCTTGACCGCGCGCTCCGCCTCCAGCAGCCGGTGCACAGCCCGGTCGATCGCCTGTGGTTGCCAGCGCGCGACCTGGCTGGAGATGGCGGGCTTGTCCTTCCAGAACACTGCCCGCCCCGCCGATTCCACCGCCGCCTCGACGCTGTTGCCCCCCGCGACGGCGCTGCGGATGTCGGCGAGCAGGTGGAGCCGGCGGAGCAGCGCACGCAGGATCGGAATCGGCGCGACCCCGCTCGCGCCCAGCCGGGCAAGCTCCTGATCGAGATCCTTCGGCCGGCCACCGAGGACCGCATCGACCAGCGGGCCGAGATCGCCTTCGTCGACCTCCGCGCTGAGCGCATCGAGTGCGGCATGATCGAGTTCGGCCGGGCGATCCGGCGCGGCATCGACGTAGAGTGCCAGTTTTTCGAGCTCGCGCGCCATCAACGCGCGGTCGGCACCGGTTCCGACCGCGATCCGATGCGCGACGTCGGGGCGCAGGGTGAGGCCGAGATCGCGACCGATCGTCATCGCCAGCCGGTCTGCGGCCTGGCCCTCCGGCATGTAGCTGTTGAGCGCGAGCGCCGCCGGGTGCGACTCCGCCAATTTCACGAGCTTCGAATCCTTGCGCAACGCCCCGGCGATGATCGCCACCGGATTGCCCGCAGCGGGCGCCTCCATCAACGCCTCGACCGCGGCGAGGACATCGTCGCCGGCGGATTCGACCCGGATGTAGCGCCGTCCGCCAAATAGCGAGATCGACGCCGCTTCGTCGGCGAGGCGAGCGGGATCGGCCTTGAGCGCGGCGCCGGTCAGGTCGGTGCGTTCGGCGTCGGCGCCGAGTGCCTTGGCAAGGCGGCCCGACAGGTCCCGCGACGTCGCTTCGTCGGGACCATATAGCAGGAACAGCCGAACCGTGTCCTTCGCCTCGTCCAGCGCGCGCTCCATTTGCGCGCGGTTGGCCTTCATCGCCCGGCTGGGGCGGTGCGCGCGGCGTAGAGTGCGAGGCGCGTGATGATCTGGTCGGCGATCTCGCCCGACAGCCGTTCGAGCGCGGTGTTTTCCGCGGCGATCGTGGCATATTCGGAACTGACGACGTCGATCCCGGCGTCGGACCCGGCGGTGGCATCGACAACGACGGTGCCGGCACTCGCCTCGACCAGGCGGTAGCGCGCGCGCAACGTCCGTCGTTCGCGCGTCACCGCATTGTCGGAACGCACGCCGAAACCGGTGATCCGATCATCCAGTTCGACTTCGAGCCGGAACCGGGCCGCGGCGTCGGACGGGCCGGCGGCGGCGAGGCGATCGTTGAGGGCGTTGCGGACGAGCCAGCCGGCGCGGCCCTCGATTGGCCCCACCGTCACG
>JAQGKS010000293.1 GCA_028289965.1 Sphingomonas bacterium
GAACGGCATGTCGATGGATCCGGCATCGCTGCCATCGGCGCCGTGCACCGCGCGCACCACCATCCCGGCATCTGCCACGGAGCGGGCGATCGCGCCGACCTTGTCATAGGACCAGCATAGCGCCATCCCGCGGGTCCGCGGAACCCGGCCGAAGCTGGGGCGCAGGCCGACCGTGCCGCAGCGGGCGGATGGGGCGACGATAGATCCCATCGTCTCGGTGCCGATAGCGAAGGAGCATAGCCCCGCAGCCACGGCCGAGGCGCTGCCCGCCGAAGAGCCGGAGGAGCCCTCGGCCCGATTCCAGGGGTTGCGGGTGCGGCCCCCGAACCAGATGTCGCCATACGCGATCGCGCCGCAGCTCGTCTTGCCGATCAGCACCGCGCCCGCCGCCCGCAGCCGGGCCACGACGGCCGCATCCCGCGTCGGCACCCGATCGCGGTACGGCTCCGCCCCCCACGTGGTGCGGACGCCCGCGGTGTCGAACAGATCCTTGAGGCCGTAGGGTAGCCCGTGCAGCGGACCGCGAACCCGGCCTGCGGCGGCTTCGCGGTCCAGCACCGCGGCCTCGGCGCGGGCATGATCGCCCGTGACCGTGACGAAGCACAGGAGATCGGGCGCGAGCCTGGCGATCCGGGCCAGATAGACATCGACTAACGCGCGCGAGGTCAGCCTGCCGGACGCGATCCATGCCGCCTGCTGCCAGGCCGGCGCGAAGGCGATGTCTTCGGGGCTGGAGGGAAGCGGCGGGGGCGACGGAGGCTGCGCGGCCTGCGTCGGACCCTGGGGAAGCCGCCAACCGGGAAGGCGTGGATCGAATGTCACCGCGGGGGCGAGTTCGTTTTCCATCCGCACCGCGCGCAGGGCCCGCAACCGATCGAGCTGTTCGTCGACCGTCGCCAGCATCTGCTGGCGCTCGGCGGCGGTGAAATCGAGCCCGGCGAAGCGATCGCACGCTGCGATCACCTCGTCGGTCACCTTTGCCGGGCTGTCTCCAGCCGCCGCATCCGCCGCGGCCGCTGCCGATGCGATCCCGGCGACGGCAACGCCGGCGAGCAATTGTCGCCGATCGATCCCGTCGCCAGGCATCGTCCCGGCCCGTCCGTCAGGCCGTGCTCAGCGGCGATCGACGGGAATGTAATCGCGCTGCGTCGGCCCGGTATAGAGCTGGCGCGGGCGGCCAATCTTCTGTTCGGGATCGGCGATCATCTCGTTCCACTGCGCCACCCAGCCGACGGTGCGCGCCAGCGCGAAAAGCGCGGTGAACATCGTCGTCGGGAAGCCGATGGCCGACAGGATTACGCCCGAGTAGAAATCGACGTTCGGATAGAGCTTCTTCTCGACGAAGTAGGGATCGGTCAGCGCGATCTCCTCCAGCTTGCGGGCGACGTCGAGGATCGGATCGCTCTTGCCCATCCTGGCGAGAACCTCCGTCGCGGCGGCGCCGAGCACCTTCGCACGCGGATCGTAATTCTTGTAGACGCGGTGCCCGAAGCCCATCAGCCGGAACGGATCGTCCTTGTTCTTGGCGCGGGCGATATATTCCGGAATGCGATCGACGTGGCCGATCTCGCGCAGCATGTTGAGCGCGGCCTCGTTCGCGCCGCCATGCGCCGGGCCCCACAGGCAGGCGATGCCGGCGGCGATGCAGGCGAACGGGTTGGCACCCGACGATCCGGCGAGACGCACGGTCGAGGTGGACGCGTTCTGCTCGTGATCGGCGTGCAGGATGAAGATCTTGTCCATCGCCGCCTCGACGATGGGATCGACTTCATATTCCTCGGCCGGAACGCCGAAGGTCATGCGCAGGAAGTTGCCGGTGTAGCTCAGGTCGTTCTTCGGGTAGACGAACGGCTGACCGATCGAATATTTGTACGCCATCGCCGCGATCGTCGGCATCTTGGCGATCAGCCGATGCGACGCGATCATCCGCTGGCGCGGATCGGCGATATCGGTGGAATCGTGGTAGAAGGCGGATAGCGCGCCGACCACGCCGCACATGATCGCCATCGGATGGGCATCGCGCCGGAAGCCGCGATAGAAGGTCGACAGCTGCTCGTGCAGCATCGTGTGGCGGGTGATCGTGTAGCTGAACTTGTCGAGCTCGGCGGCGGTCGGCAGCTCGCTGTTGAGCAGGAGGTAGGCGACCTCCATGAAGCTCGACTGCTCGGCCAGCTGATCGATCGGATAGCCGCGATGGAGCAGGATGCCCTGATCGCCATCGATATAGGTGATCGCCGACTCACAGCTCGCGGTGGAGGTGAAGCCGGGATCGAACGTGAACGCCCCCGTGTTCGCATAGAGTTTGCGGATGTCGATGACATCGGGGCCGACCGATCCGGATCGCACCGGATAATCGGCGCCATTGCCTCCGAAGCCGATGTTCGCGCTGCCTTCCGCCATGTGACTAGCCCTCCGTTGATAGCCCGACCGTGCTGCGCTCCAGCCTGTCCGCGAGCCGACCAAGGCTCTCGTCGCGGCCAAGCAGCACCAGCACGTCGAAAATTCCCGGCGATGTCGTCCGGCCGGTGAGCGCCGCACGAAGCGGCTGAGCCACCTTGCCGAGGCCGACGCCCGCCGCCTCCGCGACAGAGCGAATGGCCGCCTCGATCGCCTCCGCGCTCCAGTCGTCCACCGCCGCGACCGCTCTGTATGCCCCTTGCAGGAGATCGATCGCCGGACCGTCTAGCAGCGTATTGGCGCGCTCGTCCATGTCCAGTGGGCGGGTGCGAAACAGAAACAGCGCACCGTCCGCCAACTCGCGCAGATCCTTGGCGCGCGCCTTGAGCGCCGCCATGCTGCGACACAGCAGATCCTGCCCCGCCGCATCGATCGGATGACCGAGCATCTGCTCCAGATACGGCAGCGCGAGCGCCGCCAGCCGGGCGTCATCCGCCTCGCGGATATAATGGCCGTTGACGTGATCGAGCTTCTTCGGGTCGAACCGCGACGGCGATCGGCCGACATTGGCGATATCGAACCAGGCGATCGCCTGATCGCGGCTGATGATCTCGTCGTCGCCATGCCCCCAGCCGAGCCGAAGCAGCTGGTTGACCAGCGCCTCGGGCAGGATGCCAAGTTCGTCGCGATAGGCTTCCACCCCCAGCGCGCCGTGGCGCTTGGAGAGCTTCGCCCCGTCCGCGCCGTGGATCAGCGGGACATGGGCATAGACCGGCACCGGCCAGCCCATGCCGCGGATGATGCCCAGCTGGCGGAAGGCGTTGTTGAGATGATCGTCGCCGCGGATGACGTGGGTGACGCCCATGTCGTGATCGTCGACCACCACCGCCAGCATATAGGTCGGCGTGCCATCGGAGCGGAGCAGGACCATGTCGTCCAGCTCGGCATTCTGGACGGTGACGCTGCCCTGGACGATGTCGTCGATCGTCGTCGCGCCGCTCTGGTCCGCCCGCAGGCGGACGACGAACGGGGCGCCCTCCGGCGCTTCCGATGGATCGCGATCGCGCCAACGGCCATCATAGCGCATCGGCAGCTTGTTGGCGCGCTGATCGGCGCGCATCGCCTCCAGTTCCTCGGCGGTGGCAAAGCAGCGATAGGCATGGCCGGCGGCGAGCAGTTGGTTGGCGACCTCGGCATGGCGGGCGGCCCGCGCGAACTGGAACACGGCATCGCCATCCCAGTCGAGGCCGAGCCAGCGCATTCCGTCGAGGATCGCGTCGATCGCCGGCTGGGTCGATCGCGCGCGATCGGTATCCTCGATGCGCAGCAGGAAATCGCCGCCGGTATGGCGGGCGTAGAGCCAGTTGAACAATGCAGTGCGCGCCCCGCCAATGTGCAGGAAGCCGGTCGGCGAAGGCGCGAACCGGGTCACGACCTTGCCCTGCGGCGCTGTTTCGATGCTTGCGCCCAAGCGTTGCAACTCCCAAGCTTCG
>JAQGKS010000009.1 GCA_028289965.1 Sphingomonas bacterium
TGCGCCAGATCGAGGATATTGTCGCTGTACAGCTCATAATGTCCCTCGGCATGGGCGCTGCCGCGAACCGCCTCGAGCCGGGGATCGGCGAGCCAGGCGAAGTCGGGTATCTCGGCGGGATCGGCCAGCGCAGGGTCGCCCATCCAGATCCACAGCAACCGGTGGCGCTCGACCAGCGGGTAGGTCTGCACCGAGGCGCGGGGCACGACGCCATGCTCGTGCGGGTTGAACACGCAGGCACCGGTCGAATCGAAGCGCAGCCCATGATAGGGGCATTCGAGCTGGCCATCGACGACGCGCCCCTTGCCCAAGGCGGCGAAGCGATGCGGACAGCGCCCGCCGATCGCCTGCGGCAGGCCGGCCTCGTCGCGGAACATCGCCACCGGCTCATCCAGGAAGGTGCGCGCGAGCGGCGCTTCGCCGAGGTCGTCGCCCCATCCCGCGACGTACCATGTGTTGCGGAGATATCGCTCGCCGCGCTTGGCGGAAACGGCTGGAATCGCCTGGTCGTGCTCAGCCACCGACACTCTCCCGATGCTCGCTCCGGGCGCCCTGAAGCGAGCATGACGGGCGACCTTGACCGGATCATTCAGCGGGTGGCCGCCCGGGTCAAGCCCGCTACGAAGCCCCCATTCCAAGACGCTAGCGGCGGAGCAGCGACCAGCCGGGGGGCAGATAGTCCGTCGACATGTAATAATAGAAGTTGCACCGGCCGTCGGCGCGGTAGCTTCCGCCCTTGAGGATCCCGAACGCGATCGTGCCGCTGAACACCGGGCCGCCGCTGTCGCCCGATCGGCACGACGGGCCGGCCACCGTCACCCACACCGGATCGCACGGGCCGGCGCACAGATCCGCCGGCGGCGCATAGTCGGTCAGCTCGACCTCGGCGCAGCTATAGCCGGTCTTCTCGCCGCGGTGGCAGACCACGTCGCCGGCCCGCGTGCTCGCCCGGTTGCGCCAACTGGTAACCGGCCGCGCTGCGCGCTTCTCGCTGTCGGCGAAGAATAAGGGCTCGAGCGCGTCGTCGCTGACCTGGATCTGGACGTCCTGATAGCGCGCCCCCCAGGCTCCGACGAAATTGAGCGGGATCGCGGTGCCGGCCGGATCATAATAAGTGAGGCTGTAGGGGCAGTGCGCCGCGGTGAGGACGCCGCGGCGCACTGCGTCGGTCACGACGAAGCCGGTGGTGCAGGCATTGCGCTTGCCGGTGCTGGCGTTGAGCCCCTCCACGCGCGCACCCCCGGCGGCGGCGAAGTTCGCGTCCGGCCCGTCGAGCGGGTTGAGCCGCACCGGAACCTCGGTGAGGGCGGCCAGCCGCGCGGTCAGTGCGTCGCCCTCCTCGCGGCCAAGCGCCATCCCTTTCAGCATCACGACGAGTTCGCCCGTCCTGGGATCGGCGCCGAGACCGGCGGGGCGGGGCAACTCCGCCTGGATTGCTTCGCGGTGCCGCCAGATCGCCGCGATCAACTCGGCGCGGGTGGCCGCAGCCCCCGTTCGAAAGACGATCGGCACCGCCATGCCCCCGGCGGAGATCAACTGATCGGGCACCGCCTCGGCCCCGGTGAGGAGGACGACGATCCGGTACACCGGATGATGCTCGATCGAGATTCCGGCGATGCGATCCTGGTAGGTCTGCTCGATCCGGTCGGTCTCCGCGACGCTTTCCTGTTGCGCGCGCAGCCGGCGCAGCGCCTCATCGAACGTTACGCCATGCTGCCGGGTATAATCCTGCGCGTCCTGCGCCAGCGCCTCCGCCGTGGACTGGACGCGGGTTTGCCGCGCGAGCCCCACCGCCGCGACCGCGCCGATCGACTGTGGCGCCTGCGCGACGGCGGCGATCGGGTTTGGGGCAGGGACGGGTAAAACGGGTGCCATGATCCCTGTTCTTTCCTGCCGGCGAGGCGCGCGGGGTTCCGCCGATGGGCCGGGAACGATAGGGCCGCAGCATAGGCTTTGTCGCCTTTCGCAAGGCTGTATGTAGGGTCGCCGGGTCGCCAGGTCGCCGGGTCGCGCGACCCGATCCGGTCAGGCCGCGGCGCGGCGCTTTGCTTCCACCATCAGCCGTCCCATCACGGTGAACAGCTGCTTCATCGCCACCGGCTTCAGGATTACCTCGTCGGCGCCCCCGCCCATGCAGTCCTCGCGGATGGTGAGCGCCGTGTCCGCCGTGACGACGATGATCGGCAGCATCGACTTGGCGTCCGTTCGCTCGCGGATGTGGCGGATGGCGGTCAGGCCGTCCATGCCGGGCATGCGAAGATCCATCAGGACGACCTCGAACGATTGCTCGTCGATCATCCTGAGCCCCGATTCCGCGTCCTCGGCCTCGACCAGTTCGGCGCCGACCGTCTGAAGCATGTCTTTGACGACACGCCGGTTGAGCGGATCGTCTTCTACGAAAAGTATGCGCATTGAACAGCCCCGTAGTTCGGCTCAGCCTCGCAAGCGATTGCAAGCAATGGATACATGGTCGTCATGCGGCGGCAAGTGCGCTGGCGGGCGAAGCCGCCGGGGCGGCACGGGCGGTCACCAGCGCATCGAGATCGGACGCCAGATCGAGCGGCGGCATCGCCCGAGCGACCACGCCGTCAACCTGCGGGCCAAGCCCGGCCGCCCCGTCGGCGTCGCCCAGCAGGAACAGCAGCGCGCGCGGGCAGGCGGCGCGGAATGCGGCAACTTCCTCGCCCGACACATTTTCTCCGATCAGCACGACGTCGCCGCCGCCGGGCACCTCGGCCAGCGTGTCGACCACCAATATTTCGCGCGTTGCATCGTCGAGACAGGCCTCGATCATGCTCGCGAACAGCGGATTGTCCTCCACCAATATCACGGCCGCGTCGCGCAGGCAGGTCGGCTGGCCCCGTGCCGGAATGTTGGTGACGGCCGCTGCCTGGCGCCGCAGCGGCAGGACGAGCGTGAAGCAGCTGCCGGCGCCGATCACGCTCGTCGCCTCGATCGTGCCGTCCAGCGCGCCGGCCAGCTTGGACGAGATCGCCAGGCCAAGCCCGGTGCCGCCGAAATTCCGCGTGGTGCCGCCATCGGCCTGGCGGAACGGCTCGAAAATCGGCCCGAGCTGATCGGCCGCGATGCCGATGCCGGTATCGCTGACCGCGATCCGCATCCGCTCCTCGCCATGCTCGACCGAGGTCGAAACACGCAGCCGCACCTCTCCGCAGCGGGTGAACTTGATCGCGTTGGACAGCAGGTTGAACGCGATCTGCCGCAATTTGCGTTCGTCCTCGCAGATCATCGCCGGTACATCGTCCAGCTCAACCTCGAGCGAGAGACCCTTTTGCTCGGCGGCGGCGCGCCACAGTCCGGCGATGCCTTCGATCAACGCGGGGAGGGCGATCGGCCCGCGTTCGATCTGCACGCGGCCCTGCTCGATCTGCGCCATGTCCAGGATGTCGTCGACGATCGCCTTCATCGTGTTGCCGGCGCTGTCGATCAGCCGAACCTGATCGCGCACGACGGTGTCGAGTTCGCGACGGCCCATCAGCACCTGGGTCATGCCGAGAATGCCGTTGAGCGGCGTGCGGATTTCGTGGCTGGTCGTCGCGAGGAATTCGGACTTGGCCTTCAACGCCTTGTCGAGCGCGGAGTTCGAGCTCTCCAGCTGGCGGTTGGCGACGCGCGTTTCGTTGCGACTGCGGCGGATCCAGAAGAACGCGCCGAGGGTGATCGCCAGCAACAGCAGCGATCCGGCCAACACCATCAGCTGGAGCCGGGCGCGCGCCGCGAGCTGCGCCTGGCTGAGCTTGGCGATCTTGAGTTCCTGGTTCGAATAATCGAATTGCGCCGCCGCCAGCGCCGCGTTGGTCGACGAGCGGATTTCGCGCGCTTCGTCGTCCAGCCGCTTGAACGCGGTCAGATGCTGGAGCGCCAGTTCGGGATCGCCCGCCCGGCGATACGCCTCGGTCGCGCTGCGGTGGAAGTCGCGAAAGTAAAAGCTCGTCGTCTTGAGGTCGGCGCCGGCAAAGGTGCGCGCGAACAGCGCCACCGCTTCCGGCAAATTGTTCCGCTGGAGCGCGATCTGCGCCTTCACGCCCCACAGGAACGGCGTCCATTCGTCCGCGTCCGCCTTGGGCGCCAGCGTCAGCCCGCGATCGGCGTAGCGGACCGCTTCCGCCAGCCGCCGGCGCAACAGCGCGACCGATGCAAGATTGTTGAGCGCGCGTACTTCGAGCAGCGGGCTCTTCACCGCCCGCGCCAGCGTCAGGGCGCGGTGATATTCGATGTCGGCGCGCGCCAGGTCGCCCAGTTCCTTATAGGCGGTGCCCAGATTGTTGGCGGCGGTCTGGGCGAGCCCGATGTCGCCGCGGTGGACCTCGGCGGCCTGTGCATAATAACGCAGCACGCTGCGCTGGTCGCCCGCGTCGCTGTAGATCGTCCCGATATTCTGGAGCGCAATCGCCTGCGCGCGGGTGTCGCCGAGCTGGAGGAAGATGGCGTGGGCCTGGCGGAACAGCTGGAACGCCCGCTGCATCTGGTTGTTGTCGAGCCCGATCGCGCCCTGCGTCATCAGAATGTCGCCGTGCAGCTTGCTGCCTGGTTGAAGGCGGTTGACCGCCGACAGCGCGCGGATCGCCGAACGCTCGGCACGGTCGAGATCGCCGAGCCGGGCCAGCGCTTCGCTCTCCAGCCACAAGGCGCGGGTCTGCAACAACTCCCGCTCCTCGCTCGGGGGCGTGGCGGCCAACGTGGTTCGCGCCTGGCCGACAAGCGTGATGACCTGCTTGGGATCGACGATCATCGCGTTGCGCGCCCGCTCGAGCGTCGCCTCGGCCGGTGCGGCGGACGGCGCCTGTGCGGATGCGACGCCGGCCACCATCATCGGCAGCACCACAGTCAGCGTCGCAATCTTCCCCGCCATGTCGTCGACCGCCCAAATCGTGGACGTCTGCCCTAACGCCTTCAAAGTTAAGGGCGGGTAACCAGTGACTTGCGGGAAAAACACGGTGAACGCCGGCTTTACGGTTTCTGGTGCGAACCCTCTTTACCCTTCCCGGTCCAAAGACGGCTCACAGGTGGGAAAAGCCGGCAGAGAGGGTGACTTGATGCACAGGGTGGCATTTTCGGCGGGCACGGCATTGGCGACGATCATGCTGGCAGCCGCGTCGCCAGCGCAGGCGCAGACCGCGCCCGGCACCAGCCCGGCTGTCGATACGGCCAGGCCGCTCAAGCCGCTCTACCGCAATGTGCGCAGCTTCTATGGCAATGTCCGCTCCTTCTGGGGCGACGTGAACCCATTCTATCGCAACGTCCGCTCCTTCTGGGGGGACATCAGCCCATTTTACGGCAACGTCCGCAGCTTCTGGGGCACGATCGATCCATCGGCGCTGGCGGTAGGCGCCTCGGCGCCCGGTTATGCCGGCGTCGGTCCGTTCTGGGAGACGGTCGGCGGGCAGTGGGAGGGCATCGCCTCAAGCTGGCAGACCGCGGGTGCGTATACCCCGGAGAATGCCGCGACCTACTCCGCCGTTTCCGCCAAGCTCGGCACGCTCATCTCGACCTCTAAGGACGTTTGGGGCGCCGCCGTTACCCAGCGGACCGGCAAGAGCTTCGAGGC
>JAQGKS010000032.1 GCA_028289965.1 Sphingomonas bacterium
GCCGGCATGGCCTATGAGGCGATGAACAACGCCAAGGCGGCGGGCAACCGGCTGGTCGTGATCCTCAACGACAATGACATGTCGATCGCGCCGCCGGTGGGGGGGCTGTCGGCCTATCTGGCACAGATCGTCTCCTCCCGCCCGTTCCTCAGCCTGCGCGAGATCGCCAAGAAGTTCGCCCGCCGGCTGCCGACGCCGCTGCACACCGCCGCGCGCAAGGCCGATGAATATGCCCGCGGCATGACGATGGGCGGCACCTTGTTCGAGGAACTCGGCTTTTACTATGTCGGCCCGATCGACGGCCATAATCTCGATCACCTGATCCCGGTGCTGGAGAATGTGCGGGATGCCGAGGAGGGGCCGATCCTCGTTCATGTCGTGACCAAGAAGGGCAAGGGTTACGCCCCGGCGGAAGCGGCGGACGACAAATATCACGGTGTCCAGAAGTTCGATGTCGTATCGGGCGTGCAGGCCACGGCGCCGCCTGGGCCGCCAAGCTATACCAACGTCTTTGCCCAGGCGCTGGTGCGCGAGGCGGCGCGCGACGACAAGATCTGCGCGATCACCGCGGCGATGCCCTCGGGGACCGGACTGGACAAGTTCGGCGCCGCCTTCCCGGATCGCACCTTCGATGTCGGCATCGCCGAACAGCATGCGGTAACCTTTGCCGCGGGCCTCGCCGCGCAGGGTTATCGGCCGTTCTGCGCGATCTACTCGACCTTCCTCCAGCGCGCCTACGATCAGGTCGTCCACGATGTCGCGATCCAGAACCTGCCGGTCCGCTTCGGCATCGACCGCGCCGGGCTGGTCGGCGCCGATGGCGCGACCCATGCGGGCAGCTTCGACGTGACCTATCTGGCGACGCTGCCGAACTTCGTCGTCATGGCTGCGGCGGACGAGGCGGAGCTGACGCATATGGTCCACACCATGGCGCTTTATGACGATGGCCCGATCGCAGTGCGTTATCCGCGCGGCAACGGCACCGGCGTCGCCATTCCGGCCACGCCCCAGCGGCTGGAGATCGGCAAGGGCCGGGTCGTCCGCGAAGGCAAGAAGGTCGCGATCCTCTCTCTCGGCACGCGCCTTGCCGAAGCCGAGAAGGCGGCGGATCAGCTCGAAGCGATGGGGCTGTCGGCTACCGTCGCCGATCTACGCTTCGCCAAGCCGCTGGATCAGGCGTTGATCCGCAAGCTGCTCGTCAGCCACGAGGTCGCGGTGACGGTGGAGGAGGGCGCGATCGGCGGTCTCGGTGCGCACGTCCTGACCCTGGCCAGCGACAGCGGGTTGATCGACGGCGGGCTCAAGCTGCGCACGCTGCGCCTGCCGGACACGTTCCAGGATCATGACAAGCCCGAGGCGCAATATGCCGAAGCCGGGCTCGATGCCGATGCGATCGTCGCCACCGTGCTCGCCGCCCTGCGCCGCAACAGCGTGGGCATGGTCGAGGGTGCGCGCGCCTGAGCGGTGGGCGGTGGGGGGTGGGCGCCCTTGGCCTGCGGCCCGTGCCCGGTTGCCTGCCTTATTCGCCTGCGGTATTCCTGACGTTGATTGATCAACCAAGCGACCTTGGCGTAAGCCGGGCGCAAAGGACCGTCGGCATTCGCGTTATCGCTCCCGTGGCGATGGGCGTCGTGCAAGGCGGTGGCCGGCCGGTTCCCTCCGCGCGGCTGGACAGGAGAGGACGGGCATGACGTTCAACTATATCATCGTCGGTGCGGGTTCCTCCGGCTGTGTCCTGGCCAACCGGCTGTCGGCCGATCCCGCCAACCGCGTGCTGCTGCTGGAAGCCGGCGGGTCGGAAAAACAGTCGGTGATCGAAATGCCGCTCGCCTGGTTCCAGGCGATGATGACCCCAGCGATCGGCTGGGGCTATGCCTCCGAGCCCGAGCCGCACGCCGATGGCCGGCGCATCCCGGCACCGCGCGGGCGCGTCGTCGGCGGCTGTTCGTCCATAAACGGCATGATGTATTCGCGCGGCCACCCGCAGGATTACGACCAGTGGGCGCAGATGGGCAATCGCGGCTGGAGCCACGCCGACGTGCTCCCCTTCTTCCGCCGCTCCGAAAAGAATTGGCGCGGCGAAAGCGCGCACCATGGCGGCTCGGGGCCGCTGTCCGTGGCCAAGCACACGCCCGACGCGGTGATCTACCCGCAGCTGATCGAGACCGCCGAGAATCTCGGATACCGCCACCTGGACGATTTCCACGCGGACGAGGTCGAAGGGTTCAGCACCCCCGACTTCACCGTTCATGAAGGCCGCCGCGGCAGCACCGCCGCGCGCTTCCTGCGGCCTGCGCTAGACCGCCCCAATCTCACCCTGATCACCGAGGCGCTGACCACCCGGATCGTCGTCGAGCATGGCCGCGCCGTCGGCGTCGAATATGAGCGCGGCGGCCAGCGTACCATCGTCCGTGCCGACCGCGAGGTGATCCTTTCGGCCGGCGCCTTCAACTCGCCCCAGATCCTGCTCCTGTCGGGCATCGGACCGGCCGAGGAGCTGCGCGAGCATGGCATCCCGGTGGTTCACGATCTCCCCGGAGTCGGCCGCAACCTCCAGGACCACGCCTCGATCGCGCTGATGTACGAGGCGGCGGTCGAGACGTTCGACAAGGAATTGCGGCTGGATCGGATGGCCGTGGCGTGGATGAAGTGGAAGATGTTCGGCACCGGCACGATCGCCGGGCTGCCGGTCGGCGCGCAGGGCTTCATCAAGACCCGCGAGGGGCTCGACCGCCCCGATGTCCAGCTGCTCGTCAGCCCGGTGGCGATGGATGCCAAGGTCTGGTTCCCCGGCTGGCGCGAACGGCGCGGCGACTTCTTCTCGGTCGCCAACGTGCTGCTCCACCCGGAAAGCCACGGCACGGTCAAGCTGCGCTCGGCCGATCCGCGCGACAAGCCGGCGATCCAGTTCAACCTGCTGAGCACCGAGGGCGACCGCGCGGCATTCCGCCGCTTCGTCCAATTCACCCGCAAATTCTTTGCAACCGAGCCCGCCAGGAGCCTGATCCGCAAGGAATTGATCCCGGGCAGCCAGGTTCAGAGCGATGCCGAGATCGACGCCTTCGTGCGCGAGCGGATCGGCACCGCGATGCACCCCACCAGCAGCTGTTCGATGGGGCAGGGGCCGGAAGCCGTGGTCGACTCGGCACTCGCGGTACATGGGCTTGCCGGGCTGCGCGTGGTCGATTGCTCGATCATGCCGAACATCGTCGGCGGCAACACCAACGCGCCGGCGATCATGATCGCCGAGAAGGCCGCCGACATGATCCTGAACGCACACCGCATGGCAAAGGCAGCCTGATCCGATGGCCGACGAGACTTTCGACTTCATCATCGTCGGCGCGGGCTCGGCGGGCTGCGTGCTCGCCAACCGGCTGACCGCAGATCCGAAGAATCGCGTCCTGCTGATCGAGGCGGGCGGGCACGATAATCATTTCCTGCTCAAGATGCCGCTCGGCTTCATGCGCGCTTTGTTCAACCCCAAGTTCACCTGGCCGTTCATGTCGGAGCCGGAGCCGCACCTCAACGGGCGGCAGATTCCGATCCCGCGCGGGCGGGTTCTGGGCGGTTCCTCCTCGATAAACGGCATGTTCTTCATGCGCGGCCACAGCCTCGATTTCGAGACGTGGCGGCAGATGGGGTGCGAGGGCTGGGGCTATGGCGATGTGCTGCCCTATTTCAAGAAGATGGAGACGAGCTGGCGCGGCGCCGGGCCCTATCATGGCGATTCCGGGCCGCTCCATGTCGCCGCCAACCAGACCGCGCATCTGCTGCACGATCCGCTGATGGCCGCCGCCGAGGCGTCCGGCTATCACACCACGGACGATCTCCACGGCGAGCAGGAAGAGGGCTTTGCCCGCGGCGAGCTGACGATCGATCCGCAGGGCAATCGCTGCAGCACCGCGCGCGCCTATCTCGCCCCGGCGATGAGCCGCCCGAACCTCAAGATCGTGACGAGCGCGCTCACCCGCCGCGTGCTGATCGAGGACAAGCGCGCCGTCGGCGTCGAATATGAGCATGAGGGCAAGGTTCGGGTCGCGCGGGCCTCGCGTGAGGTGATCCTGTCGGGCGGCTCCTATAACTCGCCGCAGCTGTTGATGCTGTCCGGCGTCGGCCCGGCGGAGGAACTGCGCGAACATGGCATCGCGGTGATCCACGATCTTCCGGGTGTCGGCCGCAACCTGTCCGAACATCCTCGCGTCCCGGTTCACTTCACGATGAAGCAGCCGGTGAGCTTCCTCAACCAGCTGCGGATCGATCGCGTCGCCAAGTCCGTGCTCCAGTGGAAGCTGACCGGCAAGGGCGTGTTCGCGACCCAGGTCAACAGCTGCAACATCATCGTCCGCACCCGCGACGAACTCGCCCAGCCTGATATCCAGCTCTGGTCCAATCCCGTGCGGATGGACGCCAAGATCTGGGTGCCCGGGATCGGCGAGCGGCAGGAGCATCGGATGACGGCGGACGTCATCCTGCTCCACCCGCAGAGCCGCGGCTGGGTCAAGCTCAAGTCGGCGGATCCCAAGGACAAGCCCTCGATCACGCTCAACATCTTTTCCGAAGGCGCCGATTTCCGCACCGCGCGGGACGGCATCCGCATCGCCCGGCGGATCTATCGCACCGCCCCGCAGGACGAGATCACCGGCAACGAGATCGTGCCCGGCGATCATGTCCAGACCGATGCGGAGATGGATGCCTATGTTCGCGAGAGCGCGGGCGTCACCCAGCATCCGGTCGGCACCTGCACGATGGGGCATGGCAGCCAGAGCGTGGTCGATCCGCAGCTGCGCGTCCACGGCATTGCCGGGCTGCGCGTCGTCGATGCCTCGATCATGCCGACCGTTCCGGGCGCCAACACTAATGGCCCGACGATCATGATCGCCGAAAAGGCCGCCGACATGATCCTCGGCCGCCCCGCACTCCCGTCCGAACCCGATCTCGTGCCCCGTTATGACGAGGCGCTCGCCTCCTGATCCTTATTCCTTCGCAAAGGCAGATCCCATGAACGCTCCCTTCTCGCCGTCCACGCTGGACAAGATCCGCGCCGATCTTGCCGCGGCCCCGCGTCAGCTGTTCATCGACGGCAAGTTCGTGCCCGCCGCATCCGGCGAGACGTTCGACGTGATCGATCCGGCGACCGGCCAGGTCTTCGCCAGCGCCGCCTCGGGCGATCGCCAGGACATCGACCTTGCGGTCAAGGCCGCGCGCCGGGCGCTCGACGGCGCGTGGGGCAAGACCATTCCGTCGCAGCGCGCGCGGCTGATGCTCAAGCTCGCCGAGCTGATCGAGGCCAATGGCGAGGAGCTGGCGCTGCTCGAATCGCTCGATAACGGCATGCCGATCATGATGGCCAAGTTCGCCGCGGTGATGGGTGCCGCCGAGCAGTTGCGCTACAATGCCGGCTGGGCGACCAAGATCACCGGCGAGACGATCGATCCGTCGTGGCCGGGCGAGTGGCACAGCTTCACGCTGCGCGAGCCGGTCGGCGTGGTCGGCTCGATCGTGCCGTGGAACTTTCCGTTCGTGATGGCGGTCGCCAAGATCGCCCCCGCGCTCGCCGCCGGCTGCACCATCGTGCTCAAGCCCGCGGAACAGACCCCGCTGACCGCGGTGAAGCTCGGCCAGCTGATCGCCGAAGCGGGCTTTCCGGACGGCTGCGTCAACATCGTCACCGGCTTTGGCGAGAAAGCGGGCGCGGCGATCGTCGATCATCCGGGCGTCGACAAGGTCTCGTTCACCGGGTCGACCTCCACGGGCCGCGCCATCCTCCACGCCGCCGCGGGCAACTTCAAGCGCGTGACGCTGGAGCTTGGCGGCAAGTCGCCGGTGGTGATCTTCCCCGACGCCGATCTGGAAAAGGCCATTCCCGCGGCCGCAATGGGCATCTTCGGCAATGCCGGCCAGGTCTGCGCCGCCGGGTCGCGCCTGTTCGTCCATGAAAGCATCTTCGATCAGGTGGTCGAGGGCGTCACCCGCCGGGCGAGCACGCTCAAGGTCGGCGGCGGGCTCACCCCCGGCACCGAGATGGGCCCGCTCGTCAGCCAGGAACAGCTCGATCGCGTGCTCGGCTACATCGCCAGCGGCGCCGAGGAAGGCGCCACCGTCGGGATCGGCGGGGCGCGGCTGGAGGGCGAAGGCTATGGCGGCTATTTCGTCCAGCCGACCGTGCTGACCGGCACCACCGCGGGCATGAAGGTGGTCGACGAGGAAATCTTCGGCCCCGTGCTGTCGACGATGCGGTTCGGCGACGACGATATCGACACCATCGCCAAGGCCGCCAACGCCAGCGAATATGGCTTGGCCGCAAGCATTTGGACACGCGACATGTCGAGCGGTCTGAAGCTCGCCAAGCGCATCAAGGCGGGCACGGTGCGGATCAACGGTGGCGGCGGCGTCGATCCGGCGATGCCGCTCGGTGGCTTCAAGCAGTCCGGCTGGGGCCGCGAAAATGGCCGTGCGGGGGTCGAGGCCTATACCGAGATCAAGGCGGTCAGCGTCGCGCTTTAGTCCGGCATCGGGCGGGGCCGCCGATCGATTGCGGCCCCACCTTCACGATAGGCCCCCGACGCTCGGGCCTGAGCGACAGGAGAGGGTGATGGCGGACAGCGACGTTGCCGATGATCCGCGTGCGATGCCGCAGCTTGCGCTCGGCTTCATGACGTCGAAGGCGATCTATGCCGTCACCAAGCTCGGCATCGCCGACTATCTGGGTGAGGAGGCGCGCACGGCCGAGGACATCGCCGAGGCGGTGGGGGCCGATGCCCATGCCGTCGGCCGGTTCCTGCGCTATCTCGCCAGCGTCGGGCTGTTCGTCGAGGAAGGCGGGCGGTTCGCGCTCACCCCGCTGGGGAGCACGATGCGGCGCGATGCGCCCGTCTCGTTCCGCGCGATGATCCTGATGGCCAATTCGGACACCTATCTCGGCTGGGCGCAGGCCGAACATACGCTGCGCACCGGCGAGCCGGCGTTCGCCAAGGTGTTCGGGGGCGACTTCTTCCAATGGCTCGATCGCAACCCCGATGCGGCGCAGACCTTCCATGCCGCGATGATCACGCCGCCGAACGAACTCGCCACGATCGTGGCGCAACTCGATCTGGCGGATGCCCGCCATGTCATCGACGTCGGCGGCGGCAACGGCCACTTCCTGTCGGCGATCCTCGCCGCTTACCCGCCGCTCCAGGCGACGCTGGTCGATCTGGCCGAGGCGATCGAGGCAGCCAAAGCGGAGCAGGGCGGGCCGTTGCCGAACACTGCGCTGGTGGTGGGGGACTTCTTCCGCGCGGTCCCTGGCGGCGGCGATGTCTATATCCTCCAGAAGATCCTCCACGACTGGAATGACGAGGATTGCGCCCGGATCCTGCGGACGATCCGCTCGGCGGTCGAGCCGGGCACGCGGCTGGCGATCGTCGACGTGATCGTCCGGCCGGGGCAGACCGGCGCGCTGCTTGCCGACATGTGGATGTACGTCCAGAGCGGCGGGCGCGAACGCACGGCTGAGGAATTCGAGATGCTGCTTGCCAACACCGGTTTCCGGATGACCGTGGCGCGCGACACCGGCGCCCGCCTCGGCATCGTTGATGCCGTGGCGGTATGACGTCCCCGGACCAAACGCCGCCGCCGGGGCTCGAGCTGCTGTTCGTCGCCCGCGGCACCCTTGGCGCGCCGATCGCGCTCGGCCGCGTTCCGGGTGGCGAGCGGATCATCGTGCCCGTTCCCGCCGGCGGCCGGTTCGAGGGGCCGCTGATGTCCGGGCGGATGCTCGACGGCGCTGCCGACGTCCAGCTCGTCCGCGACGACGGCGTGGTCGAGCTTGAGGCGCACGGGGTGCTCGAAACCGACGACGGGGTGCGCATCCTCTATCGCAACAGCGGCATTCGCTGGTTCCCCGATGAAGTCGCCGCGGCGATGCGCGAGGGTCGCCCGTTCGATCCGGCGCTGGTCTATTCGCGCGCCGCGCCGCGCTTCGAGGCGCCGGCAGACAGCGCCTATGCATGGCTCAACCGCTCGCTGTTCCTCAGCATCCCGGCACGCGACGGGGCTGGCATCAAGCTCACCGTCTGGCGGGTAACCTAGCCAGCATCTTGCCGCCGATTGCTCCCGCCCGGAGCGAAGCACTTTGAACCGGCAGGTGACGCGGCGGCCGTTTGCGCGCACTATCGCGCCATGACCGATCCGATCCTCATTTCGGGTTTTGCGCGCACGCCGATGGGCGGGTTCCAGGGTGCGCTGGCATCGGAGAGCGCCACCGTGCTGGGCGCCGCCGCGATCTGCGTCGCCGTGGCCCGCGCCGAGCTTCCCCCCAGCGCAATCGATCGCGTCTATATGGGTTGCGTGCTGGCCGCCGGGCTGGGCCAGGCACCGGCGCGACAGGCGGCGCGCGGGGCGGGGCTGCCGATCTCGGTCGAGGCGACGACGATCAACAAGATGTGCGGATCGGGCATGCAGGCGGTGATCATGGCGGCGGAGGCGATCGCCGCGCGATCGGCCGACATCGTCGTCGCCGGCGGCATGGAGAGTATGAGCAACGCACCCTATCTGCTTGCAAAGCATCGTGGCGGTGCGCGGATCGGCCATGATCTGGTCCAGGACTCGATGTTCCTCGACGGTCTCGAGGATGCCTATGCGCCGGGCAAGCTGATGGGCGTCTTTGCCGAGGAGGTCGCGCAGAGCTACCGGTTCGGGCGCGCCGCGCAGGACGCCTTCGCGATCGAAAGCCTCAACCGTGCCACCGCAGCGGTCGCCTCCGATGCGTTCGCGCGCGAGATCGTCCCCGTCGCGACGCGCGGCGGCGAGGTGACGATCGACGAGCAACCGGGCCGGGCCCGGACAGAGCGGATCGCCACGCTCAAACCCGCCTTCGCCCCCGACGGCACGATCACCGCGGCCAACGCCTCGTCCATCTCCGATGGCGCAGCGGCGCTCGTCCTGACCCGGGCCAGCATCGCCGATGCGCTCGGGCTGAAGGTCGAGGCGCGGCTGGTAGCGTGCGCGGGGCATGCCGACGAGCCGGGGCTGTTCGCCACCGCGCCGGTTTTCGCGATCCGCAAGCTTCTCATCAAGGCCGGATGGACGATTGGCGAGGTCGACCTGTCCGAAATCAACGAAGCATTCGCGGTGGTGGCGATGATCGCGATGCGCGATCTGGCAATCCCGCACGAGAAACTGAATGTCCATGGCGGCGCGTGCGCGCTCGGCCATCCGATCGGGGCGAGCGGGGCGCGGATCATCGCGACGCTGATCGCCGCCTTGCGCACGCGTGGGCTGCGCCGTGGGGTCGCGGCGATCTGCATCGGCGGCGGCGAGGCGACCGCGGTCGCGCTGGAACTTGCCTGATCGTGCCACCCCCAAGAATTTCTTGATTGTGACGCGGCCTATCGGGGCTACGTCAAGGTTCGGAGAACGCCCGGATCATGACCTTGACGACTGACAAACCGACCACCGCCAAGCTGGCCGCCGATCGACCCCGCCTGACCCATCTCCAGCGGCTGGAGGCGGAGAGCATCCACATCCTGCGCGAAGTGGTGGCCGAGGCCGAGCATCCGGTGATGCTCTATTCGGTCGGCAAGGATTCCGCGGTGATGCTGCATCTCGCGCGCAAGGCCTTCTACCCCGCGCCGCCGCCTTTTCCCCTGCTCCACGTCGACACCACCTGGAAGTTCCGGGCGATGTACGAGCTGCGCGATCGGATGGCGGCCGAGGCGGGGATGGAATTGCTCGTCCACCGCAACCCGGAGGCGGAGGCGCAGGGCATCAACCCGTTCGATCATGGCAGCCTCCATACCGACATGTGGAAGACCGAGGGTCTGAAGCAGGCGCTCGACAAATATGGCTTCGATGCAGACTTTGGCGGCGCCCGCCGCGACGAGGAGAAGAGCCGCGCAAATGAACGCATCTTCTCCTTCCGCTCGGCCAATCATCGCTGGGATCCGAAGAATCAGCGCCCCGAATTGTGGCGCCTCTACAATGCGCGCAAGGCCAAGGGGGAGAGCATCCGCGTCTTTCCGCTGTCGAACTGGACCGAGCTCGACATCTGGCAATATATCCACCTCGAGGGCATTCCGATCGTCCCGCTCTATTTCTCCGCGCCGCGGCCGACGGTCGAGCGCGATGGGCTGCTGCTGATGGTCGACGACGATCGGTTTCGGCTGCTGCCGGGCGAAGTGCCGGTCAATCGCTCGATCCGGTTCCGCACCCTCGGCTGCTACCCGCTGACCGGTGCGGTCGAGAGCGAGGCGGCGACGCTGCCCGAAGTGATCCAGGAAATGCTGCTCACCACCACGTCCGAGCGACAAGGCCGCGCGATCGACAAGGATCAGGGCGCCAGCATGGAAAAGAAGAAGCAGGAGGGCTATTTCTGATGGCTACCGCCGCGGCCGTCGCCAGCTATCGCCCGCCCGAACTCGCGGCCGACGATATCGACGCCTATCTCATCCACCATCAGAACAAGTCGCTGTTGCGGTTCATCACCTGCGGCTCGGTCGACGATGGGAAGTCGACCCTTATCGGGCGGTTGCTGTATGATTCGAAGATGATCTTCGAGGATCAGCTGGCGAGCCTGGAGGCAGACTCCAAGCGCGTCGGAACGCAGGGGCAGGGGATCGACTTCGCGCTTCTGGTCGATGGCCTCGCCGCTGAGCGGGAACAGGGCATCACCATCGACGTCGCCTACCGCTACTTCGCGACGCCGAAGCGGAAATTCATCATCGCCGA
>JAQGKS010000077.1 GCA_028289965.1 Sphingomonas bacterium
TCGAATTGCTGTCCGAGGAAATCCCCGCGCGGATGCAGGACAAGGCGTGCGCCGATCTGGCGCGGCTGTTCGCCGATGAGATCGCCAAAGCCGGGCTGGCGGCGAGCGCGATCGACACGTTCGCGACGCCGCGCCGGCTGGCGCTGATCGCGCGCGGCCTGCCGCTGGCGACCGAGGCGGTGCGCGAGGAAACCAAGGGGCCGCGTGCCTCCGCCCCCGAACAGGCGATCGAGGGCTTCCTGCGCAAGACCGGCCTGACCCGCGACACGCTGGTCGAGCGCGACGGCGTGTTCTTCGCAGTGGTCGACCGACCGGGGCGCGATACGGCGGCGGTGCTGGCGGCGGCGATCCCGGCGATCGTGCGCGGCTTCCCCTGGCCCAAATCAATGCGCTGGGGTGCGGCCTCCGCCGATCCCACGTCGCTGCGCTGGGTGCGGCCGCTCCACGGGATCATCGCCTTGCTCGGTGAGCAGGTGGTGCCGATCGAAGTGGACGGGGTGACCAGCGGGGCGACCACGGTCGGCCACCGCTTCCACCATCCCGACCGGATAACGATCCGCAATGCCGACGACTATGCCGGCGCGCTGCGCGCCGGGCGCGTGATCCTCGATGCCGCGGAGCGCCGCGCGATCATCCGCGAGCGCGCTGCGGCCGCTGCCGCCGCCGCCGGGCTGAGCCTGGTGCCGGACGAGGGGCTGGTGATCGAGAATGCCGGCCTGACCGAGTGGCCGGTGCCGCTGCTCGGCCGCTTCGACCCGGCGTTCCTTGAGTTGCCGCGCGAAGTGATCCAGCTAACCATGCGGACGAACCAGAAATATTTCGCCTGCACCGATGCCGCGGGTACACTGGCGCCGGCGTTCCTCTGTACCGCCAATATCGAAGCGGCGGACGGCGGCGCGGCGATCGTCGCCGGCAACGGCAAGGTGCTCGCCGCCCGCCTGTCCGACGCCCGCTTCTTCTGGGAGCAGGACCGCAAGGTGCCGCTGGCCCAACAGGCGAAGAAGCTCGGCCAGATCGTGTTCCACGAGAAGCTCGGCACGGTGGCCGACAAGGTCGACCGGGTGGCCAAGCTGGCGCGCTGGCTGGTCGAAGAGGGGATTGTCGGCGCAGACAAATCCTTGGGTCACCCTGAACTGGTTTCAGGGTCCATGAAGGCGGCGCCCGCTTCTCCAGATGGGGCAGCGCGTATGGATCCTGACCTTCGTCAGGATGACGATGGGGTGAGTGCCCGGGCGCGCCTGGCCGACATGGCCGAACAGGCAGCGCGGCTGGCCAAGGCTGACCTGGTCACAGGAATGGTCGGTGAATTCCCGGAACTCCAAGGCCTTATCGGCGGATATTATGCTCGTGCGGAAGGTTGTTCCGGCGCCGTCGCCGATGCGATCCGCGACCAGTATCGACCGGTGGGGCAGGGCGATGACGTTCCCAGCGCGCCGGTGAGCGTCGCCCTGGCGCTCGCGGACAAGCTGGACACGCTGGGCAGCTTTGCCGCGCTTGGCGAGTGGCCGACCGGGTCAAAGGATCCGTTCGCGCTGCGCCGGGCGGCGCTCGGCATCATCCGGCTGATCGTCGAAAACCGCCTGCGGCTTCCGCTGGGCGGGTTGGCGGATGCGTTTCTCATCGCGGCCAACCGGCGGATCGACCGGGTACGCTTCCTCGACTTCTTCGCCGATCGCCTGAAGGTGCAGCAGCGCGAAGCCGGGGTTCGGCATGACCTGATCGATGCGGTGTTCGCGCTGGGCGGAGAGGACGATCTTGTCCGGTTGCTGGCGCGGGTGAAGGCGTTGCAGGCGTTCGTCGCCACCGAGGACGGGGCGAACCTGCTCGCCGGCTATCGTCGCGCGGCGAACATCGTCCGGATCGAGGCGAAGAAGGATGCCGATGCCGGTGTCGGCGCCGCGCCCGGCACCGGCGCCGATTATGCGCCCGAGCCGGCCGAGGCGGCGCTGATCGCTGCGCTCAACCTGGCCGAACCGGCGGCTGCGGCGGCGGTGACGGCGGAGGATTTCGAGGCGGCGATGGCGGCGCTGGCGCGGTTGCGCCCGGCGGTGGATGCGTTCTTCGATCAGGTGACGGTGAATGATCCGGATCCGGTCAAACGGTCCGCGCGGCTGGCCTTGCTTGATCGTATCCGTGTTGCGGTGCACAATGTTGCGGACTTTTCCAAGATCGAGGGTTGAAGCATGGCCAGTCTTCCGGCGGCGAACGATAGCGACCTGGCAGGGGCCGGTGCGGGCGCACCGCGCTATGTCTATCGGTTCGGCGGTGGCGTGTCGGACGGCGGATCGGGCGATCGCAACCTGCTCGGCGGCAAGGGCGCGAACCTGGCAGAGATGGCGTCGATCGGGCTGCCGGTGCCGCCGGGCTTCACCATCTCGACCGAGATGTGCACGGTCTATTATGATCAGGGCGCGCAATTCCCCGACAGCCTGAAGGCGGAAGTCGCCGCGGGCCTTGGCCATATCGAAGCGATCACCGGCAAGCGATTCGGCGACGTCGCCGATCCGCTGCTCGTCTCGGTCCGCTCCGGTGCGCGCGCATCGATGCCGGGCATGATGGATACCGTGCTCAACCTGGGTCTGAACGACGAGACGGTGGTGGGCCTGGCGACCGCATCGGGCGACGCGCGCTTCGCGTGGGACAGCTATCGCAGGTTCATCCAGATGTATTCGGACGTGGTGCTCGAGCTGGATCATGGCGCGTTCGAGGAAGCGCTGGAGATCGCCAAGGAAGACAAGGGCTTCAGCCTCGACACGGAGTTGTCGGCTGAAGATTGGCGGGCGCTCGTCGGCCAATATAAGGCGATCGTCGAGGATCTCTGGGGCAAGCCGTTCCCGCAGGACGTCCACGATCAATTGTGGGGCGCGGTGGGAGCGGTGTTCGGATCGTGGCAGTCGGAGCGGGCGAAGGTCTATCGCCGGCTGAACGACATTCCCGCCGGCTGGGGCACCGCCGTCAACGTCCAGGCGATGGTGTTCGGCAATATGGGCGAGACATCGGCCACCGGCGTTGCCTTCACCCGCGATCCGTCCAAGGGCGACCGGGCTTATTATGGCGAGTTCCTGATCAACGCCCAGGGCGAGGACGTCGTCGCCGGCATCCGCACGCCGCAATATCTGACGCTGGCCGCGCGCGAGGCGTCCGGCGCGCAGGCGGCGTCGATGGAAGAGGCGATGCCCGAAGTCTATGGCGAGCTGTCTAAGGTGTTCGACCTGCTCGAGACGCATTATCGCGACATGCAGGACATCGAGTTCACCGTCGAACGCGGCAAATTGTGGATGCTGCAGACCCGCAGCGGCAAGCGCACCGCCAAGGCCGCGCTGAAGATCGCCGTCGACATGGCCGAGGAAGGGCTGATCAGCCACGAGGAGGCGGTCGCCCGCGTCGATCCCGGCGCGCTCGACCAGCTGCTCCACCCCACGCTCGATCCCAGCGCCCCGCGCGACGTGATCGCGCGCGGCCTGCCGGCCTCGCCGGGCGCCGCATCGGGTATGGCAGTGTTCGATGCCGACACTGCCGAAAAGCGTTCGGAGCTGGGCGATGCGGTGATCCTGATCCGCACCGAGACCAGCCCCGAGGATATTCACGGCATGCATGCCGCCAAGGGCATCCTGACCGCGCGCGGTGGGATGACCAGCCATGCCGCGGTCGTCGCGCGGGGGATGGGCCGGCCGTGCGTGTCGGGCGTCGGCACGCTCGCGATCGACGGCAAGGCGAAGATCGCCCGCGTCGGCGGCCGCGAGATTCGCGAGGGCGACATCGTCACCATCGACGGTGCCACCGGCGAGGTGATGCTCGGCGCGGTCGCGACGGTGCAGCCGCAGCTGGCCGGCGCTTTCGGCACGCTGATGATCTGGGCCGACGGGGTTCGCCGCCTGAAGGTGCGCACCAATGCCGAGACCCCGGCCGATTGCCGCGCCGCGCGCGAATTCGGCGCCGAAGGGGTCGGGCTGTGCCGCACCGAGCATATGTTCTTCGAGGCGAGCCGGATCACCGCGGTGCGCCAGATGATCCTGGCGGAGGACGAGCAGGGCCGGCGGGTGGCGCTGGACAAGCTGTTGCCCGAGCAACGCGCCGACTTTGCCGAGATTTTCGAGATCATGGCCGGGCTGCCGGTGACGATCCGGCTGCTCGATCCGCCGTTGCACGAATTCCTGCCCCATGAAGAGGAGGACTTCGCCGAGGTGGCCGAGGCGACCGGGATCGGCGTGGACGCGCTGAAGCGCCGGGCGGCCGAGCTGCACGAGTTCAACCCGATGCTGGGCCATCGCGGCTGTCGGCTGGGCGTGACCTATCCCGAGATATACGAGATGCAGGCGCGGGCGATCTTCGAGGCGGCGGTGGACGTTGCCACGCGGACCGGCGCGGCGCCGATCCCCGAGGTGATGGTGCCGCTGGTCGCCACAAGGCGCGAGCTGGAGCTGATGAAGGCGGTGATCGACAAGGCGGCCGAGGCGGTGTTCGCCGACAAGGGGTGCCGCGTCGACTATCTCGTCGGCACGATGATCGAGCTGCCCCGCGCGGCGCTCAAGGCCGCCGAGATCGCCGAGGTCGGCGAGTTCTTCTCCTTCGGGACGAACGACCTGACGCAGACCACGCTCGGCGTGAGCCGCGACGATGCCGGCCGCTTCCTGACCGCTTATGTCGCGCAGGGCATCTATGCGCGCGACCCGTTCGTCAGCCTCGACATCGAAGGGGTGGGCGAGTTGATCGAGATGGCCGTGGAGCGCGGGCGCAAGACGCGGCCGGAGATCAAGCTCGGCATCTGCGGCGAGCATGGCGGCGATCCTGCATCGTTCGGCTTCTGCGAGACGCTCGGGCTCGATTATGTGTCGGCATCGCCCTACCGCGTGCCGATCGCCCGGCTGGCGGCGGCGCAGGCGGCGCTCAAGAACCGCTGAGGCCTTGAGGGTAAGGGCCGGTCGCCAAGGACCGGCCCCAAGGATCAGCCGAAGCGGCCGCGATGTTCCTCGTGCCGGTCGTGCGCCAGCAGATCGGCCTGGTCGCGCCACTGTTCATGGACGATCCGGCCGCGGCCGTAGCCCAGGCGTGCCTCGAGCGCGGATTCCTGATCCGCGCTCAGCCCGGCGATGTCGCGATAGCTGTGGATGCCGGCATCGTTGAGTCGGGTTTCTTCCGAGCGGTCGATCCCGCGGATCAAGGTCAAATCGTCGCGCCGGCCCGATGCGCCGCCCGCGACCGCGGCCGCCGTGCCGGAGCCCACCGCCGGTTCGTGCCGCTCGAGATCGAGGATGCGCGCGTTCGATGCCGCCGTCCGGGCGTCATGGTCACTGCGCAGCGTGCCATGTTCGGTGCGGAGCAGCGCGTGGCGATCGCGTTCCTCTTCATAGGCGCGGCGCCACTTGCCGCCGCCTGA
>JAQGKS010000090.1 GCA_028289965.1 Sphingomonas bacterium
GCGGCGACCAGCGCGGCGTCGTCGGGCGCGGTCGTCGGGGCGAAGCGGGCGACGACCCGGCCGTCGCGCCCGATCAGGAACTTCTCGAAATTCCACAGGATCTCGGGCTCGGGATTAGGCGTCATGCCATAGCCGCGCAGCTTGTCGCGGAAGCCGGCCGTGTCGCCCTGCGTCTCGGGCATCGCCTCGATCAGCGCGCGGTATAGCGGGTGCTTGTCGGCCCCGACCACCGGGATCTTGGCGAACATCGGGAAGGCGACGCCGAAATTGGTGGTGCAGAAGCTCTCGATATCCTCCTCGGTGCCCGGCTCCTGCCCGGCGAAGTCGTTCGCGGGAAAGCCCAGCACGACGAGCCCGCGATCGCGATAGGTCTCGTACAGCGCCTCCAGCCCGGCATATTGCGGGGTCAGCCCGCACTTCGAGGCGACGTTGACGATCAGCAGCACCTTGCCGGCATAATCGGCGAGCGTCGCCGGCTGGTTGCGGATCGTCGTCAGCGGGATTTCCTGAAGCGCGGTGGCCATGCTCGTCTCCGTTCCTGGTCTGGCGGCGAGGGTGCGGCGGCGGCCGCACCCGGTCAAGCCACGCTACACCACGGCGCCCGCACTGCATTGACGCAGCCTCGCTTCGCGCGGCAAAGCATGCCGATGAAGAGACTGACCGGACAGGACCGCTCCATCACCAGCCGCTGGCGGCCGGCTACCCAGGCCGTGCGCGGCGGCACCGCGCGATCGGAATATGGCGAGACGAGCGAGGCGATTTTCCTGACGTCGGGCTATGCCTATGATTGCGCCGCGGATGCCGCCGCACGCTTCGCCGGCGAGCAGGTCGGGATGACCTATTCGCGGCTCCAGAACCCGACGGTCGAGATGCTGGAGAAGCGCCTCGCGCTGATGGAAGGGGCGGAGGCCGCGCGCTGCATGGCGAGCGGCATGGCGGCGATGACGGCGGCTTTGCTTTGCCAGCTGAGCCAGGGCGATCACATCGTCGCGGGCCGTGCGGCGTTCGGATCGTGCCGCTGGTTGACGGACACGCTGCTGCCGCGCTTCGGGGTGGAGACGACGATCGTCGACGGCACCGACAACGATGCCTGGCGCGATGCAATCCGGCCGAACACCAAGCTGTTCTTCTTCGAAACCCCGGCCAACCCGACGCTCGACATCGTCGACCTTGCCGCGGTCTGCGCCATCGCCCGGGAAGCCGGCGTGCTGACGGTGGTCGACAATGCCTTCGCCACGCCGCTGCTGCAGCGGCCGATGGAGTTCGGCGCGGACATCGTCGCATATTCCGCGACCAAGATGATGGACGGGCAGGGCCGCGTGCTCGCCGGCGCGGTGTGCGGTCCCGAGGAGTTTATCGAGAAGACCCTGCTGTCGTTCACCCGCAACACCGGGCCGACCCTGTCCGCGTTCAACGCCTGGGTCGTGCTCAAGGGGCTGGAAACGCTGGACCTGCGCATCCGCCGGCAGAGCGAGAACGCGCTCCAAGTCGCACGCTTCCTCGAAAAGCGGGTGCCGCGATTGCTGTACCCGGCGTTGGAGAGCCATCCGCAACATGAACTGGCGATGCGGCAGATGGATGCCGGGGGGACGATCCTGTCGCTCTATCTCGATGGCGGGCGCAAGCAGGCGCATGGCCTGCTCGACGCGCTCGAGCTGGTCGACATATCGAACAATATCGGTGATTCTCGTTCGCTGATGACCCACCCGGCATCGACCACCCACGCCGGCCTCAGCGCCGAGGTCCGTGCCGAGATGGGGGTCGAGGAAGGCATGCTCCGCCTCAACATCGGGCTGGAGGATCCGCTCGACGTGATCGACGACTTCGATCGCGCGCTGCGTGCCGTAGGCTTGTGAAGGCGCTCTTCCCCCATGCGGCGCAGACCCGCGACGTGACGATCCGGGTCTCGGTCAGCTTCCTCGCCGACCAGTCGGAGCCGGGGAAGGGGCGCTGGTTCTGGGCCTATCATATCCGGATCGAGAATGAGGGCAGCCAGGCGGTCCAGCTGATCAGCCGTCATTGGCGGATCACCGACGGCCGCGGCGCGCGCCACGATGTGCGCGGCGAGGGCGTCGTCGGCGAGCAGCCGATCATCGAGCCGGGCAATTCGTTCGACTATGTCTCGGGGTGCCCGCTGCATACGCCGACCGGGGCAATGGAGGGCACGTTCCACATGGCGGTCGCCGACGGCACGACGTTCGACGCGGCGATTCCGCGCTTTCCGCTGATCGGACCGGCGGTGGCGCGGTGATCGGCCGGAGTATCGGGCAATGAAGCGCACCCATCTGCCGCTCAACGGGCTGCGCGTGCTGGATGCCGCCGCGCGGCACCTGTCGTTCACCCGCGCGGCCGACGAGCTGGCGGTGACCCCGGCAGCGGTGGGCCAGCAGATCCGCGCGCTGGAGGATACGCTGGGCGTGGTGCTGTTCCGCCGGACGGCCAAGGGGCTGGAGCTGACCCCCGAAGGCGAAGCCGGGCTCGATGCGTTGCGGGCCGGATTCCTCCAGTTCGAGGAAGCGGTGCGCGCGATGCAGGCGGGGCAGACCTCGAAGAGCCTGACCATCGCCGCGCCGCGCGATTTCACTGCCAAGTGGCTCGCGCCTCGACTCGCGGCCTATGCGCAAACCGATCCGGAGCTTCGCTTCATCTTGCTGTCGGCGGACGAGGAGCTGGATTTCACCCAGGCCAACCTCGATCTCGCGGTCCGGCTAGGGAACGGCGTCGGCGAGCATGAAGGGGTGTGCGTCGGCGCGCCGGGCTATGTCGTGGTCGGCCGGGCGGATGGGGGCGAGGCGCCGATCGGCTGGCCGGGATGCCCGCGCGACGAAGCGAGCGGTTCGATCCTGCGCGTCGCCGATGCGGGGCTGGCGATCGATGCGGCGGCCAGTGGGTTCGGCCGCGTCTGCGTGCCGGCCTTGCTGGCGGCGGGGGACATTGCCGACGGCCGAATCCAGGTCATCGACGTGTGCGAGGATGGCCCCGGCTACTGGCTGATCGCGCCGCTTCCGCAATGGCGCCAGAAGAAGGTTCGCGCGCTGGTCGCGGCGCTCACCGCGGGCGCCTGAGCACCCGCGGCAAGGTTGGTTGAATTAGCGGACGCGAGGGCCGCCAAAGGGCAGCGGCGGCGGCGGGCGCCGATCGCGGCGCGGCAGCTGCGCCTGATACGCGACCGAGCAATGATCAAGGCAATAAGGGAAGCCGGGATTGATCGGTCGGCCGCAAAAGTGGAAATCCGGCTCGCCTGGGTGGCCGATCGGCCATTTGCAGATCTTGTCGTTGAGGTCGAGCAACCCGGTCTTGCCGGCAATTTCGGAATTGGGGCGTGCGGGCACCAGCCGGCGCGGCGGCGCCGGGGTGGCGGGCGGCTGCTGATCGCCGGGGCCCTGGCGCTGGAAGCCGCCGGGGCCGATCGAGCGGACCATCGGCTGCGGAGCGACCGGCGCGGGAGCCGGCGCGGGGGCAGGCGGCTCCTCGCTCACCGCTTCGACCGGCTCGGCTTCGGCAACGACGGGCGCCTCGGGCTCGACGACGACGGCCTCGGGCTCCTCCACCACCGCTGCGGGTTCGCTGGAACGCACCGGCGACGGGCGCGACTGAAGACCCAACCGGTGGGCCTTGCCGATCACCGCATTGCGGCTGACGCCGCCCAGCTCTTCGGCGATCTGGCTCGCCGTCATGCCCTGTTCCCACAGGCGTTTGAGCTGATCGATACGTTCGTCCGTCCAGGCCATTCCATATCCTCAATCACATGCGCCGCTTGCGGGCGCAGCCGGCAATCGATAGGCGCACTGCCCATGGACGACCAGCCTTCAAACAGGGCGCTGCCCAACCCCGGCGTACCGGTGCTCCCATTGATCAACTGGGGGGGATTGCGCACCCTCTATGTGAAGGAGGTGCGTCGTTTCTTCAAGGTGCAGCTGCAGACGATCTGGGCGCCGGCGATCACCACCCTGTTGTTCCTGGTGATCTTCACGGTCGCTTTGGGGCGAAGCGGCCGCAACGTGCTGGGCATTCCGTTCGCCGATTTCATCGCGCCGGGCCTGATCATGATGGGCATGATGCAGAACGCCTTCGCCAATGCCAGCTTCTCGCTGCTGGTCGGTAAGATCCAAGGCACGATCGTCGATTATCTGATGCCGCCGCTTTCCACCGGCGAGCTGCTGGCGTCGATGATCGCCGCGGCGATGACGCGGGCGGTGCTCGTCGGCGTGGCGGTGTGGCTGGCGATGCTGCTGTGGCCGGGCGTCCACGTCGTGCCGCGGCATTTGTGGGCGGTCGCCTGGTTCGGGGTGATGGGGGCGGCCCTGCTGGCCTTCCTCGGCATCCTCACGTCGCTGTGGGCCGAGAAGTTCGATCATGCGGCCGCTGTCACCAACTTCGTGGTCCAGCCATTGTCGCTGCTGTCGGGCACCTTCTACTCAGTCGACAACCTCCACGGGGTGTTCCACGCGATCAGCCATGCCAACCCGTTCTTCTATGTGATCTCGGGCTTTCGCTACGGCTTCCTGGGCGTCGCCGATTCGCCCATCGCGTTCGGTGCGGCGATGCTGCTTGCGGTCAATGCCGCGCTGGCCTTGCTGTGCTACCGGTTGCTCGCCAGCGGCTGGCGGCTCAAGGCCTGATCCGGCGACAGGTAAGAGGGCGGTCGCACCCGCCTGATTGACGAATCCCCATAGGTGCCACTATAGGCGCGTTCCGCGCGAGGCGGCCGTTTGGGCCGCCTTTTTGCGTTTCTCCGCGGAGTTCTTGCGAAGGAGCCGTCGATGCCGATCACCCCGCTCATGCCCGTCTACCCACGGTGTGACGTGCGGCCGGTGCGAGGCGAAGGCTGCTACCTGATCGGCGAGCGCGGCGAGCGCTATCTGGATTTTGCCAGCGGCATCGCGGTGAACATCCTGGGGCACGGCCATCCAGCCCTGGTCAAGGCGATCCAGGAGCAGGCGGCGACGCTGATGCACGTCTCCAACCTGTACGGCAGCCCCAAGGGCGAGCGGCTCGCCGCCCGGCTGGTCGAGAAGACCTTTGCCGACACCGTATTCTTCACCAACTCGGGCGCGGAAGCGGTCGAGTGCGCGATCAAGACCGCGCGCCGCTATCATTATGTCAACGGCGCGCCCGAGCGGCACAAGATCATCAGCTTCGCCAACGCCTTCCACGGGCGGACGCTGGGCACGATCTCGGCGACCAACCAGCCGAAGATGCGCGACGGGTTCGAGCCGCTGCTGCCCGGCTTCGAAGTGCTGGCGTTCAACGATCTCGCCGCGGCCGAAGCCGCGATCGACGATCAGACCGCGGGCTTCCTGGTCGAGCCGATCCAGGGCGAGGGCGGCGTGCTGCCGGCGACGCAGGAGTTTCTGGGCGGGCTGCGGCGCCTCTGCGACGAACATGGCCTGCTGCTGATCCTCGACGAGGTGCAGTGCGGCTATGCGCGCAGCGGCACCTTCTTCGCGCACGAGCAGTACGGGATCACGCCCGACATCATGGCCGTCGCCAAGGGTATCGGCGGCGGTTTCCCGCTCGGCGCCTGCCTCGCCACCGAGGAAGCGGCCAAGGGCATGGTGTTCGGCACCCACGGCTCCACCTATGGCGGCAATCCGCTGGCGATGGCCGCGGGCGAGGCGATCATGAACGTCGTCGCCAATGACGACTTCCTCGCCAACGTCCGCCGCATGGGCGACCGG
>JAQGKS010000113.1 GCA_028289965.1 Sphingomonas bacterium
GCCGCCGGCCCGCAATTTGAAATAGCCGATCTCAGCCACGTTCAGATCAGCGGACGCATCGACCTGGTCGCCATGGCGACTGCCGTTCTGCAGGCCAAGCCGTGATGGACAGCGAAGCAGCCTGGCAAGCGAAGCGCGCGGAACTGCTGCGGCAGATCGAACGCGTCCGGCCTGACACCGAGGCCTATTCGAAAGTCCGTCCCGAGACCCCTCCCGGCCTCGAGCGCGAGGTGCAGCATGGCCGCATCTCGCCGCCGGCGGAGCGACAGCCATTTGGCCGGTGGCTTGTCACCCAGAAGGATCGGGATGGCTGGATCGGCGATCTCGCGCGCGCGGCCGCAGCTGACCGGTCCTTCCCGCGGAGCGGGGATCCGGAGGCAGTGCGCGCGCATCTCCGTGCACAGATGGCCGAAGGCGACATGTTTGCCGCCGTCGACGACGCCGAGGTCGACTGGCTCAGCTACTGAAGCCGCCGACGCAGTCTGAGAGGCGCGGTTCGAGCGACGATCGGCGGCCAGTCCCGCTGATCGTTTATGGGGTTGGACAGATCCATGCTGTCAACATGCAGCTCTGAGCCGCCCGGTGAGTCCCGGACGGCTCGACTAAGTCAGTCGCAGTAGCGCTCGATGGAAGCGGTGAAGGGAACCCCGGGCGCCTGCGGGGACGATCCCTTCACCGTGCCGCTTCCCCCCGCTATCGAGCCGGTCAGGTTGATATCAACTTCAGACGCTCCGAAAACCGTTGTTTCGCCCAAACGCTTGGTATGAGTCGTCACTTTGACATCGGCGTTGATCGTGCCGGGGGTGGGCTCGCTGTACGACCCGACATAGATCATTGAGCCGTCGCCACCACGCAGCTTGCCATCCTGGAGCGTGAACACGCCACCGCCCTCGCCGATCGGGGTCTTAAAGCGAACAAAGTAAGTGCCGTTCTCGATTGCCACTGGGTTACCTCCTGTTGAACGAACAACATAGGTTTAACCACGTTGGTGCGCGAGGGGCGCCCGCAATTAATTCCGGAGCGGTCTTGTCGTGTCTATGCGCCGGCGCCGAAGTTGGAGATCAGCAGCTCGCCCACCTTCTTCGCGGCGCCGGCGCCGACTGTGTAGGTCGTCTCGAACTCGGCCATGCGGAACGCGGCGAAGGTTTCCCGCACGCCCGGCGTGTCGTTGATCGACAGCAGGAACCGACCGTCGATGCCGGCGAGCTGCGCGGCCAGCTGCTCGAAGTCGCCGCGGCCGAAGACGTCCTGGCCATAGTCGGTCTCGCATCCCCAATAAGGCGGATCGAGATAGAACAGCGTGCCGCCGTGATCGTAGCGGCGGATGAACTCGGCATAGCCCAGCTGCTCGATCGTTACCCCCGCCAGGCGCTCGTGAATGTCGGCGAGCATCGGCTCGAGCTTGGTGACGTTGAACCGCGCGCCGGATCTCGCATCCACCCCGAAGCTCCTCCCCGCGACCTTGCTGCCGAACGCCAGCTTCTGCAGGTAGAGGAACCGCGCAGCACGCTGCAGATCGGTCAGCCGCTCGGGCGGGATCGCCCGCAGCCGCTCGAACTCGGCCCGGCTCGCGATGCGGAAGCGCAGCATGTCGATGAAGTAAGCGTAGTGCTCCTGCAGCACCCGGAAGAAGGTCGCGACGTCTCCCGACACGTCGTTGATCACCTCCACCTTTGGTCGCTGGCGCCGGCGCAGGAAGATCCCGCCCATGCCGACGAACGGCTCGGCATAGGTGACGTGGTCGACGCGATCGATGATCGGTACGAGGCGGCCCGCCAGATTGCGCTTGCCGCCGATATAGCCCGCCGCGGGTGCGACGGGCTGAGTGATTCCCTGTAGTGACATTGCAGGCTTTCCGTTCTCTTTATGTTCCGCTCCGACGACGAGTCGGGGTGCGGGACGGCCGAGTGGCCGATCGTGTCGTGGCGAGAGGAAAGCCTCGTCGGTGAACCGGGCTGCAACCCGGCAAACCCCCGCCGGCTGAACCAGCGCGGCGGGTGAAAGGGGGTCAGGCCGCGGCGCGGGGCTGGCGCTCGCGGAAGCGGATCGCCTCCGCGCCGAGCCAGTCATTCACCTCCAGCCAGGTCGCCTGCATCGGCTCGATCTCGAGGTCGTAGAACGCCTCCTTGGCATCGAGGATGTTGCCGAAGCCGCCGGCATTGACCGGCACGACGCCGAGCAGCTGCGGCGGCACGCGGTGCGCGGCGAGCACATCGTCGCGCGTCGTGTTCTTGATGCCGAGGAACTCGTCCTTGGCGCCTACCTCGGCGATCGGGATCACCTTGATCCCGTTCTCCTTGCCGCCCGGCGCGTGAACGAGGAGGTTGCGGAAATTGCCGGGCCCTTTGCTGTTCTTCAGCGCGGTCCGCATCGCGTCCATGTCGCCCTCGGCGAAGTCGCCTGTCGCGTAGAGGATGTAGCCGGCATGGCTGCCGTTCAGATAATAGCGCCGGCGGAACAGCGTCGCCCCCTCGTTGAGCAGCACGGCCTGCAGCGCGCTTAGATATTCGGGAACGCCGTACAGCTCCTGGTTGATGTCGGGCTGCATCACCTGGCACACGCTGCCTGGGCGGAACGGCGTTTCCTCGCGCCCGCCGGGCACGAAGAAGAACTCGCCCTCCACGACGCCGCGGCGGGTATATTTCGCCAGTGCATGATCGAGGCGCAGCGCGCGGCCGAGCAGGTTATCGCGCCGCTCGAAATAGCCCATCCCGAAGACGAGATAATCCTGCACCGCGGCGGCGAAGGCGCGCCGGCTGAGCAGCGGGGTCGGTTCGAACGTCGCGACCAGCAGGTTGCGCTTGAGCAGTATCGCCGAGCTGTGGTGCGGCGACGCGCGGTACGAACGGGCCAGCCCATCCAGAGAGATCGGCGGCTCATACCAGCGCCCGTTGTGGTAACATTCGAGCATGTCGAGCAGCTGGCGGCGGTCGTTCACCGCCTCCGGTTCGCCGAAGGTGAAGGCGTGGCCGGTCGCCGGTCCCGCATCGTTCGCGGCGACGATCGCGCCGAGGGAGGCGCTCGCGGTCTTCTGTCGCGACATCCGGCGGGCGTGGCGCTTGCTCATAGGATCTC
>JAQGKS010000117.1 GCA_028289965.1 Sphingomonas bacterium
CACCCGAGGCCGGAACGATGCCTTCCTCGATCGCGAACGGGCCGACGCCGGCAAGGATGTTGCCGCAATTCTGATTCTCCGAAACCTCGGCCTTGTCGGGCCAGACCTGGAGGAACAGATAATCGACGTCGGCATCGTCGCGATCCGATTTCTTGACTAGCGCGACCTTGCTCGTCAGCGGGTGGGCGCCGCCCATGCCGTCGATCTCGCGCGGATCGGGCGAGCCCATCGCGGCGAGCAGCACCCGGTCCCGCGTCGCGCGATCCGCCGGCAGGTCGGCGGCGTGGAAGAACAGCCCCTTCGACGTGCCGCCGCGCAGCACCGAGCAGCGGATCGCGGTCTGCCGCATCTCAGTCGTCCGCCGGATCGTCGAGATAGACCAGCCCGCGCTCGGCGAGCTTGGCGCGCATATTGTAGATGTCGAGGCCGAGTTCACCGGCGGCGAGCCGGGCGCGCTTGTCGCCCTCATTCGCCTCGCGGGCGCGGCCCTTCCGCAGCACCTCGGCCGCCTCGTCGCGGCGCACGCAGACGACACCGTCATCGTCGGCGACGATCACGTCGCCCGCGCGGACATAGGCGCCGGCGCAGACGATCGGCGTCTGGACGTTGCCGACCGTCTCCTTGATCGTTCCTTGCGCGAACACCGCCTTGGACCAGACCGGGAAATTCATCTCCCGCAGGTCGGCGGTGTCGCGCACGCCGGCGTCCATGATCAGCCCGCGCACGCCGTGGGCGATCAGGCTGGTCGCAAGCAGGTCGCCGAAATAACCGTCCTCGCAGGGGGAGGAGGGCGAGACGACGAGGATGTCGCCTTCCTTCGCCTGTTCCACCGCGACGTGGATCATCCAATTGTCGCCGGGGGAAACCTCGCACGTCAGGGCGTTGCCGGCGATGCGGACGCCCTGCTGGATCGGTCGCATATAGGCGGCGAGCAAGCCTTTTCGGCCCTGCGCCTCGTGCACCGTGGCGACGCCGAGGGCGGCGAGCCCGTCGACGATGGCGATGTCGGTGCGGTTCACGTTCCGGCGGACGACGCCCATCCTGGATCCTCTTCCGGTTGAGATGACGCGGGCTGCATAGAACCGCGATTTGCCGGCGGCAATGCTTGGATCAGCGCGCAAGCCGCAGACGCCGCAGACGGGCGAGGTCGCCCGCGGAATCGACGTCCAAAACGCACCGCCGCCGCCCCTCGATCCACGCCACGCGCCCGGGCGGCAGGCGGAAGCCGGCATCGCCGCGCGGCGCCACGGCGGTGCGCACGTTGCGGATCAAAACAGGGTGGCCGGGCACGCCCCGATGGCGCGGCCGGGCGGCGACCGTTTTGGGGGCGAGTCGCCGGGCGAGCATTGCCGCAATCCGCGGATCGACACCGGGCATGTCGCCGAGGAAGATGAACGCATCCCGCTCGATCGGTGTGAGCGCGGCCATCCCCGCCCGCAGGCTGACCGACAACGGCGCGCCCCGCCTCGCCGCCACCACGTCGACCCGCGTGATTCCGTCCCGGCGAATGAGGGCGCGGACCCGCCCCGGGCGGCCGGCGACCACGATCACCCGTCCCGCCGGTGCCGCGCGGGCGGCGCGGATGGCGTGGAGCAGCAGCGGGATGCCGGCGAGCGGTGCGAAAAGCTTGTCGCGCCGGCCGAAGCGGCTCGAGCGGCCGGCGGCGAGGATGATGGCGGCGCGCACGATCAGGTGGAGAACGGGACGGTCACGGCGACGATGCTAGCCGGATGCGGCGCAAGGCACCATCGCCCGCCCGATCCCCGCGACCCGCCTAAATCTCGACCTGGCTGCCGAGCTCGACGACGCGGTTGGTCGGCAGCTTGAAGAACTCCATCGCGCTTTCCGCGTTCCGCAGCATCCACGCGAACAGCTTCTCCCGCCACAGCGCCATGCCCGGATGCGAGGAGGCGATCAAAGTCTGCCGGGCGAGGAAGAAGCTCGTGTCCATCATCTTGAACACCGGGCCGCAATTGGTCGCGCCCGCAAGCGCCGCCGGCACGTCGGGATCCTCCATGAAGCCGTAGCGGACGATCATCCGGTAGAAGCCCTGATCGAGATCCTCGAGCGTGGTCCGGGTGGCGGCATCGACGTAGGGCACATCCTCGATCTTCACCGTCAGCAGGATCACGCGATCGTGCAGCACCTTGTTGTGCTTGAGGTTGTGGAGCAGCGCGTGCGGCACGCCGTCGGACGCGGAGGTCATGAACACCGCGGTTCCCTGGACGCGCGTCGCGGAATTGACCGCCGAGCGGACGAACACCTGAACCGGGATCGCGGATTCATGGAGCCGCTGGAGCATCAGCTGGCGCCCCTTCGCCCAGGTCGTGAGCAGGGTGAAGGCGATCATGCCGATCAGGAGCGGGAACCAGCCGCCATCGGGCACCTTGGTCATGTTGGCCGCGAAATAAGCGAGATCGACAAGGAAGAAGACCGCGACCAGCGCGCCGGCCGCGATCCTGTTCCAGCGCCACAGGACGACCAGCACCACCGCCAGCAGGCAGGTATCGATCAGCATCGCCCCGGTAACCGCGATGCCATAAGCGGCGGCGAGGTTGGTCGAGGTCTCGAACGTCAGCACGAGCAGGATCACCATCACCATCAGCGCCCAGTTGATCACCGGGATATAGATCTGCCCGGCGGCCGACGAACTGGTGTGGATGATCCGCAGCCGCGGGATGAAGCCGAGCTGGATCGCCTGCTGGGTAACCGAAAAAGCGCCGGAGATGACCGCCTGGCTGGCGATGACCGTCGCCATCGTCGCCAGGATCACCAGCGGCAGGCGAAGCTCGCCGGGCGCGAGGAGGAAAAAGGGGTTCTTCATCGCCTCCTGCGCCGCCGCGGGATCGAGCGCGAGAACCATCGCGCCCTGCCCGAGATAGTTGAGCATCAGCGCCGGCAGCACGAAGAACATCCATGACACGCGGATCGGGTTGCGCCCGAAATGCCCCATATCGGCATAGAGCGCCTCGGCGCCCGTCACCGCCAGCACGACCGAGCCCATGGCAAGGAAGGCGAGCATGCCGTCGTCGATAAAGAAGCGCACCGCGTACCACGGGTTGAGCGCGATCAGCACGTACGGGTTGCCGAAGATCTGGATCAGCCCGAGCACCGACAGGACGAGGAAGTAGACGACCATGATCGGCCCGAACAGCAGGCCAACCTTGGCCGTGCCGCGCGACTGGATCATGAACAGGCCGATGAGGATGACGACCGCGATCGCCGGGGCGAGCGGCGCCAGGTCGGCGCGGACCACGCTCAATCCCTCGACCGCGGAGAGGACCGAAATGGCCGGCGTGATCATGCTGTCGCCGTAGAAGAGCGCGGTCGCGAACACCCCGAGCAGGACGATGCCCTTGGTCCAGCGCGCGCCTTCGGTCTTGCGGTTGATCAGCGCCAGCAGCGCGAGGCTGCCGCCCTCGCCCTTATTGTCGGCGCGCATGATGATCGTGACATATTTGATCGTGACGACGAGCATCATCGACCAGAAGATCAGGCTGAGCACGCCCAAAATATGCGCCTCGTCCGGCACCAGCGGATGATGGCCGGCAAAGGTTTCGCGAAACGCATAAAGCGGGCTGGTGCCGATGTCGCCGAACACGACGCCAACCGCACCCAGCGACAGCTTGAGCAACCCGGCGCTGCCATGATCGCCGGCATGCGACTGAGTCGCGTCGGTGTCGCCGCGATCCGACGGCAGCACGTCTGCCGAACCTGTGTCTGTCATTGCTTGATGGACCCTGCCCTGCGCAACGGTGCCCGCCTTCGTTCAAGCCCGCGGGCTTCCGGCGGGCGGCGCGGCCTACCACGCCGACCATGGCGCTGCAACGCCGCCCTTGGGGGCACCCGGAGCAGACCCTCGCCACCGGAACATATCGCGAACGTCGGCGTTTGTCGGGACGGAAAGGAAACGCAGATGACCGACAATCCCAAGACCGATCCGACGACCAATGCCGAAAAGGACCCCGACGACTGGGTCACCGGCGACGAGCCGATGACGGGTGCCCAGGCATCCTACCTCAAGACCCTCAGCGAAGAGGCGCATGAGGCGTTTCCCGGCGATCTCACCAAGGCGGCCGCATCGA
Source organism: Sphingomonas bacterium (assembly GCA_028289965.1). GTDB lineage: Bacteria > Pseudomonadota > Alphaproteobacteria > Sphingomonadales > Sphingomonadaceae > JAQGLK01. The sequence continues at coordinate 4,086 of JAQGKS010000117.1, forward strand.
AGCAGATCGACGCGCTGCAGGAGAAAACCGGCCGGGGACGGTAGTCCTAACGGCGCGCGCGGGCCGCCTCGATCATCGCCAGCCGCTGCTCGAGATCGGCCCGCCACGACGCATCCGCCGGCGCCCGCGCAAGCAGCCCGCGCCACACCGCCTCGGCCTGGTCGAGCTGGCCGGCCTGGGCATAAGCCAGGCCCATGAAGAAGGGTGGGCCGGGATGTTCGGGGTTGATCCGGGCGGCGCGTTCAAAGGCGAGCTGGGCCGCGGGGGACATCATGCCCCCGCCGTGAATCACCAACGCATTGCCGAGACCGACCCAAAGGTCGGCGCTGCGCGGCTTCTTTTCGAGCCCGCCCTTGATCAAAGCGATGGCGTAGCGGTGCCAGCCCTGACGGTGCATCGCATCCGCCGCCTCGAGGATCTGCGCGTCGCCGCCGAACCGCTCCATCATCGTGGCGCGCTGGGTGGTGAACGCGCTGTCCGGCTGGCGCGAGTCGGCGGGTGGCTGGGTCGGCTTGCCGGCCAGTCCGGGGCTGCCCTGCCAGGCATAGCCCGCGACGCCGAGCAGCAACGCCGCGCCGAGCAGTTCGAGCGTGGTGCGGCGAAAGCCGCCGAAGCGCCACAGGCCGAGCCCGACGAGCAGCGCCAGCACCAGCATCACCAGCCAGCCCATCAACCCGCCCTTCCGTTGCGCCGCTTGAAACGGCCCCGCGCCAGCCAACCGCCAATGCCGAGCAGCAGCAGCGGGGCAGCCCAGAGCGGCCAGGTTATCGCATCGACCGGCGGATCATAGCTGACCCAATTGCCATAGCGCGCGATCAGCCAGTCGCGGATCGATTCCGGCGACTCGCCCGCAGCAATGCGGCGGCGGACCAGGGCGCGCATGTCGCCGGCCAGTTCGGCATCGCTGTCGGCGATCGACTGCCCCTGGCAGACGAGGCAACGCAGCTGGAACATCAGCGCCTTCGCCTTGGCCTCCTGCGCCGGATCGGCGAGCTGGGTATCGGCGAGTTCGGCCGCCGGAAGCAGCGAATCGGCTAAGGCCGGCGTTCCGAGCAGGAGCGCGACGGCGATCAGCGCGCGCTTCACTGCGCGGCCTGCACGGCGGAGATCAGCGCGGGCACGTCCTCGGCGCGGATGTCGCCGATATGCTGGTGGCGGATGATCCCGCGGCCATCGATGACGAAGGTTTCGGGCACGCCCGACGATCCGAGCGCGAGCTGGACCGCGCTGTCGCGATCCGAGCCGATCGCCGCATAGGGATCGCCCCAGCGCTGGAGGAAGCGGGCAACGTCCTCGGATCGGTCACGGATCGCGATCGCCTCGATCGGCACCCCGGCATCGCGCAACTGGAGCAACTGGGGCGATTCCGCGGCGCACGGCACGCACCAGCTGGCGAAGATGTTGAGCAGGCGCGGCTTGCCCGTGGTGAAGCTTGCGCGGGACAGGCCGGGCCGGCCGGGAAGCGCCGCCGGCAGCGCAAATTCGGGGAGCGGCTGGCCGATCAGCTTGGACCGGATCGTGCTGCTGCTCGGCCGGATCAGCCCGGAGGCGAACAGCCCTGCGAACACAAGGAACAGCGCCAGCGGCGCCCACAGGATCAGCCGCCTCATGCCCATGCCAGCCGCTCGGCCGTCCGCCGTTCACGCCGGACGCGGCCGATCAGCGAGAGCAGTCCGCCGAGCGCGATCAGCGCCCCGCCGCCCCAGATCAGGGTGACGAACGGCTTCCACCACAGCCGCAGCTGCCAGCGCCCGGCGCCATCGGCCTTGCCGACGACGACATAGAGCTGCCCGTCGAGCGTGGTACGGATGGCCGCCTCGTTGGTCTCGGTCGGCGGGGTCCAGAACATCCGCGCCTCCGGCTGCATCACGGTTGGCGGGCGATCGCCGCGCGTGGCGGTGATCGTCGCCTGGATCGCGGTCCAGTTCGGCCCGGCGACCGGCTCGACCCCGTCGAGCCGCAGCGCCCACGGGCCGACCCGGTGGGTCTCGCCCAGCCGCGCGGCGACCAGCGTTTCCTTGGTGAAGGCGCTTTCGGCGGCCATCCCCGCAAGGCTAACGGCGATGCCGAGATGGGCGACGACCATGCCGTAGGTGAACATCGGCGTGCGCCGCAGATTGCGCTTCCACAAGGGCGCGAGGCTCGCCGCGCCGACCCCGACCGAGACGATTATCCCGAGAAACGGCAGCAGCCGGATCCCCGGGGCAAACACAAACACCGCGACGAGCGCCAGCGCAGTCAGCAGGATCGGCAGCGCCAGGCGCTTGGCGAGCGGCTTGAGCTCGTCCCGGCGCCAGCGCATCAGCGGCCCGGCCGCCATGATGACGACGAGGATCAAGGCGATCGGGCCAGCCGCGGCGTTGAAATAAGGCGGACCGACCGACAGCTTCTCGCCCGTCACCGCCTCCGCCCCCAGTGGATAGAGGGTGCCGACGAGGACGATGCCGAGGATCGCCGACAGCAACAGGTTGTTGACGACGAGCGCGCCCTCGCGGCTGACCGCGTTGAACTGCGAGCCTTCCTTGACCGTGCCCACGCGCAGCCCGAACAGCAGCAGCGCGCCACCGATATAGATGGCGAGCAGCGCTAGGATGAACGCGCCGCGCCGCGGATCGACGGCAAAGGAATGGACGCTGGTGAGGATCCCCGAGCGGACGAGGAAGGTGCCGACCATGCTCATCGAGAAGGCCACCACCGCGAGCATCACCGTCCACGCGCGTAATCCATCGCGCGTCGCCAGAACGGTCACCGAATGGAGCAGGGCGGTGGCGGCGAGCCACGGCATCAGCGAGGCATTCTCGACCGGATCCCAGAACCACCAGCCACCCCAGCCAAGCTCGTAATAAGCCCAGTAGCTTCCGGCGGTGATGCCGAGCGTCAGGAATATCCACGCCCCCAGCACCCATGGCCGCATCGCCCGCGCGAACGCCGCGCCGACATCGCGGGTGACGAGCGCGCCGACGGCGAAGGAGAAGGCGACCGACAGGCCGACATAGCCGATGTAGAGCGTCGGCGGGTGGAACGCCAAGCCGGGATCCTGCAGCAGCGGGTTGAGCCCCTGCCCTTCCGCCGGCGCCGGATCGAGCCGGGCGAACGGATTGGAGGCGAACAGCAGGAAGGCGTAGAAACCGAGCCCGATCGCCGCCTGCGCGCCGAGCGTGGCGATCAGCGTGCGTTCGTTCAGCCGCCGCTCGAACATCGCGACCGCACCGCCGGCGAGGCCGAGGATGGTCACCCACATCAGCATCGAGCCTTCGTGATTCCCCCACGTGCCCGCAAACTTGTAGAGCCACGGTTTGGCCGAATGATCGTTGGCGGCGACCAGCGCGACCGACAGGTCGACGTTCAGGAACAGCAGCACCAGCGTGCCGAAGGAAAAGGCGGTGAGCAGCCCCTGGACGATCGCCACCGGCCGCACCGACGGCAGCAGCGCGTCGCGCCCCGGCGTCAGCGCCAGCGCCGCGAGCAGGAGCTGGAGCGCGGCGAGCGCGGCCGCGATCCACAAAGCGGCAAGGCCGGCCTCGGCGATCATTCCTCGAGGCTCTTGGTCTTGTGCATGTCGCCCGCAATCTGCGGCGGCATGTAGCGTTCGTCATGCTTGGCCAGGATGTTGGTGGCGACGAAGCCGCCGCCCGGCTGGAACGCACCCTCGGCCACCACGCCGCTATTCTCCTTGAACAGATCCGGGACGATACCCGTGAAGCGGACCGGCACCGTCTGCTGCCCGTCGGTGACTACGAAATCGATCGTCACGCCATCGGCGGCGCGTTTGATCGACTTGTCCGCGACCATCCCGCCCAGCCGCACCGCGCGGCCCGGCTGGACACCGTCGCGCACCGCATCGGTCGGCGTGTAGAAATAGGCCGCCTGGCTTTGCAGCGCGGACATCGCCAGCAGCGCCGCGCCGACGATCGCCGCGATCGCCAGCAAGGCGAGCGACAGACGCTGATGCTTGGCCTTCATGGCCGCCGCCGGATCGCATCGGCGCGCGCCTCGGCCCGGCGCATCGCGACGAGGCTGGCGACGACGAGCGCGAGCGTGCCGCCGATGGTGAGCGCGTAGGCCGCGACGATGAAGGGCCAGTGGTTCATGCGTCCGCCATCCTCTTGAGCCGCGCCTCGACCCGCGCTTCGGCCAGCATCGTCCGCATCCGCATCAGCACGATCGCACCGAACAGCAGGCTGAAGCCGAGCGTCGCGATCGGCAGCGGCCATAGGATCGATCCGTCGATGCTCGATCCGCGCAGGCCGATGCTCTGCCCCTGATGGAGCGTGCGCCACCACAGCACCGAATAATGGATAACCGGCAGGTTGACCGCGCCGACCAGCCCGAAGATCGCTGCGACCCGCGGCGTCTGGCCGCGATCGTCGCCGGCGTTGGCGAGGGCGATATAGCCGAGATAGAGGAAGAACAGGACGAGCATCGAGGTCAGCCGGCCGTCCCATTCCCACCATGTCCCCCAGGTCGGCCGCCCCCAGAGCGATCCGGTGGCAAGCGCCAGGCCGGCGAACAACGCGCCCGGCACCGCCGCCGCCCGCCCCGCGACGCCGGCCAGCGGGTGGCGCCAGACGAGCTGCATCAGGCTGGCCGCGGCGATCATCCCCCATCCGGCCATGCCCAGCCAGGCGCTGGGCACGTGGATGTACAGGATCCGCACGCTTTCGCCCTGCAGGTAATCGGGCGGCGTGTAGAACAGCCCCGCAGCCAGCGCGAACGCGACGAGCAGGCCGCCGCCCCAGCCGAGCCAGGGCGTCAGCGGACGGGCGAACCCGAGAAAGCGATTGGGGTTTGCGAAAACATGCATGGGCGGGCGCGTTCATTAGAGCAGCTTGATCGCCGGGGGAAGCGGCGGCGATACGCCTGCGCCGCGCTTATTCACCATCATCCCCGCGGCGCGCGCGGATCGGCGGTTCTCCACGCCGCCAAAGCCGACTAGAGATGGTGCTCTGCCGTCCGCGTCCCGCGGGTCCGGCCGGGAGTTTCAATCGATGCGGGTCGTGCGCGGTATCTGGCGAATATTGGTGGGGGTGAAGGATGCCCTCGTGCTGCTCCTGCTGCTGGTCTTCTTCGGGCTGCTGTTCGCGGCGCTGTCGGTCTCGCCCAACGCGAAGATACCCGACAGCGGCGCGCTGGTGCTGGACCTGACCGGTACGCTGGTCGAGCAGCCGAGCCAGTCCGACGCGCTCGCGCTGCTGTCCCGCGCGGCGCCGGCGGCGCGGGAATATCGGCTGCGCGATGTCATCCGCTCGCTCGATGCGGCGGCGGGCGACAAGGCCGTCAAGGCCGTGGTGCTCGATCTCGACGGCTTCACCGGCGGCGGTCAGGCGACGATCGCGGCCGCCGGCGACGCGCTCGATCGAGTCCGCCGCAGCGGCAAGCCGGTCCTCGCCTTCGCCAGCGGCTATACCGACGACAGCTACCAGCTTGCCGCTCATGCCAGCGAAGTGTGGCTCGATCCGCTCGGCGCGGTGCTGCTGACCGGTCCGGGCGGCGCGCGACTTTACTATAAGGGGCTGCTCGACAAGCTCGGCATCACCCCCAAGGTCTACCGCGTCGGCGAGTTCAAGTCGGCGGTGGAGCCCTATCTCCGCACCGACATGTCGCCCGAGGCGCGCGCCGCCAACCAGTTCGTCGCCAACGCGCTGTGGACGACGTGGCAGCAGGACGTCGCGCGGGTGCGGCCGGGCGCGCGGATCGCCGCTTATATCGAGGCGCCACAGTCGGCGATTGATGCCGCCGGCGGCGACCTGGCGGTGGCGGCGCAGCGTGCCGGGCTGATCGACAAGCTCGGCGATCGGATCGCCTTTGGCCGGCGCGTGGCGGAGCTTGCCGGGCCGAGCGACGACAAGATGATCGGCGAGTACCGCGCGATCCCGCTGGAGAATTGGGCCGCGGCGCACCCCGAGAAATCGAGCGGCGACGCGATCGGCGTGCTGACGGTCGCCGGCAACATCGTCGACGGCAAAGCGGGCCCCGGCACTGCCGGCGGCGACACGATCGCGAACCTGCTGCTCGAAGCGCTCGCCGACAAGAAGCTGAAGGCGCTGGTGGTGCGGGTCGATTCGCCCGGCGGATCGGTCACTGGATCGGAGCGGATCCGCACCGCGATCCTCGAGGCGCGGCGGCGGCGGATCCCAGTGGTCGTGTCGATGGGATCGGTCGCGGCGTCCGGCGGTTATTGGGTGGCGACGGCGGCCGACAAGATCATCGCCGAACGCTCGACCATCACCGGTTCGATCGGCGTGTTCGGCATCCTGCCGACCTTCCCCGGCACGCTCGCCAAGCTGGGGCTGAGCGCGGACGGCATCAAGACCACCGCCCTGTCGGGCGAGCCGGACCTGCTGCGCGGCACCTCGCCGACCTTCGACCGGCTGATCCAGACCGGCATCGACACGACCTATCGCCGCTTCACCGGCCTCGTCGCCCAGGCGCGCCACATGACGCCGGCGGGGGTCGACCGGATCGGCCAGGGGCGGATCTGGGACGGCGCCACGGCGCAGCGGATCGGGCTGGTCGATGGGTTCGGCGGGCTCGAGGCGGCGGTGGCCGAGGCGGCGCGGCTGGCCAGGGTGGATCCCAAGCGCATCCGCCCCCTGTTCATCGAGGAGGAGCCGAGCTTCGCGGCCAAGATGCTCGAGAGCTTCGCCCGGGGGCCCGACAAGGATCAGGCCGCGACCGACGCATTCTCGCGCGTCGCGGCGCAACCGGCCCAGCTTCTGACCGGCGCGCTCGCCGACGCGCGGATGCTCGCGGAAGGACCGGCGATCCAGGTCCGGTGCATGGAATGCCCGGTCCGCGCCGTTCCCCGCCCCGCCGATGCCGGCCTCGCCCGCCTCCTGCTGGAAAGGATCGCCGGCTGGTGACGGGTGCCCGGGTCCGCCCGGCAGATGCCGAGGACGCCGCGGCGATCGCGGCGATCTATGCCCCTTACGTCCACGACACCGCGATAACGTTCGAGCTGGAGGCGCCCGACGCGGCGGCGATGCGCGCGCGGATCGAGGCGGGGTCGGCGCTTTATCCGTGGCTGGTGGCGGAAATCGACGGGGCGGTGCGCGGCTATGCCTATGCCGGCCTGTTCCGGACCCGCGCGGCCTATCGCTGGACGGTCGAGACCACGGTCTATGTCGATCGCGATTATCCACGCCGCGGGCTGGGCCGGGGGCTTTACGAACGGCTGATCGCGGACTGTGCCGCGCAAGGCTTCGTCACCGCGCTCGGCGTGGTCGCTCTCCCCAACGCCGCCAGCGTCGCGCTCCATGAAGCCGTCGGCTTCGTCCACACCGGCACCGAGATCGGCGTCGGCCACAAGTTTCGGACTTGGCACGATGTCGGCGTCTGGCAGCGCGATCTCGCCCCCCGTACCGACGATCCGCCGGAGCCATGGGCGGACCGATGACGGTGCAGAAGGTGGAGCATGGCTTTCCCTTGCATCGCGCACGTCCATCGACGGCTCAGGGCAGCTTGGCGAGCACCTTGCTCTGAAGACGGCTATGACGAACTGTCGAGCTATCTCGACATATTTCTTAAGAAGGCAAAAAAGGTGCAACAGGCCGCAGCGGCAGCGGGAAAGATCGAAGGCCCTGACGGACTCTGAATTCTCCGTCTCGCCAAAGCCAGCAAAACCGACCGCCAACTAGAGGCGGAGGACGATCTGCGCTTCAAAGGGAGCTGACGAAGCTGGTGCCGCCCGGCACTTCGCCCAGCCCGATCCAGGACCCGCCGTCGGGCACCGCCAAGGCGGCGATACGGCGGCCCTGACCCCTTCCGTCGCCGTCAGCGCGGGGAGGACGCGCCGGCGCGGCGGCGGGGATCGAGGAGACGGGCGCGGCCGATCATCCCGGCAAGCCGCAGCCGCTGGCCGCGCGGGACCCCGGAGACGAAACCCGACTTCGGCCGCACCGACAGCGCCTCGCGCCGGGTCAATTTGCCGGCGTGGATGCTGGTCCGCACCAGCCGCCACCACAGCCGGGAGCTTTCCTCCTTCAACAGCGCCGCGTCGGCCGGGTCGAGGCTCCCGGCGCCCGCAAAGGCCTCCAGAAGCCGATCGAGCATGTCGGCCAGTTCCGCCAGCGTGGCGACGTCCGCCACCGGCTCACGGCCGCCGAAATGGCGCGTCGACAAAGCGGCGGTGCGCGCGGCGCCACTGCCGAACAGCGGCCGATGGGCAAGCTCGAGCACCGCGGCGGCGCGATCGGTCATGCGATCGACGTTGATCCGCGATACCCCGCCCGCGTGGCTGCGATAGGCGACCAGCGGCGCATCGATCCGGGCGACCGTGCCGAGCGCGGAGAGCCGGTGATAGAGATCGAAATCCTCGGCATATTGCATTTCGGGCCGGGTGAACGGATGCAGCGCGCGGGCCGCTTCGCCGCGGATCATCACCGACGACCAGACCAAAGGATTGGCGAGATCCATCAGGAAGCGGATCAGCGCCGGCGAGGTCCGCAGCGGCAGCGGCGGCGGGCGGCGCTTCCCATGCTCGATCAGGTCGGCCGCCGCGCCGACGAGCACGGTTTCCGGATGCGCATCGAGATAGGCGACCTGGGTGGCGAAACGGCCCGCCCGGCAGAGATCGTCATGGTCGAGCCCGGCGATATAGCGCCCGCGCGCCTCGGCCAGCGCACGATTGCGGGCGTGCACCGGGCCCTCGTTGCGGTCCGAAACGATCAGCCGGATACGGCGATCGGCAATGCCGCGGATCACGGCGACCGTATCGTCGGCGGAGCAATCGTCGACGACGACCAGCTCCCAATCGGGCATCGTCTGCGCGATCAGGCTGTCGATCGTCTCGCGGATCAGGACGGCGCCATTATAGACCGCCATCACGACGCTCACCGTCGGCCTGTCGCTCGACGATCCGCCAATGCTCATCCGGCGCGCCTTAGCGTGGTTGCGGCCCGCTCGAAAATGGCGGCGGACGGCATGGTGCAGCGGATCATGATGGCGCCGCGACACCAGCGGCCGGCGGCGATGGTTCGACTGGGCAGTTTCAACGCGGCATCCTGGCTGGAAACGGGCCCACCTTCCCGCTCGATCGGGATAGGGCGCAAGAGCTAACAAACTGTTGGTGAATTGGCGCTACGGATCGGGCTGTGAGGTCGATCGCTTATCCATCCCCGTCGGCCTTTCGATCCGAATCGGCACGACCGACATGACCGCGCCATCGCTCCTGAACCCGTCCTTACGCTGCCTCGCCGGATCGATCACCCATCCCGGGCTCGTCCGGCGCGAGAATGAGGATGCCCTGGCGCTTCGCCCCGCGCAGGGCCTGTGGGCAGTCGCCGATGGCATGGGCGGGCATGCGAACGGGCGCTGGGCGGCGGAGGAAGTCGTCCGCGCGCTCGAACAGGCGCCGCTCGACCGCACAGTCGATCCGGACTGCGCGGCGATCGGCGCGGTGGTGGGCGACGCCAACCGAATGATACTCGCCCGGGCGGCCGGCAGCGGGCGGACGATCGGGGCAACCCTGGCGGTGTTGCGCATCGTCGGCCGGCGCTTTGCCTGCCTGTGGGCGGGGGACAGCCGGGTCTATCGCCTGCGCGGCGGAGGGATCGAGCAGCTGACCCGCGATCACAGCCACGTCCAGCAACTGGTCGACGCCGGCCTGATCAGCGTGGAGGAGGCCGCCCGGCACCCGATGGGCAATGTCATCACCCGCGCGGTCGGCGTGTCCCCCGATTTCTCGCTCGATAACGTCGAAGGCGCGGCGGACGTCGGCGACAGTTTCCTGCTGTGCAGCGACGGCCTCACCCGCTGCCTGTCCGACCGCGAGCTGGCGACGATCGCGGCGGAGGGCGATCCGCAACAGGCGTGCGAGCGGATGCTGGCGATGACGCTGGCGCGCGGCGCACCCGACAATGTCAGCATCGTCCTGGTTCGCTGCGCGGCCGGATGACGCCGGATCATCCCATCCGGAGCGAGTAATTTAACCTGGGTGGCTGCGGCGCACGACCCGTTCGTGCTACGATCAAGCCAGGAGATGATTCGACGGGCACCGGACAAAAACAATGCTACGTGCCATAGATCACGTGCAAAACGTGACGATAGTAGATCGCAGATCGGGGCCGGGATACCGGCTCGTGCTTCGCCGCAAGACGGCTGGCGGAACCCCGGTACTCGAGACGCTCACCGAAAGTTTCGCCTCGATTGCGAGTGCGGAAGCGTTCGCGCTTGAGTCGCTCGGGGTCGATCGCGCGCATGTGCGGATCGACGCGCGCGGCGCCGCCTGACCGCATCAGCCGTCGACGAACAACAGAGCCGGCGTCTCGATCAGCCGTTTGATGCCCTGGACGAAGCGCGCCGCGTCATGCCCGTCTACGACGCGGTGATCGAAGCTGGATGACAGGTTCATCAGCTTGCGGATCGTGATTTGCCCATCCACCACCGCCGGCCGCTCGACGATGCGGTTGACCCCGACGATCGCGACCTCGGGCCGATTGATGATCGGGGTGGAGGCGATCCCGCCGAGCGCGCCAAGCGAGGTCAGCGTGATCGTCGATCCGATCAACGCCTCGCGCGGGGCGCGGCCGGCGCGCGCCAGGTCGGCCAGCCGCTTGATCTCGGCCGCGAGTTGCCACAGGTCGCGCGCCTGGGCGTCGCGGATCACCGGCACTATCAGCCCGGCATCGGTCTGCGTCGCGACGCCGAGATGGACCGAACTATGCTGGCGGACGATCGAGGCTTCATCGTCGAACCGCGCATTGATCATCGGAAAGTCGGCCAGCGTGCGGGTAATTGCGCGGATCAGGAAGGGCAGCAGCGTCAGTCTCGGCCGCTCGCCGCTTCGATCGTTAAGCGCGGCGCGGGTCGCCTCCAGCGCCGTCACGTCGACTTCCTCGACATAAGCGAAGTGCGGGATTGCGCGCGCCGCCTCCATCATATGCTCGGCAATCCGGCGGCGCAGGCCGACCAGCCTGACCTCCTCCACGACATCGGCAGCCGCCGGCCCGGCCCCCGGCTGCGCATAACGCAGGAATGCGTCGAGATCGGCGTGGCGGACGCGGTCGCCCTGCGCCGGGCGCACGGCGGCAAGGTCGACCCCGAGATCCCTGGCACGCGCCCGGACGGCGGGCGAGGCGAGCACGCGATGATGGTTTGCGGCGGGGGTGGCGGCGGGGCGCTGCTCCGGCGCGGCCGCCGTCGCCCCGGGCGCTGCCTCTTGCGCGCGGTCGGCCGCCAACGGCGCGTCGGTCTCGAACCAGGCGAGCGGCGAGCCGATCGCCACGGTTTGCCCCGGCTCCCCTGCCCGCTCGACCAACCGGCCGGCGATCGGCGAGGTCATCTCGACCGTCGCCTTGTCGGTCATCAGGTCGCAGAGCGGCGCATCCTCCCCGATCCGGTCGCCGATCTCGGCATGCCAGGCGACGATCTCCGCCTCGGCGATGCCCTCGCCAATGTCGGGCAGACGGAACGGCACCCGCGCCATGGTCAATCCTCCAGCACGCGCTTGATCGCCTCGCCCAGCCGCACCGGCCCGGGAAAATAGGCCCATTCGAGGCTGTGCGGATAAGGCGTGTCCCACCCCGTCACCCGCATCACCGGCGCCTCGAGCGAATGGAAGCAGCGTTCCTGAACCAAGGCGGCGAGCTCGGCGCCGAACCCGCTGGTGCGCGTCGCCTCGTGGACGACGATGCAGCGCCCGGTCTTGCGCACCGA
>JAQGKS010000172.1 GCA_028289965.1 Sphingomonas bacterium
CCCGCAGACGGGATCCCTGGCGGTGCCCGGCTGAGGGGACGTCCCCGAATAGCGGTGGCCGCCCCGGGTGAGAGGATCGTTCATCGTCTTGTTCCTTCGCCCGAAAGTGGGAACTGACATGATGTCAGGGTCAAGGCCTTTCGACCTCGACGCCCCTCAAACACCGCCGCCTCGGGACCCTGGCCTTGTGTTAGATCGTGGGGCAGTGCCCACTCACAAGGCCCGCCTGGGCGCCGGGCCTCGCATCGCGGCCTGCCTTGTTCGACGACGCGAGGGCCCGTGGCGTCGCCTTTTCTGAACAGACAACCGCTTTCGGCTTAAGAAGGAACTGTCTGAGCAAGAGAACTGGATGTGGCGCGGACATGAGCGGATTAACCTAATCGACCTGCAATCATTCCCGCGACATCGTTGGCAGGCTGACGCACCGGATCGCCCGCAAGATGTGTGTACCGGGCGGTCATCTGCACCTGCGAGTGCCCGAGCAGCTTGCCGATCATGGTCAGCCCCTCGCCGAGGCGACGGCGACGGCGGCATAAGTGTGGCGCATGTCGTGGATGGGCACGTCCTTCAGGCCTGCCCGGGCACGCAGCCGGCACCAGAAGGGCTGAAGGTCCGAGAGCGACTGGCCGGGGAGGGTGCCGGGGATCACGTGCGGGTGGAAGGGCGTGCGCTCGACCCCGGCGAGCACCTCAACTGCAGCCTGCCCGAGCTGCACGACCTTGGCGCCAGTCCTGGAGTCCGGTAGTCGCAGTACCGTTTCGTCGAGGCAGACATGCTCCCAGCGAATCTTCACGATCTCGTTGAGCCGGCATCCGGTCAGCAGTAGCAGGCGAACCGCGGTGCTCGCGCCGGGCAGCTCCACGCGCTCGCTTTGCCCCTCGTTCAGCACGCCAGCCACGCGCTTGAGTTTGGCGGTGCTTAGAAAGCGCTCACGCTTGTGCTCAGATTACTTGGCGAGGTGCTTGCGCGGCTTGCTCCCATCCGGCCGCAGTCCCCATATTTCGGCCAGGCCGAACATCTTGGAGATGATCTCGAGGTTGCGGTTTGCCTGATAGGGAATGTGACCGAGGCCGTGGTGGAAGCGGGCGACATCGGCGCGGCTGCGCCCGGGAGCGAAAAGCGGCGAACAACAGTCGTGGTCATGTGTCAGAGACAGTCGACCAAGTCATTGGAAAGGGGCGAAAAAGGAAGTGCAGCGTATTGCCTGGTAGCTCCCGCCGCAGCACTCATAACCTGAAGGTCACAGGTTCAAATCCTGTCCCCGCAACCAACCAAAGCCCGCTAGTCGAAAGACGAAGCGGGCCTTTCGTCGTTTAGCCCACCGCCTCGAGCAAAAGCATCCGCGTCGCGGCTCGCGATGGGCGAAGCCCGCCGCACAATGGTCAGCAACCTCCTTGCGGACGTCGGTTGCCGCCCGCTTTCTGCCACCGCGCGCAGCGGCTGATCGGCTTCGCGGGGGCCCGTGGGTTTCGGGATGACAAGGCAATCGCGACGATCGGCGTTCTGCCACCGTGTGGCTCATGCGTATCGCTGACGCCGGCGTGGACGTAAGGCTCACGGGTAGGATCCTTGATCAATTGCCCAGGCCGTGCGTATGGCCGCATATGAACTCGTCCTTTCGCGCGCTGCGCCGTCTCCTGCCGATGTTGGTTCTGCCGTTGCTGGTGGGACCGCTGCCCGCCAGCGGGGCGACAGTTCGCAAGGTCACCGCACCTGCTATCGCGCCGAAGCCGGTCAAAGCGAACGACAACATCATTGCGCTGCCGCTCACTCCTATTGTTCCGGCGGCCCAGCGGTTATGTACCTCCCGGACGCCGTCCGGGCTCGCTTATACAGTGCTGCGCCCGGCATCGGGGCCCAGGCCCGCGGGGGATGCGACGGTGCTGGTCAACTATATCGGCTATCTGGCAACGACTGGGTCGGTTTTCGACCAGGGAATGCGATCGCCGCTGCCGGTCGGCGAGGTAATTCCGGGGTTCTCGGAAGGGCTGCAGATGATCGCCAAGTCAGCAATCGTGCGGCTCTGTATCCCGGCGGCGATGGGCTATGGAGCGCAAGCTTCTGGACCGATCCCCGCCAATTCCGATCTCGTCTTCCAGGTGGAGCTGCTGGACTTCAAGAGCGCAGCCGAAATGAAGGACATACGTGGCGCCGGGCCGGCATCGCAAAATGACGCCGTACCGCGGCCCTAACCAGGCCAAAGGTCTTTCACTGCCATAAGGCGGCCGCTCGCCCCGCGGCGCTGGGTTCTTGGACGCTGGTTCCTGCGGAGACGGTTGCGGCGGCCGTCGCACCGGGTGGCGTCGGTAAGACGACATTCGTCGCCAGCGTTGAGCCCGACGATCCCGTTGACCGCCATGGGCAGCGAAAGTGGTTTAGCGATGGTCCTGATCCAGATAGTTCATCGGCGGATTGCTTGCCCGCCCGCTCTCGACCAGGGTCTATTGGGTCGAAGACCTGTTACACCGCCTGCCTGTCCCACTCGATGTGGTGTGCGCAAGGGGACGCCGTGAGGCAATTACCGTGCGCGAGCCGGTCGGGCGGGTCGACTGCGAACACGTCGTCCTGCGGGTGAAGGACAGCACGGGCGGGGAGTGCCGCCGCGTCATCCGCCCGCCTTCGACAGGACGAACGCGGCGAGAAACCCGGCGACGGTGATCAGGCCGGCATATTCGTGCGATGACTCGGCCGCCTCCGGGATCATGGTGTCGATCAGCATCGCCAGGATCGCACCCGCCGCCACGGCGGTGGTGGCGGCGATCAACTCGGGGTTGGCGCCGGCCAGAGCGATATTGCCGACGGCCGCGGCAACGCCCGAGGCAAGCGCGATCGCGCCCCACACGCCGAAGATATAGACGGGGCCGTGACCCGCCGTCTTCATCCCCGACGCGCTCGACAGCCCTTCGGGCACGTTGGACAGAAATACCGCCATCACCATTGCCCAGCTGACCCCGGCGCCCTCCAGCACGCCGACGCCGATCACGATCGATTCCGGAATACCATCGAGCAGCGCGCCGACGGCAATCGCCAGGCCAGCGCCCGCCTCGGCCGGGGGCAAGGCGGCGTCGGGGTTGGAGCCCGAGCGCTTGCGATGTTTCGCCCCGCGACGGGAGATGATGACATTGGCGATAGTGTAAGCGGCCGCGCCGCCGAGAAAGCCGAGCGCGGTCGAGTCAAAGCCGCCGCGCCGATAGGCCTCGTCCATCAGGTCGAACGCCACTGCGGAGATCAACACGCCCGCGCCCAACGCCATGATGCCGGCGACCAGCCGCTGCGGCAGCGAGACCAGATAGGCCACGGCCGCTCCGACGATCAGCGCGGAACCGCCCAATAGCCCCCAAAGCCCAGCTTGCAGATATTGCGGCAACGTAGACTCCTCGAGGCCGGGATCGGACGATCGGTCCAGCTTCCTGCGATGCCCGACGATGGAACGATCCACAAACGCATAAGATCGGTGTCCGGAATGCGCCGCTGACGGAACGGCGGCTGGCGGGATCATCGGGCGCGACGCTGGATGGCCGCCGCGTCGTGACCGCGCGTCCGGCCCCTCAAGAGCATTGCCTCGCTGCCAGCGCCGACACGGGTTGTGATTGACACGCGCGTCCCGCGCGCTTCATCGGACCTGGTCTGGGCCTCTAGGCAAAAATCACACGGGGTTAGTCAATGGTTGTCGAATATCCCCGAGCGCCAGGATGGCACGAGCATCATCTTCGGCTGGCGATCGAGGCTGCGTGCGTCGCCTTATGGTCGTGGAACGTCGACGATGATCGTTTCGCGATGGACGAGCGGGCGTTCGAGCTTTGGGGTTTGCCTTGGGCGGACAAGGTCAGCTTCGAAGAATTGTCGGCCCACATCCATCCAGCCGACCGCGACCGGGTCCGCGCGGCGTTCACGGCGACCCGCTCGGTCGCGGGCGCGTATGAAATCGATTTCCGCATCATGATCGGGGACGAGATTCGCTGGATATCGGCGCGCGGCCAGGGCGCCGACCAGGGGATCGTCGACCGTTTCATGTTCGGTATCTTCCTGGACGTGACCGGACGGAAGCAGGCCGAGGAGGGGAGCGAACTGCTCGCCGGGGAAATGAGCCACCGGGTGAAGAACCTTCTGTCCATCGCCACCGGCTTGACCCAGCTTACCGCGCGCAATGCCTCCTCGGTTGCCCAGATGGCCGGCGACCTGACGCAGCGCCTGACCTCGCTTGGGCGCGCGCATGACGTCGTGCGGCCTCTGCCCGGAAACCAGGGTAAGGCTGCCCTGCTGGGCGACCTGCTGTCGGTGTTGCTCGCGCCGTACGATGAGACGGCCGCCTTTTCGGGGCGGATCCGGGTGGCCGTGCCGCGGATGGGGGTCGGAGAGCGGACCGCGACGACCCTGGCGATGGTCGTCCACGAACTGGCGACCAACTCCGTCAAATATGGCGCGCTTTCCTGCGCCGAGGGGTTCCTCGATGTGTCGAGCCGGCTGGACAACGACTATATCGACCTTGTCTGGGCTGAAACCGGCGGTCCGGCGATTACCGAAAGCCCCGAGCTGTCGGGATTTGGCAGCCGTCTGGTCGCCCGGAGCGTTGGCAACCAGCTGGGCGGTGAATTGAACTATAATTGGCTCGAAACCGGGCTCGTTGTAACCGTTCGGATTCGTCAGGATCGATTGGCCGCCTAGCTCCTTTGCTCCTGGGCTTGGTGCCGGGTGCGTCACGAGCCCGTCGACATGCGGCGCATCGCGGACGGACCCGGCGACTGGAAGCGGCGTTCTCTGATCGTGATCGCGATAAGTCAGTTCGGAAGTCATGCATTGGTTGATCGTAAGAATGAGTCCGACGTGACGGCCTTCTCGTCGGCCGGGGGCAAGGTGGGAGCGCTCATGCAGGCGCGGGACTGGTCGGTCTCGGCGCTCGGCGTTCCATCCGCATGGCCGCAGTCGCTGCGGTCCGTGGTCGACCTCGTGCTGGGCTCGAAATTTCCGATGTTCGTGGCGTGGGGCGAAGAGCTCAGCCTGCTCTACAACGACGCCTATGTGGAGATATTGGGGGCGAAACACCCTCGGTCTCTCGGGCTTCCGCTGCAAGATGTCTGGCAGGAGATCTGGCCGGATATCGAGCCACTCGTCCATGCCGCGCTGGCGGGCGAGGCCAGCTTTCGCGAGAATCTGCCGCTCACGATCAAGCGCAGGGGCCAGATCGAAGACACCTGGTTTACCTTCTCCTACTCGCCGGTGCGCGACGAAACCGGCAAGGTCGCCGGCTTGTTCTGCGCCTGCGCGGAAACGACCGCCCAGATACTCAGCAAGCAGCAAGCAGACGTAGTCCAGGAGCGGCAACGGCAGATGCTGCTCCAGATGCCGGGTTTCGTCGCGATGCTGTCCGGGCCAGATCTGATCTTCACTTATATCAACAACGCCTATGTCGAGATATCCGAGCGGACGGACTTCATCGGCCGGCGGTTTCGCGATGTGTTCGCCGACATAAGCGGGCAGGGCTTCCACGAACTGTTCGAGAGCGTTTTCCACACCGGAAAGGGCGTCGTCACCCGCGGCATGGAACTTCGGCTGCACGGTCGGGGGGACGTGCAATATGTCGATTTCGTGCTTGAGCCGATCCATGACGAACTAGGCGTCGTAACCGGAGTGTTCGTCGGCGGCTACGAGACCACCGAAGTCTATCAGGGGAGCGAGACCCTGCGGGCCAGCAACGCGCGCCTTCGTGAACTCAACGCCGATCTTGAGCGACAGGACATAGAGCGTTCCCGCGAACGCCAGCGAACATGGGAGATCAGCTCAGATCTCCTCTCGATCGCAACGCCCGACGGCATGTTTCAGAGCGTCAATCCGGCGTGGACGACGACGCTCGGCTGGTCGACCGAGCGTGTAACCCGCACCCCCTTGTTCGACTTCATCCACCCCGACGATCTGGCGCGCACGCGAAAAGTTTTTGGCCTTCTGCAGCGGGGCGATCCGGTGCTCCGGTTCGAGAATCGTTACGCCCATGCGGATGGAAGCTGGCGCTGGCTCTCCTGGGTGGCGGTGCCGGTGGATGGCAAATTCTACTGCAGCGCACGAGACGTCACCCACGAGAAGGAGGCGGAAGCCGAGCGGGACCGACTGTGGGAGCTCTCCCAAGACATGCTCGCGCGCGCCGACTATGCGGGGAAATTGTCCGCGGTGAACCCGGCGTGGACCCAACTGCTCGGCTGGTCGGAGGGGGAGCTTCTTACGAACCCTTACGCGGATATCATCCACCCGCAGGATGTTCCCGTCACCCTCGCCGCGCTGGATGGGATGGAAGGAACCGGGCAGCCAACGCGGTTCGAGAACCGGGTTCTGACCAAAAGCGGCGAGTGGAAGCCGATCGGCTGGACCGTGTCGCCGGAGCCGGGTGGCGTCAACTTCATCGCCATCGGCCGCGACCTGGCCGATTACAAGGCGCGGGAAAGGGAGCTGGAAGAAGCACATCAGGCGCTGCGACAAAGCCAGAAGATGGAGGCGATGGGCAGCCTGACCGGGGGCGTCGCACACGACTTCAACAATCTGCTGACCCCCATCATGGGGTCGCTCGACATGTTGGTGCGCCGCGGGCTCGGCAACGAGCGGGAGCGCCGGCTGATCGATGGCGCGCTGCAATCCGCAGACCGGGCAAAGACGCTGGTCCAGCGGCTTCTGGCCTTTGCCCGCCGTCAGCCGCTGCAGCCGATCGCGGTGGACCTCGGCGCGCTGGTCGAGGGAATGGCGGGGCTGATCGGCAGCACCATCGGCCCGAACATCGATCTGCGCGTGGACATCGCCGACGACCTGCCGCCTGCGGATGCCGACCCCAACCAGCTCGAAATGGCGATCCTGAACCTGGGTGTAAATGCGCGTGACGCGATGCCGCACGGAGGAACACTGACGATCGTCGCCGCGCGCGACAGCCTTGGTGACGGGAACCGATCCGGGTTGGAAGCGGGCGAATATCTCCGCCTGTCGGTCGCCGATACCGGGGTCGGGATGGATGAGGCGACCCGTGCGCGGGCCGTGGAGCCGTTCTTCTCGACCAAAGGCATCGGAAAAGGCACCGGTCTTGGACTGTCGATGGTCTACGGCCTGGTCGCCCAGCTCGGGGGCGGGATGGCGATTGCGAGTGAGGCCGGCCAGGGCACGAAGGTCGACCTATGGCTGCCGATCAGCTCCCACCTCGTCGAGAATGAGGACGTTCCCGATCGCGTGGCGCTGCCGCCTCCGGCCCGGGCACGCGCCCTTCTGGTGGACGACGAGACGCTCGTGCGGATGAGCACGGCGGATATGCTGATCGATCTCGGCTATGAGGTGGTCGAGGCGGGCTCGGGCGATGAGGCACTGCGCCTGTTCGAACATGGCGCAACGATCGACCTTCTCGTGACCGATCACTTGATGCCGGGCATGAGCGGGGTCGAACTCGCCCGCCTTGCACAAGCGCTCAAGCCCGGTTTGCCGGTACTGGTGGTGTCGGGCTACGCCGAGCTCGACGGCGTCGCGGCCGATCTGCCGCGGCTGACCAAACCATTCCGAAACGCCGAACTCGCCGACAGTCTTGGCGTGCTACTCCGAGGAAACGCCGACTCAGACTAGGCGCTCGGCGCCGCGGTCCGGCGCAACCGTCCTGCTGATGAGCCTTGTCCAGGTCGCCGTACGCGCTACGCTCAACCAACGAGCGATGAGGATTGTCATGCGAGCGACATATTTGATCCTGGCGACGATGGTTGCGGCGTTTCCCGCCGCCGCATCGGCGCAGACGGCGGTCGCCGACGATGCGCGATGCCTGATCGTCAGCAGCACCTACGCCCGAACCGCGAAGGATCCCAAAGCCCAGCAGGTGGCGCAGACCGCCTCCGCTTTCTATCTGGGACGGATCGACGGCCGATATCCTCCGGCGGCGTTGAAAGCGGCCTTGGCTGCGCAGGTAAAGCTGCTCACCGCCGCCAACGCGCCCGCGATCATGAACGGCTGCGCGGCGCGCGTCGGCCAAGCCGAAGCGCGTATCCAGGGTGTCGCCCCACCGTCGCCGCGCACTCAGCCGGGGGCGAAGGTCGGCCGGTAGAGCGTCGCGCGGTTCCGGAGCCAATCCTCGCCGGTTAACGACCGAGCCCCGAATGCCGAAAGGGCAGCAAGCCGCAGCGGAACCCGATCCGCCCCGCGCGTCGTCACGCTCCGACAAGGAGAGGATGACGATGCCTATGTCGCTGACCTCGCCCAATAGGATGCGCTGCGCCGCAACCTCGACACGCGGACCGGCACCAGTACCGACCAAACCTCCGCTAGCGAGAAGGGGCATCACTCCAATTGCAACCAGCCGGATCGAGGAGGATAGTGAGTTTGGCTGATTGTGTCGCAGTTCGGCGACGCTGCGGCACTTTGTGCGGAGAGGTCACCATGCGCGCGCCGGTCACCTGCGGATCCATCCTGCTCCTGCTGCTTGCGACGCCCGTCGCGGCAAAGGATTTCACGATCCAGATGAAGAATAAGGGGGCAGCGGGGCCGATGGTGTTCGAGCCGGCGTTCGTCAAAATGGCCCCCGGCGACACGATCCATATCGTCCCGACCGACAAGACGCATGATGCGAACACGGTGCCGGGAATGTTTCCCGCCGGGGCCGC
Source organism: Sphingomonas bacterium (assembly GCA_028289965.1). Classification (GTDB taxonomy): domain Bacteria; phylum Pseudomonadota; class Alphaproteobacteria; order Sphingomonadales; family Sphingomonadaceae; genus JAQGLK01. Next base: position 8,610 of record JAQGKS010000172.1, read on the forward strand.
GCCGCTCGTGGGCAAGGTCAACCAGCCGATCAACGCGAAGCTCGACAAGCCGGGAATCTACGGGATCGAGTGCAAGACGCACCTCTCCCTCGGGATGGTCGCGGTCGTTCAAGTCGGGCCGCCGACCAACCTCGCGCAGGCGCGGCTCGCTGCGGGGAAGCTGCCGCCGCTCGCGAAGAAGCGCATGCTGCCCATGCTGGCGAGCGTCAAATAGCCAAGGTCTCCAAGGGGATGCCGGCGCGGCTTGGTCGAGCGACCAGCGATCGCTGGCCGGCGGATTTGGTGCCGCAGCATGCGCCCGATCACCGCGGACGGCGAAAGTAGACCCGTCGCAGCGCTCGACCGCCTTGCGTCGTGGCCGGATCGGCCGGTAAGGCCAGCGCAATCGCAAGGACCCGGTGCAAATCCGGGTGGCTATTCCGGCCGCCGATCCGCCGGACAACGCATCCACATGGCACCCTGTCCTCCGCGGCTGCAACGCGGTGCCCTGTGTTCGTCGCGGAAATCGCATGAAAATCAATTCGTCCAGTTATTCGAGACAGTGGTTCACCGATTTGGGCCAGGTGCGACGCGACGTTCTCGCCGGCATCGTCGTGGCGCTTGCGCTCATCCCCGAGGCGATCGGCTTCTCGATCATTGCCGGGGTCGATCCGCGGGTCGGGCTCTACGCCTCGGTCGCGATCGCCATCACCATCTCGCTGATCGGTGGACGGCCGGGCATGATCTCGGCGGCGACGGCCGCGGTCGCCGTCCTCGTCGGCCCGCTCGTCCGGGACCACGGCGTGGAGTATCTCTTCGCCGCGACGATCCTGATGGGGCTCATCCAGATTGCGGCGGGCGTGCTGCGGCTCGACCTGCTGATGCAGTTCGTGTCGCGGTCGGTCATCACCGGCTTCGTCAACGCGCTCGCCATCCTGATCTTTCTGGCGCAACTGCCGCAGCTTACCAACGTCGGCTGGGAAACCTATGCGATGGTCGCTGGCGGGCTGGCGATCATCTACCTCTTTCCCCGTCTGACCAAAGCGGTGCCGTCGCCGCTGGTCGCGATACTCGTGCTCAGCGCGCTTAGCATCGGCCTTGGGCTGCCCGTCCATACCGTGGGGGACATGGGCAAGCTGCCGGCGGGCCTGCCCAGCCTGGCCTGGCCAAACGTGCCGCTGACGTTGGACACGCTCCGCATCATCCTGCCTTATTCGCTGACGATGGCGGCGGTCGGCCTGCTGGAATCGCTGCTCACCGCGCAGATCATCGACGACATGACCGCTACGGACAGCGACAAGCGTCAGGAATGCGCGGGGCAGGGCGGGGCCAATATCGTGTCCGCTTTGTTTGGCGGCATGGGCGGCTGCGCGATGATCGGGCAGTCGGTCATCAATGTCAGCTCGGGAGGTCGGACCCGGCTGTCGACCTTGACCGCGGGCGCATTCCTGCTCTTCCTGCTGGCGGTGCTCGGGCCGTGGGTCGGGCGGGTGCCGATGCCGGCGCTCGTGGCGGTGATGATCATGGTATCGATCGGCACCTTCAGCTGGAACTCGATACCCAACATCCGGCGCCACCCGGCGACGTCCTCGATCGTGATGATCGTCACCGTGCTGGTCGTCGTCGCCACGCGCGATCTGGCGCAGGGCGTGCTGGCCGGCGTGCTGCTGTCGGGCATCTTCTTCGCGGGCAAGGTCCGCCGGATGTTCGCGGTCGAACGGGCGATATCGGCCGACGGCGAGCGCGCCACCTACCGCGTCACCGGGCAAATCTTCTTCGCGTCGGTCGATCGCTTCACCCGTGCCTTGCAGGCGGAGGCGGAGGGGGAGGCGCCGCACGTCACCATCGACGTGTCGGCGGCGCATTTCTGGGACATCTCGGCCGTGGGGGCGCTCGACAAGATCGTCGCGCGGCTGCGGCGGGACGGTCGCGAGGTCGACGTGATCGGGTATAACCGCGCCAGTGCGGACATTGTCGACAGGTTCGCACTGCATGACAAGACCGGGGTGGAAATCGGCGCGGTCCCGCACTGATCCGCGGCGGCTATCATCCACATCGCCCGGCGTTTATCGCGGCAAGACCTTGGCTCAGGAGAGGCGACGCGTGGATCGACAACGGCAGCGGACGGCACGGCCTTCCGTGCTGCGCGGCTTTCTCACCAGCGAGGCATCGGGCGGCATTCTGCTGATCGCCGCTGCGGCGTTGGCCATGGCGGTGGCGAACAGCGCGCTCGCGCCCGCTTATTTCGGCGCATTGCGCGCCTATCTCGGCCCGCTGTCGGTGCTGCACTGGGTCAATGACGCGCTGATGGCGATCTTCTTCCTGCTCGTCGGGCTGGAGATCAAACGCGAGTTCGTCGACGGCCACCTCTCGACCTGGGCCGATCGTCGCCTGCCGATCATCGCGGCGATCGCGGGGATGGCGGTGCCGGCGATGGTCTATCTGCTCGTGTCGGGCGACGTACCCGAACTGGCGCGTGGCTGGGCGATCCCGGCCGCCACCGACATCGCCTTCGCGATCGGCGTCCTCGCGCTGCTCGGCAGCAGAGCGCCGGCGTCGCTCAAGCTGTTCCTGACCACCGTCGCGATCGTCGACGATATGGGCGCGGTGGCGATCATCGCCTTGGTCTATACCGCCGGCCTTAACCTGATCGCGCTCGGCGCGGCAGCCATCATCCTGCTCCTGATGGTCGGGCTCAATAGCCGCGGCGAAGCAAGGCTCTGGCCGTATATGCTGCTGGCATCCGCGCTCTGGGGCGCAGTGTTCCTGTCCGGAGTCCACGCCACCGTCGCCGGCGTTCTCTCGGCGCTCGCCATTCCGGTGCGACGGACCCCGGGCGCGCCGGACGCGGCGGATTCACCGCTCCACCGGCTCGAGCATGCGATCCAGCCGTGGGTCGCCTATGGCATCGTGCCGCTGTTCGGGTTCGCCAACGCCGGCGTCGCGCTGGATGGGTTCGGCTGGGGCGACATGCTCGCGCCGCTGCCGCTGGCGGTTGCCGCGGGCTTGTTCTTCGGCAAGCAGATCGGCGTGTTCGCCGCGGTGCGGCTGGTGGTGGCCTCGGGGCTCGGCGCGCGCCCCCGGGACGCTTCGTGGGTGCAGATATACGGCGTCTCGCTGCTCTGCGGGGTGGGGTTCACGATGAGCCTGTTCATCGGCGGGCTCGCCTTCGCTGATCCGCGGCTGGTTTCCGAACTGAAGATCGGCGTTCTCGCCGGGTCTATCGCCTCGGCGCTGGCGGGCTACGCGGTCCTGCGCTTGAGCGGCGGCAAGGCGGTGCGCCGGATCAGGTGAAACGATCGATCCGCGCGATCGCCATCGGCCGCGTGCTTCGGCACAGCCACAAGCGGGTCTCAGGGGTCCAGCATCGCAGCCGCCTGGCGGAGCCGGTCACCGCCGGGAAGAGGAGGGCTTTTGCGAGCGCATGGCGTGATCGGTCGCGCGGCGACCCAGATCGCGCGCGGGGCATTCCGCCGATCGATCTTCGCGTCGGCGGAGCCTGTGGCCATGCCGCTCAAGAAACGCCTCGACCCGGCGAACGTCATGGCGCCGAAATCCAGTGATGCGCAGCAGATCGACGTCGGTCAGGCCCGCCAGTTCCTCCACCGAGCGGATTCCGGCGAGATCAAGCGCATGGCGCGCGCTGCCGAGTTCCAGGAAGGGATGGGCGGAGTGATCCATTGGTGCGGCTTAGGGGCGGCGCATTGTCGATGGGTAAAGATAGCGGTGGAGCATATCCATTGTGGATGAGTCGCGCGTGGCAGTACTTGATACGCCTATGAAGAGCATAAGACTTGGGCAGCTTTCAACAGAATATTCCACAATGGACTGGTTATGCGGAAATCCAGAACATTCTCCTGATTCGGGGGTATGCTTCATACCTAAATGAGGGGAAAGGTTGTTCCTGTTCGGGGGCTGTGTGCGGACGATGACTTGCACAATAAAGGCGGACGTACCGAAAAGTCGGTGCCACCTCGTCAGCCTTTGGGGGGCATGCTGCCCATATTCGCCGGCGAGGCAAACGCTTGGAGAGGGTAGCCCGTTATGAAATCCAGTCTTCTTCGCTCGACCTCGCTCGCAGCGCTGCTACTTGCGGCGCCGATTGCGCTTTCCCCGCTCGCGGCGCAGAGCGGCCCCCAAAGTGCCGGAGTCTCGGACTCGGAAGGTAGCGGCAACGACAATTCGACGAACGTGGCCGACAGCGGCAACGGCAACGACCTGTCCGACAACTCGGTCGATCTGGACGACAGCCAGAACGACAACTCGACCAACGTCGCGGTCAGCGACACCGGCAACGGCAACGATCTGTCGGACAATTCGGTCGATGTCGCCGACAGCGGCAATGGCAACGACCTGTCCGACAATTCGACCAACGTCGCCGACAGCGGCAATGGCAACGACCTGTCCGACGACTCGACCAACCTGGCCGACAGCCAGAATAACAACTCGACGAACCTCTATGTCGCCGACAGCGGCAACGACAACTCGACCAACCTGGCCGACAGCCAGAACAACAACTCGACGAACCTCTACGTCGCCGATAGCGGCAACGACAACTCGACCAACGACAATTCGTCGGGTGCCTCGTCCGGCAACCTCGCGGCGAACAATGGCTCGACCGCAACCGACAGTCGCGACATGTCGACGGCCAACAGCAACAACGACAATTCGATCGACGTTGCCGACAGCGGCAACGACAATTCGACGAATGACAGCAATAACGACAATTCGGTCGATGTCGCCGATAGCGGCAACGACAATTCGACCAACGGCAGCAACAACGACAATTCGTCGGGTGCCTCGGCCGGCAATCTCGCCGCGAACAACGGCGCGACCGCAACCGACAGCCGCGACATGTCGACGGCGGACAGCGGCAACGACAATTCGATCGACGTCGCGATCGCCGACAGCGGCAACGACAATTCGACCAACGACAGCAACAACGACAATTCGTCGGGCGCGGGGGCCGGTAATCTCGCCGCGAACAACGGCGCAACCGCAACCGATAGCCGCGACATGTCGACCGACGACAGCAACAATGACAATTCCAACAACTCGATCAACGACAGCCTGAACACCGCGACGACCAACATCTACGAATCAAGCCAGACCGGTGTCGCATCCAGCGCCAACAACTTTGGGGAAGGTGCGCTGGTCGCCAGCTCGAACCTGTCGAGCTACGTCACCGGCGTTTCGGTTACGTTCGAGGGCGCCCGTGGTGAAGGTGTCAGCACGGACAACCGTCTGGGCAACGGCGACAACGCGTTCCAGAACTTCGCCGGCATCCAGGCGCTCAACCAGAATACCGGCGTCGGCGCCTCGCAGAATGCGAGCGTGAACCTCGCCGTCTCCACCGGGGACATCAACCCGTAAGCCGAAGACCAGGGACTGGCGGCTGCGATGCCGCCAGTCCTCTTTTCTGCTCGAGATATGAAAGTGCCGCAGATGAAGGCGCGTATGCACAAGAGAGCGTTCGCCAGGGTCGTCACGATGATGACCGCATCGGCGATCGTCGCGATGGGCGTTCCCGCCGGCGCGACGGAGGGGAGCGCGATCGAAGGGAGCGAGGGCTTCGTTACCGCGCCTGTCACGGAGGAGGTGCTGAAGGCGGTGGCGGGCCGCGAGGACGTCACGCAGATCGCCCAGGCCCAACAGGCGGCGACCGTCACCCGCAACAGCGTGGGCGACAACGTCAAGACCGGCGAGGTGCGGATCTCCGACCAGGCATTCCAGCATCTGTCCGGTCTGTCGCTGCTCAACGTCAACACCGGCAACAATGTCGCGATCAACGCATCGATGAACGTCAACATCTCGCTCGTCCCGGCGCCATGAGGCTGGGGGGGGCGGCCGTGCTGGTGGCTGCCGCGGCGCTTGGCGGCTGTGCCGAGAGCGTGACGACGCGCACCGGCTTCCTGGTCGGATCGGGTCCGGTGAACGACTTCGCCGTCGCCATGACCAGCGTGCAGGAACTGCGCTTCCACACCGTCGTCCATCAGCAATATGATTTCAGCTGCGGGTCGGCGGCGCTCGCGACGCTGCTGCGCTTCCATTATGCCGATCCGGTCGACGAGCAGAAGGTGTTTCTCGGCATGTGGGCGGAGGGCGACAAGCCCGCGATCCGCCAGGTGGGCTTCTCCCTGCTCGACATGAAGCGCTACCTTCAGGCGCGCGGGCTCAAGGCGGACGGCTACCGCGTCAGCCTCGACCAGATCGAGAAGGTGGCGGTGCCCGGCATCGCGCTCGTCACGATCGGCAGCTACCGCCACTTCGTCGTCGTCAAGGGCGTGCGGCCGGACGAGGTGCTGCTCGGCGATCCCTCCGTCGGGCTGCGCACGATGCCGCGCGACGAGTTCCAGCAGGTCTGGAACGGCGTCTATTTCGTGCTGGATCCGGACCAGAATAGGGGCCGCGCGCGGTTCAACCAGGGCGCGCAATGGGCGAGCTTCGCCCGCGCGCCGGCAGGCGGCATATTCCTCGATCCGGTGAGCCTGCAGGCGCTGTCGCTTACCGCCCCCTTCTACCGGGATTTTTGAGGTGTTCGCCGGCCTATCCGGATACATGCTCGCCGCGGCCACGCTGCCGGGGCTCCCGCTCGCGGACTCAGAGCTGGCAGCGATGCGCGGCGGCTTTCGCCTGCCGGGCGGAATCGAAGTGGCATTGACCGTCCGCTCGGACACGAGCGTCGACGGCGCGCTCCTCCTGCGCAGCGTATTCAGCGTGGTCAATGGCGCGCCGCTGCTCCAGGTGCTCGCGCCCGCCAAGGGTGGCGAGGCGCCGACGATAGGCCCGAACGAGGCAAGCGTCGCCAGGGCCGGCGACGCCGCCGCGGCGGGTAGCAACGCGCTGTCGGTGCAGTTCGATCGCCAGAACGGCGTCGTCTTCGTGCCCGGCGCCACGGCGGTCGCGCCGACGATCAACGTGACCAGCGGGGCGCGCGCCGATGTCGATGACGCGGGACTGGTCCTGCTCGCGGCCGGTCCGGCGCCGATCGAGACGGCAGGCGGTCAGGTGACCGTCTCCGCGCTCCCCGAAGGCATGCGCGTTCGCCTCGAAGGTGCGGGACTGGACGTCAGCCATCTCGTCGGCGCGGCTTTCGGATCGGTCATCGCCAACACCGCCAGCGACCGGACGATCGACACGACCACCACGATCGGGCTCGATCTCGGCAACGTCCGGCCCGACCTGATCGGATCGAGCATGTTCCGGGTCGAAAATGTTGCGGTGGAGGCGGCCC
>JAQGKS010000182.1 GCA_028289965.1 Sphingomonas bacterium
GTGCCGACCTGGCCGAACGGCACCAGATCGAAGATGTTGTAGAAGTAGCGCTTGTTGAACAAATTGGTTGCGCCAAGCGCCACGGTCCAGTCGCCGCCGTCATTATTGTAGGTCAGCCGGCCGTTGAAGGTGGTGCGTCCCGGGATCTGCGCGAAGTTGGAGCGGGCATTGAACGATATCTTCGACTGGTAGAGCGCATCGAGGCGCGGGGTGATCGATCCGGACAAAGCGGGTGTCTGCAACTCATAGGCAATGCCGGCCGATCCGGTCCATTCGGGAACATAGACCGGGGTGGTCGTGACCGTGGCGGGGTCGGCCTTCAGTTCCGGTGCGTCGAAATTGGTATAGCCGCCCGACAGATTGATCAGCAGCCCTTCGACCGGACGCGCCTCGACCTCCAGTTCGAGCCCTTTGATCTTGCCGGGCGTGTTGAAATAATTGGTCTTCGAGACACAGGTGACGCCGATGCCACGAGCGAGATTGGGTGCGGCGAGTTCCGCAGCGGTGGCGGCGCGGCAGAGCGTCGCGCCCCCGGTGACGGCGGGATCGACCTGAATGCCGGCGACGTTGCATTGGCCCTCGGTGCCGTTGTTGAGGCACTCGGACCCGCTGCGTGAGGTGATGCGGGTGGAGAAGTCCGTGTAGAAAGCCGCGAGGTTCAGCCGCAGCCGTCGGTCCAGCAGATCACCCTTGAAGCCGAGTTCATAGGAAACCGCGGCTTCCTCACCGATCGACTGGACCTGCGTCGCCTGGAACGGGCGCGGATTATAGGCCGGCGGGCGGTAACCGGACGCGACCGAGCCATATATCGTGATGTCGCGGGTAAACTGGTAATCCGCGCCGAGGCGATAATCCCAGCGGGAAACGCCGAGATCGGCAATCTGGCTGATCCGGTTGGTACCGGTCTCGTTATAGTTGACGTTCTTGTTGTCGTCCGAATAACGGCCGCCCACCGTCAGCGACAGTCCCTCGAACGGATGCACCACGGCCTGGGCATAGGCCGCCTTGCTCTCCGCTTTGACGATCACATACTGGTTCTGTTGATAGTTGAGAAAGGCCGCCGAGACATTGTTCGTCGTCAGCCCGCGGCTCTTATAGTAGAAACCGCCCACCGTCAGGTCGAGCAGATCGCTGCTATAGTTGATCCGCGGCTCGGCGGTGAAGCTGTGGAAGCTGATCTGCGTCTTGACCGTCTGCAGGCTGAGCGGCGAACCGTCGGAATCGTTCAGCGCGGTGGTGTAGACGTTGCGATATCCGGCGATCAGCGTGGCGGTCAGGTTGTCGGTGAGGTCCATCACCGCCTTGCCGCCGAAGCCGTAGCTGCGGATCACGGCCTTGCGCTCGAGGTTGATGCCGCCGTGGATCGGATCGCCATTATACCAGTTGCAGGCGACCTGGCCGGCGGGGACCGGCTTCACGTTGGTGCATCCGGCGGGGAAGCGCGATCCGGCCGGGATCGGGTCGGCATAGGTCGCGTAGGTGCTGAACGGGCTGTTGGTGATGAACCGCTGATCGTAGCTGATGCCCCACAGCGGCTGATAGACCTGATTGTCGAGGGCGATCGATCCGGCGGTGCGCACGATCCGGATCTGCTTGTTCGCGACCAGCGGGGAATCGTCGTTGGTATAGTCGGCCGACACCGTCACATCGATCCCCGGCCCATCCCAGCGCAGCGCGCCGCGCACCGCCTGGACATCTTCGCCGCCATAATGGCCGAGGACGCAATCCTTCTGGGGCGCCCCGGTGAGGAAGCCATTGGACGGATCGAGCGACGGGAAGGTGCCGGCCAGTTGCGGCGTTCCCTGGCGGATCATCTCGCACCGGAAATCGAGCAGCTTCTGATAGCCGCGGCGGCTCTTCGACACGCCCGAGGCGCGGAAGAACAGGTTCTCGGCCAGTGGCATGTTGAACCCGGCGCGAATCTCCTGCCGGTTGAACCGGCCGTAGGTCATCTCGACATAGCCGCCCGGCGTCGCGTTCGGCGCCTTCGGGATCAGGTTGACCGCGCCGCCGATCGCGTTGCGGCCGAACACCGTGCCCTGCGGCCCGCGCAGCACCTCGACGCGTTCCAGATCGAGCAGATCGAAGATCGACCCGGTCGACAGCGCGTAATATTGATCGTCGACGTAGAAGGCGACGCCCGGTTCGAACGCCAGGCTGAAGTCGTTCTGGCCGATGCCGCGGATATAGGCCTGGAGCGTGCGGCCGAAGGAGGCGTTCGCCTGGCTGAAGCTGGCGTTCGGCACGACCGCGGCGATATCCTGCACGCTGGTGAAGGAGCGCTCGCTCAGCGCCTGCGCCGTCAGCGCGGTGATCGCCACCGGCGTGTCCTGCAGGTTGGTCGAGGACCTGGTCGCGGTAACGACGATGTCCTCGAGGGCACCGGCCGCCTCGTTCGTGCGGGGGGCGGTTTCGCCCGCCGTCTCGGGCTGGCTTTGCTGGGCAAAAACGGGTGCGGCAAACAAGGTCGCGCCGGCGAGGGCCGCGAGGCGCACGCGCGACAGCGCGCGGTGGTGCTTGGTCATGATGTCTCCCCTGTAGAATGTCGTGCGCGCGCAAAGGCCCGCCCGGCGCAGCATAAGCGACGGCTTTCGGTTGGCGATCGGCGGCACCCCAGTGCCGCCGCCTGTCTGGCTGCTAGTGCGCTGGTCCCTTTGGCATCGGCATCCTCCCTGTTGGTTGCATCATTTGGCGCCCCCGCTGGTCCGCATCGACGCGGCCTGGGCGGCGACATGGGCGCGGATATTCTCGGCCTGCGCGGGTGTCAGATAGTCGCGGAAGCTGGCCATGCCGTTGCCCGCCAGCGCCCCCTCGATCACCACCGCCTGCCAGGCGTCCTTGTCGGCGGCGACCGCCGAGCGCATCAGATCGGGGTTGACCGGGCCGGTGTGACAGATCTGGCAGAAGGTCGCGTACCACTTGGCGCCATCGGCACGCTGCGCATCGGTGAAGCGATCGCGAACCTGTACCGGCGGCATCTCCGGCGTCGCCGCTTCGGGCGGCGTCCTGGCGGTGCCATCCAGCGCAAAGACGAGGATTCGGCCGGGCAGTTGCGGGTAACGCTGGAACGGGGATGCCGTCGCCACCCCCATCGATCCGCCATAGCCGGCGAGTACCGCGACATATTGCTTGCCGCCGACGCGGTAGGTGATCGGTCCGGCCAGCACGCCGCGCCGCGCCTGGAAGCTCCATAACTCCTTGCCGCTATCGGCGGCATAGGCATGGAAGAAGCCGCGCGCGTCGCCCTGGAAGACGAGGTTGCCGCCGGTGGCGAGCGTGCCGCCATTCCATGGCCAGTCATATTGGTGCCGCCACACCTCTTTCTGGCGGATCGGATCCCACGCGATCAGCTCGCCCTTGTTGACGAGCGGCTTTCCGTCCGCGTTGCGGCTGAAGGCCACGCCAGTATTCCAGCGGCCCGGGTGGATCGCTCCCTTGGCATTGTCGCCGTAGGTGAGCGGTACTTCCATTGCTGGAATGTAGACCAGCCCGGTCCTGGGGCTGTAGCTCATCGGCATCCACGCATGGGCGCCGATCCCGGAAGGGTAGATCGTCTCCGGCCTATCCGCATAGCGCGCGCCCGGCCGCTCGATCGGCCTGCCGTCGGCGGTGTAACCGGTCGCCCAGTTCACCGGCACATAGGGCTTGGCCGAGACGAATTTGCCGTTGGTACGATCGATCAGGAAGAAAAAGCCGTTTTTGGGCGCCTGCATCACCAGCTTGCGCGGCCCCTGGCCAAGATCCAGCGTAACCAGGATCATCTGCTGGGTGGCGGTATAGTCCCAGGTCTCGGCCGGCGTTTCCTGATAATGCCACTTGTAGGTGCCGGTGTCCGGATCGACTGCGACGATCGAGGACAGGAACAGGTTGTCGCCTTTTCCGTCCGATCGCAGGCGGTGGTTCCACGGCGCTCCGTTGCCGACGCCGATCAGCAGTTGATCGAGCTCGGAATCATACACCATCGAGTCCCAGACGGTGCCGCCCCCGCCCAGAGTCCACCATTTGCCGCTCCACGTCGGCCCGGCGATCCGCTGGAGCGCCTCGTCCGACGCCGCGCCGTCCGGGCCGGCGGCGGGGTTGCCGGGGACGGTATAGTATCGCCAGACGAGCTTGCCCGTCTCCGTATCGTAAGCGGTGACATAGCCCCGGACGCCGAGCTCGGCCCCCGAATTGCCGATCACCACCTTGTCCTTGAACACGCGGGGCGCCCCGGTGATCGTGTAAGGCTGCTTCTGGTCGACGGTGACCACGCTCCACAATGGCTTGCCGCTGGCGGCATCGAGCGCGATCAGCCGGCCATCGATCGTGCCGACGAACACCTTGCCCTTCCACACGGCCACGCCGCGGTTGACCACGTCGCAGCAGGCGTGGACCCCCTTCGATCCGTCATTCTCGGGATCGAAGCGCCACAGCACCTGGCCCGTGGCGGCGTCCATCGCCATCACCTTCGACCAGGCGGTGGAGGTGTAGAGCACGCCATCGACCACGATCGGCGTGGCTTCCTGGCCGCGGATCGTATCGAAATCGGCATACCAGGCGAGCTTCAGCCGGCGGACGGTCTTGTCGCTGATCTGATCGAGCGGGCTGAAGCGCTGCTCCTGCCAGGTGCGTCCATATCCCATCCAATTGTCGAGGTCGGTCTCGGCTGCCGCAAGCCTGGCCTGATCGATCCAGCCCATCCGCTGCGTCGCCGCGATCCCCGCGACCGACGTGGCAACCGCAAGCGCCGTCGCAAGAACGATGCTCGACACATAGCCGAGACGCGGACGAGCACGATCCACTCAGCCTCTCCCTGTCCTCAGCCGATCCTCATCCGCCGCCAAGTCGCGCCGCCGATCGGTCTGGTTTACATTGCAACTTAGAATGAAACCGTGCCTTGGTGTCAATGGCAAAGCAAAGCCGCATTCGATATGCGTCGGCCGTGGCCTGCCCGTCGTGCAGGGGCCGGTGGATCATATCGGGCGATGTACGGGGTCTAACGTGGCCGGGGATGATGGTGATCATGGCTGAAGACGCGCGGCAGTCCCGGACGGTGCTGAACCGCCACACCTATGTCCCCCATTATGTGATGATCACCGCCAATGCCCTCGCGGCGGGGGCGTCACGCCTGTATCGCAACCACTTCGACCTCGGCATCAACGAGGGCCGGATCACGGCGGTGCTCGGGCATGAACCCGACAGAACGGCGCTCGAGATCGGCAATGCGGTGGCGATGAACAAGTCGATCATCAGCCGGAGCCTGCATACCCTGCTCGAGCGCGGTCTGGTCAGTCAGTCGGGCGGCGGTCGCGGTCGGCGATATCGGCTGACCGAGGCGGGGGAGCGGGTTCACGACGCCGTCGTCCGGATGTCGCTCGACCGCGAGGCATTGCTCCTCCAGGGGATCGATGATGCCGAACGATCGACGCTGCTCCGCCTGCTCGGGCGCATGCTCGACAACGTCACGGAGATGAACAGCTATGTGCCGGTAATCGCAAAGACCGGGCCGGTCGAATAGGGAGCCTGCCGGCGCGCGGACTGCGCCGCCGCATGGGGTGCCTTATGATTAAGCCATATCATAGTTGCGCCGCATCGAACTTGAGCGGGCGGATCGCCGCGCATCGGGCGCGCGCCTGACGCCGTCAGCCGCCGGCCTGTTCCGGTCCGGGCGACTTTCCGGTCGCCATGAGCGCGCCGCCGGCCGAATTGCCGGACGGCTTCAGTGCGGCTTCTCCAAAATCCTGGCCTGCGCGTCATGCTCCTGGGCGAGTTGGCGCAGTTCGTTGGCGACCTGCGGATCGGAGGTCTTGTCGGCGAGGTTGCGGGATTTCTCCGCTTGCACGCGCAGGAATTCCGCCTGATGCTTCCGCTCCGTCACATCGACGAGCATGTTGATCGCCGCGACCAATTGCCCCTCCTCGTCGAAGATCGGCGTCGGATAGGGCCGAAATGGCACCCGACTCCCGTCAGGCCGCTCGGCGACGGCCTCGACGCCCCGGATCGGCCGCTGCTCCTTGATCGCTACCGCCATCGGGCAATCTTCATGGAGCAGCCAATTGCCGTCGGTGCTGTAAAGTTTGGCGGTGATGCACCACTGGTCCTGATACAGTTCCGGGACGCGCCCGGTGAATGCGACACAGGCCGGATTATAGTAAGTGACCATTCCTTTCGGATCGGTCAGGTACATCGGCACAGGAAGAACATCGAGCGCGCGATCATAGCCCTCGGGGTCGCCAGTTACGCACTCGATAGCGATGCGTAGAAGCGCGTCAGTACCAACGCCGTTTATCTGCATGCAATTGCCTCTCCGCCGCATTCTTGTTCGTCCGGCGCAAAAGAGACGGTGTCATGCTTGCGTCAGCAGCGCCAGATCAAAACTGCGTCGCAAGTCAATGCGGAGTAAAGTGCGGCGGGTCGTCACCAAAGTGGAGTCACTTAAGCGACGTGCTATGTCAATCACCTTGGAAAAGGAACGCGCTGACTTGCGCGTCCTGGAAAGTTGCTGCGCTTGCGCGGCCCTCAGTCCCCCAGGCGTCGCCGTCCACCTTCGGGGTCGCGATCGTCGCCGAGCGCGGGCGGATGCCGTGGGCGGCGCCGGCGGCCACGGGCGTTAGTGGATCGCGTGCTTGAGCATGTTGACGAAGTTGGCGACCGCCTCGGCTTCGAACACGTCCATTTCGATCTCATAGTCGGAGATCGCGTTCAGCTGGATCACGCTTTGTGCGAGCGAGCCGTAAAGCCAGACGAAGGCCAGCGCGATCCGCTCCGATTCCTCGCGCGTCAGGGGACGCCCGATATAGAGTGCGGCCCGCCGGCGATACTCGTCGACCAGCCGCCGCCCCATCGCCCGGATCGGCAGCCACATGTCGGTGCCGCAGATGTGGCTGCGGATGGCCGACCTCAACAGCCCGGCGTGCAGACTATGGTTGGCGATCGCGCCGCGGGCGAGAGCCTCCGGAAGCTCGGGCATAGAGAGGCGCCCGTAACTCTCCATCGCCGATGCTTCGCGCCGCGCGATCATGTCGTCGACAAGGTAGCGGAAGTAGCGATCCTTGGTCCCGAAACGATGGTAGAAACTGCCGATCGAGGCGCCGGCCTCGGTCGCGATGTCCTTGATCGAGATGAGGTCGATATCGCGGAGCGCGAGGAGCCGCTTGCCGGCCTCGACCATCCGTTCGGTCGCTGCCTTGCTCCGGTCCTGCACCGGCTTGCGCGGCAGATGGGGGAAATCCGTAGCGTCCGGCGATGCCGCATCGATCGAGGTGGACGTATCCATCTGACCTCCCTGGCCGTCTTCAAGTCCATCGTGCAATGCGGAACTGCGGGCAGTAAAAAAGCGCGCTTGCACTCGAATTAGAAGCATGGTTCTAATGTTTTGCGGCAAAGATCGCAAGCGGGGAGAGGAATGCAAAAGTTGGCCGACGCCAAGACTACGCTCGCGGGGGCTAAGGCGGGTGACCGCGGCGGTCGCGGGTTCTGGCTGATCCTCATCGCGCTGGTCGTCGAGGGATATGATCTCCAGGCCGCCAACTTCGCCGCCCCCGCGATCGTCGAGGCGTTCGATCTTTCGCGCGCGCAGGTCGGGCCGCTGCTCAGTGCCAGCCTCGTCGGCGTGCTGTTCGGCGCGCTGTTCGTCGGCCCATTGGGGGACCGGATCGGGCGGCGGCGAATCCTGATCGGCTGCTGTATCGCTTATGGCCTGCTCTCGCTCGTGGCGGCGGCGGCAACCAACCTGCCGATGCTGATCGTCCTGCGCGCGCTGATCGGCGTCGGGCTGGGCGGGTTCCTGCCCAACGCCCTGGCGCTCGCGGGGGAGCTTGCCCCGCCCGGGCAGCAGAGCACGCGCACGGCTTTGGTCGGCCTCGGCATCACGCTCGGCGGGGTGCTTGCCGGTGCGCTCGCCGCGCGGCTGATGCCGGCTTATGGCTGGCGATCGGTGTTCGTCGCCGGCGGCCTGCTGCCGTTGCTGGTGGCGGCGATGCTCGCCATCGGACTTCCCGACAGCCCGGTGCTGAAGCCGCGCGCGTCCGGCGCGGTGCGCGGCGGTCTGCTCGGCGGCGTTCGCGCCTTGCTCGCCCCCGCCAATCGGGCGACCAGCGTGGCGATCTGGATCATCTTTGCCGCCGTCCTGATGAACGTCTACCTGCTCAGCGGGTGGATCCCGCTGCTGATGACCGATAGCGGGCTGTCGATCGCCGATGCGGCCTGGGTCGGCACGGCCTATCATGCCGGCGGCCTCGGCGGCGGGATCATCGCCAGCCTGATCCTCGCCCACCGCGGCTGGCGGACGGTGACGCTCTCCGCTTCGCTGGCGGCGTGCGTGCTGCTCGTGCTGACCGCGCACAATTGGTCGCGCGAGGCGGTCATCCTGCTGATCGTGACGCTCGGCTTCTTCGTGACCGGTACGCAGAATGCGATCAACGGCGCGGCGGGCGCGACCTATCCGGCCGAGATCCGCGCGGCGGGGCTCGGCTGGGCGCTCGGCCTGGGCCGGCTCGGATCGATCGCCGGGCCGCTGGTCGGCTCGCTGGCCATCGCCCTGGGGATGAGCCAGCCGCGGCAGTTCTTCGCCATCCCGATACTCCCCCTGCTCATCGCCGCCGCGCTGGCCTTCTGGCTGGGCGGGCGACGTGCTTCATCCGCTACCGACATCGAGGAACGACCAGCATGACCAGGATGCGCCGTATCGCTACCGAAGAGGCATTCTCCGTCCCCGAGGTCGCGCACGCGCTGCGCGATATCGTCCGCGGGCCGAGCAGCAGCCTCGACAAGCTGCTGTGCCGCGGCATCTACGATGCCGAGACCGACGAATCTGGCTATGCGTCGATGAACTTCCTCGACGGGCTGCTCGACGTCGAGGGCGAGCGGCTGCGCCAGATGGATCAGTATGGCGTCGACATGCACCTGCTGTCGCTCACCGCGCCCGGCGTCCAGATGTTCGATGCCGATACCGCGACCGACCTTGCCGCGCTGGCCAATGATCGGCTCGCCGAGGTCTGCGCCCGCCATCCGACGCGCTTTGCCGGGCTCGCCAGCTTCGCGCCGCACAGCCCCAAGCGCGCCGCGCGCGAGATGGAGCGGGCGATGGGGCCGCTCGGCCTCAACGGCTTCATCGTCAATTCGCACACCAACGGCGAATATCTGGACGATCCCAAATATTGGGACTGCCTGGAGGCCGCCGAGGCGCTGAACGCCTGCATCTATATCCATCCGCGCGCCGCGTCCGACACGCTGAAGGGGCCGCTGCAGGATTATGGCATGGATTCGGCGATGTGGGGCTACGGCGTCGAGGTCGGCACCCACATGGTTCGGATGATGGCCGCCGGCGTGTTCGATCGCTTTCCGAAGCTCAAGATCTGCGTCGGCCATATGGGCGAAGCAATCCCGTTCTGGATCTGGCGGATCACCTTCATGAACAGCCGGGCCCAGGCGATCGGCCGCGCCCCGAAGACCGAACTGACGATGGCGGAATATTTCCAGCGCAATTTCGTGCTGACCACCAGCGGTGTCGAAGACCCGCTCGCGCTGCGCTACGCGATCGACAAGGTGGGCATCGACAACGTCCTCTGGTCGATCGACTATCCCTACCAGCCGATGGAGCCGGCGGTCGCCTTCATGGATGCGGCACCGGTGAGCGAGAGTGAACGACACCAGCTCTATCACGGCAACGCAGAGCGGATCTTCCACATCGCGCCACTGGCGGACTGATCCGGCGGTCCCCTCCCGGACGACGGCACCGACACGACAATTACATATAAATACAGGAGAGGCTGATGACTGTCGTTTCCGGTTCGCGGTTGCGTCCCCTGGCACTCGGCCGGCGCGCCACGATGGCGGTGCTCGCATCGTCCTGCGCCCTCTGGCTGGTGCCCGGTTCGGCGTGGGCGCAGGACAGTGCCCCGGCGCCCGCGGCGAGCGGAGCCGCGCCGGCGGACAGCGTCGGCGTCGAGGAGATCATCGTCACCGCGCAGAAACGCGCCCAGCCGCTTCAGGACGTCAGCGTTTCGGTCAGCTCGGTCGGCGCTTTGCGGCTGACCGAATCGCACACGCTCAGCCTTGAGGACGTCCAGCATATCTCGCCGTCGCTGTCGGTCGGCAACAATGGCGGTATCGCCAAGATCTTCATGCGCGGCATCGGCCTGAGCGAGCAGACCGCGGGCGTCGATCCGTCGGTCGCGCTCCATGTCGACGGCGCGGTGGTCAACAGCCCGATCGCCCAGTTCACCTCGGTGTTCGATCTCGAGCGGATCGAGGTGCTGCGCGGGCCGCAGGGCACGCTCTACGGCCGCAACGCCACCGGCGGCGCGATCAACATGATCACCAGCAAGCCGACCGAGACGCTCGAAGGCTATGCCCGCGCGACCTATGGCAATTACGACCAGATCCTGCTGGAAACCGCCGTCGGCGGCCCGATTATCGGCGATGCGGTGCAGGGCCGCCTGGCGCTGCGCTTCAACCGGCATGACGGCTATGGCATCAACGAGGTGACCGGCAACGATGTCGACGATGCGCGCAACTTCTCCGGGCGGGGGCAGCTCAAATTCCTGATCGGCGATCGGGCCGATCTGCTGGTTTCGGCGGAATATTATCGCGAGAAGGATAATGGCCGCAGTCTCAAATATAAGCAGCCGACCTTCGACTATCTCAACTCGGCCAACCCTGCCGCGCTGCGGCCGTTCGGGCTCGGCGGCTTCGCCACCGGCGGCCCGCGCAACGTGGCGAGCGAAGTCGATCCCGCCAATTATATCCGCACCCGATCGACCACGGCGACCTTCAACTGGCAGCTCGACGATACCTTCCGGCTGACCAACATCACCAATTATCGCGACGTCGACAGCACGCGCGTCGAGGATTTCGACATCTCGCGCGTGGTCAACCGGTTCGACCTGACCGGCCTTCCGGCCACCATCCATTATCAGGAATTCACCAGCGAGCAGTTCAGCAACGAACTTCAGCTCAACTTCTCGACCGACGGCCTGTTCGGCACCGGGATCGGCGCCGACGGCATCGCGGCCTTCTTCTACTTCCACGAGAACAGCTTCGAGGATAATCGGACCGGCTTCACCGGCGATCCGGTGCCGCCGGCTCAGGCCAGCCTGCTGACCCAGCGCGTCGTGCTGCTCGGCACGGGCAAGGCCGAATCCTATGCGGCCTTCGCCAACACCACGCTCCATTTGACCGATCGCTTCGGCCTCAAGCTCGGCGGACGGTTTACCCACGAAAGCCGCGCGGTCGACAATTCGAGCCTGGTGATCCTGGCCAACAACGCCCGCGTAAGCCGCGCGCTGGCCGACAAGAAGTCCTTCTCCGACTTCACCCCGGAGGTCGGCCTCGAGTTCAAGCCGTCCGAGGACATCCTGTTTTACTATACCTATTCGGAGGGCTTCAAGACCGGTGCCGGCCTGCTCGGCAATCTCGATCAGGGGATTTCGCGTCCCGAAACGATCAAGAACCATGAAATCGGGGTCAAGAGCAGTTTCTTCAATCGCCGCCTGATCGCCAATGTCGCGGCTTTCTCCTACCGTCTTTCGGATCTGCAGGTCGGCCGCACGGTGCCGACCAACGCCAGCGGCACGGGCTTTGCCCAGCGCTTCGAGAATGCGGCGACGCTCAAGGGCGAGGGGATCGAGTTCGAGATCAAGGCGCGGCCGATCCCGCAGCTGCGGATCGACGCGGGTGCCGCCTATCTCAACGCACGGTTCGGCGAGTTCCAGTCGATCAATCAGCTCGATCCCGAGATCATCCTCGGCCCGATCGCCGTTCCGCCGCGCGCGCCGCCGATCATCTCGCTGCGCGGCGATCGCCCGCGGCAGTCGCCGAAATGGTCGTTCAACCTGCACACCGACGCCGATGTCGTCAGCCTCGCCAATGGCGGACGCGTCGTCGTTGCGGCGGACCTGTCGTATAAGGGTGAGCAGTTCTTCAGCGAGTTCAACGCGCCCGTCTTCCGCCAGGCGTCCTATACGCTGATCGACGCGGGCGTGACCTATCACTCGCCGGACGACCGCTGGTCGCTGTCGCTGTTTGGCAAGAACCTGGCGAACAAGCTCGTCTCGAGCGGCGCCTTCGCCGTCTCGCTCACGCGCACGGTCGGCCAGACGTTCCTGCCGCCGCGCACCTATGGCGCGACGCTGGGCGTCAACTTCTGACGCGCGCGGAGCAGTAAAGCCGGCCCGGACTCGTGCGATGGGAAGCACAGCGGGCAGCGGCCTGCCTCGTCCGGGCCGAAGGGCGGCTATCACGACGTCGTCGCCGACGACGATGCCGGCCAGATCGCGATGTTCGCCGCGACCCAGGAGAATGGCGTCGCGCAGCTGCTGATGCTCCGGCTCAAGGTCGAGAGCGGCAAGGTCAAGGAGGCAGAGGCGCTGGTGCAGCGGCGGCAGACCTCGCGCTTGATCAACACGGACGGGCTGACGCTCGCCCCCCTCTGGGGCGACAAGCTCGGGCCCGGCGACCGTCCCAGCCGGCAGCAGCTGATCGGATCGAGCGCCCGCCGACCTGGAGGATGCCGAGATCATGTTCGCCGTAAGGGTCGTTGCGCGTGTCGAAAGCGTCGAAGGTGCGGACCACGGCTAGAATGCTGCTCACCAACTCCGGCCCAAGCGCCGCGATGCCGCGGGTGATGGTGAGTAGCCCACCTGCGCCGTGTGTGCGTAAGTCGTCATTTAGCGCCCCAATGCGCTCCGCACGCGTGCCGCGGACATAGTTCGCCCGTTCAGTGCCCGCCATGGCCGTGCTCCTGTGCTCGATTATGGGTGGGATGGTTAGATCAGGCGGATCAGCCGACGCTGTGCGTCGCGGTTGCGCTCGATGTAGCGCTCGGTGGTGGTCAGTGCGCGGTGGCCGGCAAGCTCCTGGACATCGCGCAGCGAGCCACCGGTCTTGGCGGGCATGCGCGCGGTACGGGTGATGAAGGTTCGACGGCCCGAAGGAGACGAACATCCGGCAAGGCCGACCGCCGCGTAAGTCTGTGCGAACCAGTTGACGACGCTGCGCGCCGGCAGCGGGCCGCCACGCTCGGATCGTATCACCGGCCCAACCAGCCGGCTTGCCAGCCTGGCGGTGCAGCGCTCGGAGCGCGGCGAGCAGCTGGGGGTGAAGCGGGATCCGACGACCCGAGCCCATCTTCGCGATATGATCAGCTACGTGGAGGTGGTCACTCAAACGACCGCAGGGCTTTAACACCATGACCCAGTCAAGCCCTGCGATCTCGCACGCCCGCAAGCCAGCCTTGAAGCTGAGCAAGATCATGACGCGGTCGCGCGCTGGATGACGGTTATTTTCTACATGCCTCAGCAGCCGACGCACGTCCGCCCCCGCCAGCACCTTTGCAGCGCTGCCATAGCTGTTCTCAATGTCAGAGGGTCCGGCGCACGCATGAGGCCATGTGTTGCCATACTGCCACACATAGGCAGCTTTGTCAAAGAAGCTGCCTCCAGCGGCTCAGAAGTCGGCCCCGGCGAGTGCGCGCAGCTCTCGCCCGGTACCATCATGACGGGCGGCTTCGGCGCGGACGGAGCTAAGTGAAACGTTGATTCTCAGGCAGGTTTTGCCCACTAGCATCGCGCCGCTAGAACACCAGCGTGCGCAAGAACTAGAAACACAAGTGAACAAATTGAGATAACGCTGGTCTATCCGACATTACTCACTGGTATACCCGAAACGCACTAATGTCGGGGGCGCTGACCATCGCCCGCTTATGCCGCTACTTTTCCTTGTCCGCGCCTCGCAATAGATGCGAAATCGCCTGCACCCCTGCCGCTGCGGTGCGGGCGTCTTGCGCTGCATCAGCTCCGCTTACGCCTACTGCACCCAGAACAGTTTCGTTCGCGATGATCGGCACACCGCCTTCCCATGGTGCAAAGTCCGGTATCGAAAGTAGCGATACCGATCCTGCATCGATGAGCTTCTGGAAATCTCCCGAAGGCTTTCCGAGCTGGGCCGCAGTGCGCGCTTTAGCGGCGGAGACCGCGATGGACATCGTCGGTGCACCATCCATACGCAGGGTCGCCAAGGGGAGGCCCTGGCTGTCGGTAACGGTGATAGCTACCCGCAAGCCATTGCGTATCGCCTCGGCCTCTGCGCCCGCCAATGCTGCCTTGGCACCTGCTGCGCTCAGCGATCTGATTTCTAAGGTCAAATTTCGTGCCGGGTCGGGCGCGATATCTCGACCGGTGCGATCCAGGCAGCTTCGGCCACAGCTCGCCGCGGAGCTGCCAGGCGTTGCTGCCGTAGTCCCGCCCAACAGCGGGGTGATGGCAAGCAAGCTCGCCGCAAACAGCATCTTCATGGTCGTGCTACCCTCAATTCGCGGCCAAACCGTGCTCGACTGTCATTCCACCGAAGCCATTCCATTCCTTTGAAATACGGACGGTCGTTGCAGTGGTCGCTCGCGCGCCAACTGCTTGGACTGAGCTAGGCAGGATTGACGGGGCCGCGTCCCGCTGCAGTCCAGATCGATCTATCCAAGACGAGGCGGCGCGGAGTTCGGCCGATATGAACGAAATGATCCCGTGCTTCACCACCGGCCGTGGTCTCTCGTAACATTCCCCAGCAGACAAACGCGCATAGACTAGACCTTGGCAGACTATCATGCTGGCGCTCTCAATCCGGCGTAGGGTAGCGCCTGATCCGCTTGTCCATTGGCAATGGTAATCGTGCCTCGCTAGGCGTTGCGTGCTGCCTTTAGCTGGGCGGCTTCCAGCGTCGGCCTTGCGCACCCCGTGCTCAGCGACGTGCTCGCTCGTATTAAACCCACCCATTACCGCAGACTTGCCACTTTCGGTTTAGGTGTATGTCGTCTCACCATACGCCGCGCTCTTTCAGCATCGGCAAGACGGTGAAGACTGCCTCCACCTCCTGGATCAGGCCGGCCCGGACCTTGAACGCCTCCGCAATCGCCAGCGAATACGGCTCGACGGGATCCTTCGGACAGACCGGACCAACGTCGACGACGATGGCGCAAGGCCCCTTCGCATATTGGTTGTACATCGCGAAGGCGACAACGATGCCACGCTCTTCGTCGACTACTGGGTAGCGGCGATCGGTGATCGTGTCGGTTTCCCAAATATGCGTGTTGAACTGATCATGGCAGCTCATCGCCTGGAACTTGGGCACGGGCTTTCCCGATGGCGAGGCGCCCGGGCCGTGGAAGTTGGGATTCTTGATCAACTGAACGCCATTCTCGATCTTGATGCAGTCCTCGCCGAAGGGCACGATATCGCCGTTGCCCCGCTGGATTCCCTCATAATGGAGTTCCGCGGCTTGGATGATCTGTGAACGGTCGCGCCGCTCGCTGGCCTTCAGGGCGGTGGTGAAGGCCGGTCGGGCAGCCCGGAGGTTGGCCGCTCCGCCCGACAGGTCGAACGTCCCGCTGGCGGCCGCGGCGCCGGGTGCGATAGCTTCGACCTCGGAGATGCTACCATCGACGATACGCAGCCGGACCGCCAGCATCGTCCAGCCGCTCGCAAGCTTGGCATTGCCCATGAAGGCGATTTGCTGGTTGCGCATGTCGGAAGCCATGATCCGGTAGCTGCCGAGCTGCTCGACCGCCTTCCACAGGCCGTCGCCCATCCGCACGATCGCCTGGTTTTCGGTATATTTGACTCCAGTCGCCAGCGGCAGCTTGGCCGCATCATGCGCGACGACCGCTTTCAGATAGGACTGCATGAAGTCTTCGAGGCAGCTGCGGCCACAGCTTGTCGCGGCCTCCGCGGGCGCAATTGGCGCCGCCATCCCGGCCAGCGGCAGGACGAGGATAAAACCTACGGCGAGTAAACTCCTCATTGCCGAAGCTCCCTCTAGGCTCAGTCGCGCCACGTTCAACTTTCCCATTCAACGACGCCCAGATCGTCCTTTCGGAACGGCCGTATCGCCGCGTGATCGCCGCTGCGGACCTTGGCGACCCAGTCGGGATCACCGATCAGGCTGCGGCCGACCGAAACGAGATCGAACTCGCCCTCCGCGAGGCGGCGCGACAGTTCGGAGACTGAGGCCGAGACGGTACCGCGGGCCTCGCCCTCGGTGGTGAAGCTCTCCATCACGTCCTTGTCGAGTCCGACGCTGCCGACCGTGATGGTAGGAAGCTCGCTGAGAGCGCGTGTCCATCCGGCGAGGCTGCGATTGCTGTCCGGCCACTCCGGGACCCAGAAGCGCCGGCTCGACGCGTGCAGCATGTCGGCGCCAGCCTCGCGCAGGATGCGCGTCATCGCTCGCAGCTCATCCGGCGTCTCCGCTACGCGAGCCGCATAGTCATGCTCCTTCCACTGCGAGAAACGCAGCGAGATGAGGAAGTCGGAGCCACACGCCTGACGGATTGCCGCCACGATCTCAGCCGGAAAGCGCACCCGGTCCTCGATCGCCGCTCCGCCATAGCCATCGTTGCGGATGTTGGTTTCCGCCCAGAGGAACTGGTCGAGCATATAGCCGTGTGCGGCGTGCACCTCGACCCCGGTGGCGCCGGCACGCCGAGCGAGCAGGGCGCTAGCGACGTAGGCGTCGCGGAGTTCTGCCAACTCGTCGAGCGTCGCGGCCCGCCCCTGGGCAAAGCCCCGATAACCTAAGCCGGAGGGACTTAGCGTCCGCCCGTCCGCATCGTTGCGCAGGGCGCCTTCGTGCCAAAGCTGAAGCAGCATCTGTCCGCCGGCAGCCATCACGGAGTCGACACAGCGCGACCAGCCATCCAGCGTCGCAGGATTGAGCTTGCAGGCGCCGGGCTGCGCGGTCGCGGAAGGGTGGTTGACCGCGCAGGATTCGCTGATGACCATGGCCACGCCGCCTTCGACGCGCCGCCGGTAATAGTCGGCTAGCTCGGGTAGGGGGGCGCCGTCGCGGCACCAGCCGCGCTGCATTCCTGGCATGACGAAGCGGTTGGGGAGCGTGACATGGCCGATGGTGAACGGCGTAAACAATCCGGCCACATTCGCATCAAGGCGGTTTGGAGCATCGTGGCTCACGCTTCGGCCGTTGGCCGAGCGAGTGGGCGCTGATAGCTTAGGTCGTTGCGATCACGGAGGCCGGGCAGCTTGTCCCAATCAGGGCCGAGCCAGCCGGAACGCGGCACCTCGAATGTGCAGTCCATCACCAGCCGCCGTACCACGATTGCCCAGCGTCCATCACGTCGTTCGAAGCGGTCGAGATAGCGACCGTAGCCCGCACCGAGCGTTGCGCCGCCTGGCTGAACAGCGAAGAAATAAACGTAGCTCTCGGCATGCGCTGTGTCGCCGTCGATTTCGCAGTTGTGGCTGGTGACGCCGTGGTGCGTAGATTGAAAAAATGCCTCGCAATCGATCGCGAACGGCACGAACGCGTCGATGTCTCCCAGGAAGGGGCCGTGATGATCGATCGCGTCGGGATGATAGGCGTCTCGAATTAGTGTCGCATCCAAGCGGTCGAGACCGCGTCCGTACAGGTTGACGCAGTCAAGTATTTCCTGACGGTCGCGAAGATAGCGCACGTCGCGCATCAAAGCGTCGAGTCTCTCGTCGGTTGTCGCCACGCGCCTGTTTCCTCGATCGATGGTTCGCCGCGAGTGCCGCGCTGCACGAGCTTACACGGGCCTTTGAGCGCGACTTTCGTCCCGCCGAACGAAACTGTTCCATAAAAACGAACTATTCGCGGACCGACGAGAAAGCCCTTGCGGATTGTTGCACCCGGATACAATCTCGCCACAACAGGGGAAAGCCCCTAGCCCCGCTATGGCGGCAAACCCGGTGGAGGATCGCTTGAGTCTGATGCAGACGGTGGAGGCCAGTTCGTCCAACCTGCGCGAGCGCTTCTCGCTCATCGGGTCGATCGTATCCGAATGCTTTTCGTCCACTTGGGCGGCAGAGCCGGTGGGCGCCCCGCGCCGCCCTTCGACGGTTAGCTGGGCAAGTGCTGACGGCGTCGTTGTGAGCCGAGCACAGATGGCGCCGGTAAGGCTCGTCAACAGCTGCGGCAGCGTCCAGCGTAAGCGCAAATATTACGCATCCATCGCGGATCAGGCCTCCACCATCCGGCTTCCCGGCTCGCCGGCGATGCACGTGCAGCCGAATGAAATGGTAATCCTCAGCTCGCAGATGCCGAGTGAATGGCTCGTGGGTCGGGAATATGAGCATTCCTGCCTGATCATCGAGGAGGATCTTTTCCATGAGATCGTGCCGCACCATGTGGGCCTAGTCGGACGGCGGCTCAATCTGCCGCTCCACCTGCAGGAAACGCTGAAGAGCATGATCGACTCGGCGTGGTCGCTCTCCTGCTCCGGCATGTTCGATGAGACCGGACCGAGGCTGGCTCGTTCGTTCCTTGAAATGCTTTCCGTCGCCTCGCTATCCAAGCCGCCGGTGGATCGGCCGGACGAGCGCGTGCTCTCCAAGGCGCTGGATGTCCGCCGCGCGCAGGTGAAGGCCTATATCAAGCGACACTTCTACGATGCCGACCTCTCCGTAGGTGCGATTGCGCAAGGACTCAGCCTCAGCCCCCGATACGTGCAGCTTGCCTTCGCCCGGGAGAACATCACTCCGTCCGAATATATTCGCAACATGCGGCTCGAGGCCTGCGCGAGGCTCCTGCGCGATGGAGGCGAGGATCATAGGTCGATAACAGAAATATCGTTCGCCTGCGGCTTTAACAGCTCGTCCTATTTCTCGACGGAGTTTCGAAAGCATTTCGGACTTTCGCCCCGGGAATTCCGGGCAAACGCCCGCGACCGCGCGCGGGTTCACTGACAGTCTCTTGAGCGGCGGGATATGACGTTTGCACGACAGGGGCAAGACACTGCGGTACCCGCGATCGCACGGCTGGAGGATATGCTGGGCTACCAAGTGTATCATACCAATATGCTTGCCATGCGGGGCGCGCGCCCCGCGCTGGCTGGTCTCGACATCACGCCCGGCCAGCTAACGGCGCTGCTCTTCCTTCGCGACCATCCTGGCTGCGATCAGACAAGTCTAAGCCGGCTTCTTGCGGTAAATCGGTCGGCCGCGATGAAGCTCGTTATTCGGCTTTCGGGGCGTGACTTGATTGAACGGCGGCAGGGTCGCGACCAGCGCACTCTCGGCCTGTGGCTGAGGCCGCGGGGAGAGCAGCTGTTGGATAGCGTGCCAGCCGCGCTCCAAGTCTGGGACGGCGCGCTTTCGCAGAGCCTTACATCCGGCGAGCGTGCCATGCTCCTTTGCCTGCTCGGGAAGGTGCGTGATAGCATCTGGGCGTCGCCCGGGGAGGCGCTTACCGGGGTGGCATGAGCTTCGCTGGCTTCAGCTCGCGCTGACCACTCAGATCGCGCACATCACTGTAGCGTGCGTTCAGCCCGATCGCGTTGGAGCCGGGCTTGCACCCGCAGTCATCGAAGGTGCCCGTCATTAGGCCCAACATGGGCTTGCGATGCGACATTGGACGCCAGGACTTCTCAGTGGTCGGGGGCACGCGATTACCAGTTCCGCGCGGAACCAGGCGCGATCTGCTTTCGCCCTCGGGGCAGCTCGCCTAGCACGAGCATATCGGCCGGGCCGCCGGCCAACCCTCGCTTACTCTTGCGAAGGCCGGTACCGAATATGTTGGATCGGAAGTCCGCGGTATTGAGGCCGCTGCAGCCCCCTTGGTGCCGGGCCGATCCAACGTTTGCGGCGACTTTGGGTCCAGAATTCGGCGCGGCGGCTCAGCGCAAGCACAGGCTGTCGTTCGGTTCAATTCGCTCCCACGAAAGTGTGCGTTTCGCTTCGATGGAAGATCCCTCGGCCAGCAGCCGGTAGCACTCGTTCGAGCCTGCGGCATTCGTGCGACAGGTAGAGCAAAGTAAGAGCGGAGGGGCCGACGTGAACGGGATCCACTATAGCATCGGTAAGGGGGTGGCACGAAAGGCCACGCTCCGTTCGACCACCGCCATTCTATGCGCCTGCGCAATGGCCGCCGCAGCGCAAGCTCAGCCGGCGCCGGTGAACGCCGCGCCCGCCGCTGGTACGTCAGGGGCCGATGCGCCGGATGCAAGCGCGGTCAACAACGCGGAGACGGGGGCCCCCGCGCAGACCGGCCTCGCGGATATCGTGGTAACCGCGTCGAAGCGCCCCGAGACTCTTCAGCGAGCGGCGCTGTCTGTGACGGCGGTCGGTTCGGCGGCGATCGAGGCACGCGGCATTACTGATGCATCGCAGCTCACCGGCCTTGCGCCATCTGTCCAGTTCCAGCCGAGCTTCCTGCTGCTGACCTATATTCGCGGGGTCGGCAATTATTCGTCGCAGCCTGCGGTGGACCAGTCGATCGCCTATAACGTCGACGGGATCTATGTCGATCGCCCTTACGCCATGCCCAACATCTTGTTCGATCTCGAGCGCATCGAGCTGTTGCGTGGTCCACAGGGCACACTGCAGGGCCGCAATTCAACCGGCGGCTCCGTCAATTTGATCACCGCCCGTCCAACGATGGACTTTCAGTCGAAGGTGTCTTTCTCCGCCGGAAATTATTCGCTGCTGACGACTGAGGGCATGATCAACGTGCCGCTCGCGCCCAATGTCGCACTGCGCATCTCCGCGGCGAGTACTGATCATGACGGTTACTTCAAGAATGGGTTCGGGGATGCGAACACGCTTGGCATGCGCGCCCGGCTGCTCGCTCGGCCGACTTCGCGGCTCGAGATTCTAGCGACGGTCGAATATAGCCGGCGCGACG
>JAQGKS010000251.1 GCA_028289965.1 Sphingomonas bacterium
GGCGCCGCGCTGCCCGGCGGAATGGGGATGCGGTTCGACTGGCGGCTCCTCGAATCCTTCCGCCACCCGCTTCCCTGGGCGCTCTCCGGCGGGCTCGATGCCGACAATATCGCCGATGCCGTGCGCATCAGCGGCGCCGCTTTGGTCGACATATCCTCGGGCGTCGAAAGCGCGCCGGGCGTCAAGGATGTGGACAAGATCGCCGCCTTCCTCCAATCGGTCGCCCAGCTATGACCTTGCCAAACTCCCTACGGGCCCAGCCCGACCCGACCGGCCATTTCGGTGCCTTCGGCGGCCGCTATGTCGCCGAAACGCTGATGCCGCTGATCCTCGATCTGGAGCGCGAATATCGCGCGGCCAAGCAGGATCCCGCGTTCCAGGAAGAACTGGATTATCTGTTCAAGCATTATGTCGGGCGGCCGAGCCCGCTCTACCATGCGGAACGGCTGAGCGAGGCGCTGCGCGACAGCGCGCCCGAGGGCATGGGCCCGAAGATCTACTTCAAGCGCGAAGAGCTGAACCATACCGGCGCGCACAAGATCAACAATTGCATCGGCCAGATCCTGCTCGCCCGCCGCATGGGCAAGACCCGGATCATCGCGGAGACCGGCGCCGGCCAGCACGGCGTCGCCACCGCGACCGTCGCGGCGCGTTTCGGCCTGCCCTGCACGATCTTCATGGGCGCGCGCGATATCGAGCGGCAGGCGCCCAACGTCTTCCGCATGAAGCTGCTCGGGGCCGAAGTCCGCGCGGTGACGAGCGGGGCGCAGACGCTCAAGGATGCAATGAACGAGGCGCTGCGCGACTGGGTCGCCAACGTCCACGACACATTCTACATCATCGGCACCGCCGCGGGCCCGCACCCCTATCCGGAGCTCGTCCGCGACTTCCAGTCGGTGATCGGCAATGAGGCACGCGAACAGATCCTCGAAGCCGAAGGTCGGCTGCCGGACCTGCTGGTCGCCGCGGTCGGTGGCGGATCGAACGCGATCGGGCTGTTCCACGCCTTCCTCGACGACGATGTCGCGATGCTCGGGATCGAAGCCGCCGGGCACGGCATCGACACGGGCAAGCACGCCGCCAGCCTGAACGGCGGCATACCCGGCATCCTCCACGGCAACCGCACCTATCTGCTGCAGGACGAAGACGGGCAGATCACCGAGGCGCATTCGATCTCGGCCGGGCTCGATTATCCGGGCATCGGCCCCGAACATAGCTGGCTGCACGAGATCGGCCGCGTCCAATATGAGGGCGTGACCGATCAGCAGGCGCTGGATGCGTTCCAGCTCTGCTGCCGCACGGAAGGCATCATCCCCGCGCTCGAATGCTCGCACGCTCTGGCGGCGATCGTCGACAAGGCACGGGAATATCGGGAGGATCAGATCATCCTGCTCAACCTGTCCGGTCGTGGCGACAAGGACATATTCACCGTCGCCGAGGCGCTGAAGGTGCAGATATGAGCCGGCTCGAGACGACCTTCGCGCGCTGTGCGGAGGAAGGCCGCGCCGCGCTGGTGATCTTCCTCACCGGCGGCGATCCCTCCCCCGCCGTGACGCCGTCGATCCTCGACGCCGCCGTCGCCGGGGGTGCCGACGTGATCGAACTCGGCATGCCGTTCACCGATCCGATGGCCGACGGCCCGGCCATCCAGCAGGCCAATCTGCGCTCGCTTGGCGCCGGAACGACGACCGCCAAGCTGCTTGAAGTCGCTAGAGGTTTCCGCATCCGTCATCCCGATACGCCGCTCGTGCTGATGGGCTATGCCAATCCGATGGTGCGGCGCGGCCCGGAATGGTTCGCCGATGCGGCCGCCGCCGCCGGGGTCGACGGCGTGATCTGCGTCGATATTCCGCCCGAGGAAGATGCGTCGCTCGGCCCGGCGCTGCGCGCGCGCGGGATCGATCCGGTGCGGCTGGCGACACCAACGACGGACGCGGCACGCCTGCCCGCCGTGCTCGATCAGGCGAGCGGCTTTCTCTATTATGTCTCCGTCGCGGGCATCACCGGGCTCCAGCAGGCAGCGGAAGGCAGCATCGCCGCCGCCGTCGGCCGGCTCAAGGCATCGACCGATCTTCCGGTCGCGGTCGGCTTCGGCATCCGCACGCCCGATCAGGCGGCGGCGGTTGCCCGCGTTGCGGACGGCGTGGTCGTCGGGTCGGCGGTGGTCGAGGCGATCGCCAAGGCCGCAGCGGCCGGCGACGATCCGGCGCCGGTGGTGCAGGCGATGGTCGCGGGCCTCGCCCAGGCCGTGCGTGCGGCCCGGCGGGAGCTCGCCGCATGAGCTGGCTCAACCGCGTCCGCCAGAGCATCCCGTTCATTGCCAAGCGCGAGACTCCCGACAATCTCTGGCACAAATGCCCGGGGTGCGGGCAGATGCTGTTCGTCAAGGAATATGAAGAGAACCAGTCGATCTGCCCGCGGTGCGAGCATCACGGCCGGATCGGCCCAGGCGCACGCTTCGACGCCTTGTTCGATGGCGGGATCTACACGCTGCTGCCGATGCCCCAGGTGCGCGAGGATCCGCTCAAGTTCCGCGATACCAAGCGCTATGCCGATCGGATCAAGGCGGCGCGGCAGAAGACCGGCGAGCAGGATGCGCTGATCAATGCGCGCGGCGCGATCGAGGGCAAGCAGGCCGTTGTCGGCGTGCAGGATTTCGCCTTCATGGGCGGATCGATGGGCCTTGGCGTCGGCACCTCGTTTGTGGCCGGGATCGAGACCGCGATCGCGGAGCGCTGCCCCTACATCATCTTCACCGCCGCCGGCGGCGCGCGGATGCAGGAGGGCATCCTCTCGCTGATGCAGATGCCCAAGACGACCGTGGCGATCCAGAAGCTGCGCGCGGCCGCCTTGCCCTACATCGTCGTGATGACCGATCCGACGACGGGCGGCGTCACCGCTTCCTATGCGATGCTGGGCGACGTGCAGATCGCCGAGCCGGGCGCGCTGATCGGCTTTGCCGGGCAGCGGGTGATCGAATCGACGATCCGCGAGAAGCTGCCCGAGGGGTTCCAGCGCGCCGAATATCTGCTCGATCACGGCATGCTCGACATGGTCGTGCATCGCCACAAGCTGCGCGAGACGCTCGCCTCGCTGATCGATTATCTCGTGCCCGCCGAGGCGGCGTAGCAGCAGCACCGCCCGGCATCGGCCCGGCGGAAAGAAGGGCATTATGGCCGACCACGCGCATTCCGACGATCCCCGCGTCCAGCAGCAGCTCGACCGGCTGTCGATGCTCTCACCCGGCGCGGACATCCTCGGGCTCGAGCGGATCACCACCTTGCTCGACCGGCTGGGCAATCCGGAGCGGCGGCTGCCGCCGGTGTTCCATGTCGCGGGGACCAACGGCAAGGGCTCGGTCTGCGCCTATCTCCGCGCCGCGATCGAGGCGGCGGGCCATAGCGCCCATGTCTTCACCAGCCCGCATCTGGTGCGCTTCAACGAACGGATCCGGGTCGCCGGCCGGCTGATCGAGGACGCCCTCCTCGCCGATCTGCTGGCGGAGGTTCTCGACGTCGGCGACGATGTCGGCGCCAGCTTTTTCGAGGTGACCACCGCGGCGGCCTTCCTCGCGTTCGCGCGGACGCCGGCGGATGCGTGCATCATCGAGGTCGGGCTCGGCGGGCGGCTCGACGCCACCAACGTCATACGCGCCCCGGCAGTGTGCGGCATCGCCCAATTGGGGATCGATCACCAGGCCTTCCTGGGCGACAGGATCGAGGACATTGCCGCCGAGAAAGCCGGGATCGCCAAGCGGGGCGCGGCGCTCGTCACGCTCGATTACCCCGCAGTGCTGGCCGATCGGATCGGCCAGGCCGCATCGGCTGCGGGCGCGACCTGGTTGCCGAAGGGCGGCCTATGGGATGCTTCGGCCGACGGCGACCATCTCCACTACCGCGACGAAGCAGGCACGCTCGAACTGCCGCTGCCGCGCTTGCCGGGTGCGCATCAGGCGATCAACGCGGGGCTCGCCACCGCGATCCTGCGACACCAGAGTGCGCTGGAAATCCCGCCCTCGGCGATCCGCGCGGCAATGGCCCGGGCGGAATGGCCGGCGCGCCTGCAACGGCTGGGCGGCGATCTGTTCGCACGCCTGCCCGAGGGCGCCGAATTGTGGCTCGACGGGATGCACAATCCCGATTGCGCGCAGGCGATCGCGACCTTCTTCGATGCGCCGCGGCTAGGCGGGCGGCCGTTTCACCTGATCGTCGGCGTTCTGGCAAACAAGGATCTGGACGGCGTGCTCACGCCGTTCGCGCGCCGCGCCGCCAGCATCCAGGCCGTCGCCGTGCCCGATCATGCCCACCATGATCCCGCGGCGCTGGCAGCCACTGCCCAGGCGCTCGGCATTCCCGCCGCCCCGGCCGAGGGCGTGACGGAGGCTGTTTCGCGGATCGCGCGGGAAGCCGATCCGGCCAACGCGCCGGTCGTGCTGATCGGCGGCTCACTCTACCTTGCCGGATCGGTGCTCGTCGCGGATGGATCGCTGCCCGACTGAGGCGGGCAGCGATCCATCCCCTCGCGGCCCCTCGCCCGCTAGTCGGCCGTTGTTGCGCGCGCGTCGCCGTCGCCGGTCGTACCCGCCGTGCCGATCGACTGGTCGATCAGCCCGGCGCGCATCATCAGCCAGAATAAGACGATGCCGGGCAGCGCCAAGGCTGTGGTGAGCAGGTAGAAATCGACATAGCCGAAGGTTTCGATCATCGCGCCCGCGGTGGTGCCGGTGGCGACGCGGCCGACGATGCTCGCGGCGGCCGAGATCAGCGCATATTGGGCCGCGGTGAAGCGCAGGTCGGTCAACGCGGAGAAATAGGCGACGACGGTGACCCCGCCGATCCCGCTCGCGAAATTCTCGAACCCAATCGCCCCGGCCATCGCCGCGTTCGAATGACCGGCCAACGCCAGCCCGGCAAAGCTGAGGTTGGACACCGCCATCAATATCAGGCTGACCAGCACCGATCGCTTCATGCCGAGCCGGGCGTAGAGCATGCCGCCGACGAACACGCCCGCGAGCAGCGCCCAGAAGCCGACGCCGACATCGTAGATCGCGATCTCGTCCTTCGAATAACCGAGATCGTTGAACAGCAGCCGGAAGGTAAGGTTGGCGAGGGTGTCGCCGATCTTGTGGAGGATGATGAACAGGAGCACGAGCCACGCCCCGCGCCGCCGGAAGAATTCCAGGAACGGGCCGACGATCGCCTGGGCGATCTCCGCGGCGGGACGGCGCTCGGCGATCGGGCGGTGGCGCTGCGGCTCTCCCATCACCAGCGCGGTAACCATCCCCGGCAGCGCGAAGCAGGCGCAGGCCGCATAGGCCGCCCCCCAGCCGAACCGATCGGCGAGCAGCAGGGCCAGCGCGCCGGCCGCGCTCGCGCCGATCCGCCAGCCATATTGCGACATCCCCGCGCCGGCGCCGAGTTGGCGCGGCTCGAGCAGTTCGATGCGATAGGCATCGATCACGATATCATAGGTCGCGCCGGCGATGCCGAGCAGGATCGCCGCCAGCGCGACCTGGCCGACGCCCGCATTCGGATCGGCAAGCCCTAGGTTGATCACGGCAAGCAGCACCAGCGCACCGGCGAACAGCATCCACGAGACGCGTTGGCCGAGCCGCCCGATCAGCGGCAGCCGGACCCCTTCCACCACCCATGCCCACAGGAACTTCAGATTATAGGCGAGGATGACGAGCGCGAAGGCGGTGACGCTCTTCTTGTCGATTCCGGCCTCGGCGAGGCGGCTGGAGAGCGTCGCCCCGATCATCGCGAACGGGAAGCCCGATGAAATCCCGAGGAATAAAGCGGCAAGCGGTGCACGCTCGAAATAGGCGCGCACGCCCGTGGGGTGCGTTGGCGCGGCGGCGGCGATACTGGTCATCGCCCGACCATAGCGGAGGCGACAGCGGAGGAAAGCATCGGAACGCCCGACCGACACGGCACAGCGGCGAGCCCGATCGACCGAACGGGTTCGGACCCGCCCTTATTTCGGCGGGTACAGGCTGAGCCCGCGCGGAATGCGCTTGGCCGGCTTGTCCGACAGCAATGCGTCCACCGCGGCGAGCGCGTCGAGCAGATCGCGCTGGCTATAGGGCTTGGCCAGGCAACCGATCGCCAGCATCTGCGCCTCGACCGGGCACAGGCCGGTGACGAACAAAAGCGGCACACCCTTTTCCCGGGCGGCGAGTGCGACATCGATGCCGTTGCCGTCGGAGAGGTTGACGTCCGCCAGCACCAGATCGAGGTCGTGCTCGGCAATTCCGCGCACCGCGTCCGCCACGCTATCCACCGTTGCGACGACGACGAACCCGTGGTCGCGCAACGAATGCTCGTTGTCGAACGCGACCAGCGGCTCATCCTCGACGATCATGATCCGGTTGACGGCTCGATTTCGCTTTCCGAACAGCATTGCGCCGCTTCCCTCCTGATTAGCTGACGCGGTCGGATGCCGGCGGCGCGGTGCTTTCAACGCGGCCGGGGAGCAATTTTCCCGTAGCGAAGCGCTCCGCGGAAAGACGGCGCGCCTGATACGGTATTGTCGCCCGGTTCGCTGGCACAGTCATCCGCCTCATCCTCGACAAAGTGGTGGACGATCCTTCTCGTGTCGCAACGATCACCGGATGTCTTTCGATCCTTTGCCTTGTTCAGGCTGGCGCGCGGATGTCGTTGCCGCTCGCCCCGATCCGCGTCAACCTGCTCGCGCGCCGCTCAGCCGGCTGGCGCGATGCGGGCGCGCGGTTTAGGGGTGCGCGATGCCGACCGATCAAAAACCTCGCCGCGAGCCAGACCGCCCGCTCCGCGCCTCGAAGACGGAGCCGCAGCGCATCGCCAAGCTGCTCGCCCGCGCCGGGGTCGCATCCCGGCGCGAGATCGAACGAATGATCGAGGCGCGGCGGGTCGCGATCGACGGCGTCGCGATCGAAACCCCGGCGACGATCATCGAGTCGCTGCGCAACGTCACCGTCGATGGCAAGCCGGTCGAGGCGCCCACCGCCGCCCGGCTGTTCCGCTTTCACAAGCCGCAGGGATTGCTGACGACCGAGCGTGACCCGAAGGGCCGCCCGACGATCTACGACAAGCTGCCGCCCGATCTGCCGCGCGTCGTGCCCGTCGGCCGGCTCGATCTGAATACCGAGGGGCTGCTTCTGCTCACCACCGATGGCGGGTTGAAGCGCCAGCTGGAACTGCCCGCGACCGGGGTGCCGCGCAGCTACCGCGCCCGCGCATATGGCCAGGTCAGCCAGGCGCAGCTCGAGGATCTGATCGAGGGCGTCGAGATCGAAGGCGTCCGCTACGGATCGATTGACGCCAATCTGGAGCGGCGGACCGGCGCCAATGTGTGGATCGAAATGACCCTGACCGAGGGCAAGAATCGCGAGGTCCGGCGCGTGCTGGAATATCTCGGGCTGCAGGTGTCGCGGCTGATCCGCACCTCTTATGGCCCCTTCCCGCTCGGCGATCTGCCGGTCGGCGCGGTCGACGAGATCCGCCACCATGAGCTGGCCGC
>JAQGKS010000124.1 GCA_028289965.1 Sphingomonas bacterium
TCGGTGAAGATGGCGGAGACGGCGCGATCCGGATCGGCGACGACGCGCCGGCCGGCAAGATCGCGCAGCGCGCCTGCAAATTCGGTGCGCGGCCGCACCGTCACGGCGTTACCGAGATGCTGTGCGACATCGCTCTCGATCTTGCCGGGGGCGACGAACAGCTCCGCCGTCGCATCGGCGTGGACCAGGGCATAAGCCAGCGCGACCGGCGTGCGCTCGACGTCCGCGCCGCGCACGTTGAACGTCCAGGCGATCGAGTCGAGCGCGGACAGCACCGTCGCATCGGCACCGCGCTTGACCAGCCAGTCGGCGATCTCCTGCCGCTTGTCCGCCGAGGAGCGGCCGGCAAGGCTGTCCGGATGGACCACCAGCCGCGCGTCCGACGGTGCCGGCCGGTCGGGCCAGACGGTGTCGATCGGGTTGGTGTCGACCGCGACCAGCGTCGCGCCCCGGCTCGCCAGCGCCGCGGCGGCGGCCTTCACCCAGCCGCGCGTGTGCAGCCAGGGATCATAGCCGATCCGCGCACCCTCCGCCGCATGCGCCTGCAGCCACTGGGCGACGCTCGTCTCCGGCACCGCCTGGTAGCTCCAGTCATCGGCCGAGACCTGCTCGCGCACCTGCAGCGTGTAGCGCCCGTCGACGAAGATGGCGGCCTCCGCCGGCAGCACCACCGCCGAGCCGGCCGATCCCTGGAACCCGGTCAGCCACGCCAGCCGCTGCGCATAGGCGCCGACATATTCGCTCATATGCTCGTCGGTCAGCGGCACCACGAACCCGTCCAGCCGGCGGCGCGCAAGCTCCTCGCGAAGTGCCTTCAATCGATCCTGGTAGGTGGACATGCGCTCTCGCACCTCTATCTCTGCGGCAGCGAAGATAGGCGCGCCCGTGCCGACACGCCAGCAGGAGGATTGCCTTGATCCGCTCGTGCCCCCGGCTGCGCTTCCTTGCCATTTCCTATCTCGCCGCGCTGGCCGCGGCACCGCTTTCAGCCGAGGTCGCCGTGTCCGAACCCCATGCCAAGCCCCCCGCCGCCGCCGTCCGGCCGCACAGCTACACCCGCCACGGCATCACGATCGAGGATCCCTATGCCTGGCTGAAGGATGCCGGCTATCCGAAGGTCGATGACCCGGAGGTACTCGACTATCTGAAGGCGGAGAACGCCTATTTCGAAGCGGCGATGAAGCCGCACGCGGCGCTGATCGAGACTTTGTTCGAGGAGATGAAGGGCCGCATCAAGGAGGACGATTCGAGCGTCCCGCAGAAGGATGGCGACTGGCTCTACTGGTGGGCGTTCAAGCCCGGCGGCCAATATCGCATCTGGTATCGCAAGCCCGCCTCGGGAAGCGGCGACGCCCGGATCGTGCTGGACGAACCGGTCGAGGCGGAGGGCAAGGAATATTTCCGCCTCCAGGTGCTCGAGATCAGCCCCGATGGCCAGCTCGCCGCCTGGTCGTCCGACGCCAACGGAGCCGAGCGCTTCACCCTGCGGGTGCGCGATCTGGCGACCGGCAAGGACATCGAGACCGTCAGCACCGTCACCAACGGCGCGGTCGCGTGGGGCGCGGATTCCAGGAGCCTCGTCTACACCGAGGTCAATGACAATTGGCGCACCTATCGCGCGCGGCACCACATCCTCGGCACCGATCCGGCAACGGACCGGACGCTCTACGAGGAAAAAGAGGAGCTCGGCTTCAACGTCGCCGTCGGCCGGACCCAGGATCGCAAGTGGATCACGCTGACGACCGGCGACAACCAGACCAGCGAGATCCGCCTCGTCCCGGCCGCCGATCCGGCCGCCCCGCCGATCCTGATCGCCCCGCGCAAGGTCAAGCGCATCTATTCGGTCGACTCCGCGCACGACCGGCTGTGGATCCTGACCAATGACGAGCATGTCAATTTCCGCATCGCCGAGGCCGATCCCGCCAAGCCCGGCGCGTGGAAGACGGTCATCCCCGGCTCGGACCGGGTCTATCTGCGCGGGATCAACAGCTTCGCCGGGCATCTCGTGATCAGCGAGCGGGTCGACGGGCTCGATCAGATCCGGCTGCGCGGCTATGACGGGCAGGAGAGCCGCGTGCCGTTCACCGAGGCGAGCTACACCGTCGGCCTCGCCAGCAATCCCGAATATGATCCGCCGCGCTACCGCCTCGCCTACAGCTCGATGGTCACCCCGGAGACGGTCTACGATTATGCGCCCGCGACGCAGGCGCTGACCACGCTCAAGGTGCAGGAGGTTCCCTCCGGCTATGATCCGGCGCGCTACGCCACCGAACGGCTGATGGTGCCCGCGCGCGACGGCAAGATGATCCCGGTGTCGATCGTCTATCCCAAGGGGTTCCGGAAGGACGGCAGCGGCAAGCTCTTCCTCTATGCCTATGGCGCCTATGGCTATGCCATCCCGCCAAGCTTCTCGACCGTCCGGCTCAGCCTGCTCGATCGCGGCTATGCCTATGCCATCGCCCATATCCGCGGCGGCGACGAT
The DNA here is from genome assembly GCA_028289965.1 of Sphingomonas bacterium. Classification (GTDB taxonomy): domain Bacteria; phylum Pseudomonadota; class Alphaproteobacteria; order Sphingomonadales; family Sphingomonadaceae; genus JAQGLK01. Next base: position 2,483 of record JAQGKS010000124.1, read on the forward strand.
CTCGGCTACGGCTGGTATCTCCAGGGCAAGGCGGCCGAGCGGTGGAACACGTTCCACGACTTCACCGACGCGGCCAAGGGCCTGATCGCGGCCGGGTTCACCAAGCCCGGCAACATCGCGATCAACGGCGGATCGGCTGGTGGCGAGCTGATGGGGGTAGTGGCGAACACCGATCCGGAATTGTGGGGGGCAGTCGTCGCCGACGTGCCGTTCGTCGATGTGCTCAACACGATGCTCGACGACAGCCTGCCGCTGACCCCCGGCGAGTGGCCCGAATGGGGCAATCCGATCACCGACAAGGCGGCGTTCGCG
>JAQGKS010000277.1 GCA_028289965.1 Sphingomonas bacterium
CTCGTCGACTTCATTCCCCGCATCGCGACGACGCCGGAATTGCAGCGCAAGCTGCTCGTCGACAACCCGATGCGGCTCTACTGGAAGGACTGACGGCCATGACACTGCCGAGAGACATCCACTCCTACCTCGCGGAGTTCGACGATATTCCGGGCACGCGCGTCTATACCGCGAAGCGCGCGCGCAAGGGCTATCACCTCAACCAGTTCGCGATGAGCCTGATGAAGGCGGAGAACCGTGAGAAGTTCAAGGCGGACGAGAGCGCCTATCTCGACGAATGGCAGCTGACTCCCGAGCAGAAGAGCGCGGTGCTGGCCCGCGACTATAACGCGATGCTGGATGAGGGCGGGAACATCTACTTCCTCGCCAAGCTGTTCTCGACCGACGGCAAGAGCTTCCAATTCGCCGCCGGTTCGATGACCGGCATGACTCAAGAAGAATATGCGCAGATGATGATCGCCGGGGGCCGTTCGCCCGAAGGCATGCGCTCGATAAGGGAGAAGCGTTGATGGCCCGCATTACCGCTGGCGTCACGACCAGCCACATTCCCGCGGTTGGCGCGGCAATGGACAATGGCAAGACCCAGGAAGAATATTGGAAGCCGGTATTCGACGGCTACAACTGGGTTCGCGACTGGGAAGCCAAGGAAAAGCCGGACGTCGTCGTGCTGGTCTATAACGACCATGCCTCCGCGTTCGACATGCGCATCATCCCGACCTTCGCAATCGGCTGCGCGGAAGAATTCCAGCCGGCCGACGAAGGCTGGGGCCCGCGCAAGGTGCCGGTGGTCAAGGGCCATCCGGATCTCGCCTGGCACATCGCGCAGAGCTGCATCCTCGACGAATTCGACATGACCATCATCAACGAGATGGATGTCGATCACGGTTTGACCGTGCCGCTCAGCCTGATCTTCGGCGAGCTGCCGGAATGGCCGGCCAAGATCATCCCGATCGCCGTCAACGTCGTCACCTATCCGCCACCCAGCGGCAACCGCTGCTGGCTGCTCGGCGAGGCGATCGCCCGCGCGATCGAAAGCTATCCCGAGGATCTGAACGTCCAGGTGTGGGGCACCGGCGGCATGAGCCACCAGCTCCAGGGCCCGCGCGCCGGCCTGATCAACAAGGAATGGGATCAGCGCTTCCTCGATGAGCTGACCAGCAACCCCGAGGGGCTGCGCCACAAGCCGCATATCGAATATCTGCGCGAGGCCGGCTCCGAGGGCATCGAGTTGGTGATGTGGCTGATCATGCGCGGAGCGATGGGCGCCGACGCCAAGGAGCTGCACCGTTTCTACCATGTGCCGGCGTCGAACACCGCCGTCGGCCACATCGTGATGCAGCCCAGTGCCGATCGGCCCGACGTTCCGGCCAGCGACACGGTCGAGGCGAACTCGGTGGCGGCGCAGGGGCTGATCGCCTGATAACCGCGTGGGGGGCGGGGTGCATACAGCGCCCGGTCCGCCCCCCACGCGATGTTTTGGGGTGCGGCCGGGATAGCGGCGCGCCCGACGGAAGGAGACGTTATCCATGACCATCAGGGTTGCCCTTGCGGGCGCGGGTGCCTTCGGCATCAAGCATCTCGATGCGCTGAAGCAGATTGACGACGTCGAGATCACCTCGATCATCAGCCGCCAGCAGGATCAGGCGGAAGAAGTCGCGCGCAAATATGGCGCCGGTCACGCGACCACCGATCTCGCCGAGACCCTCGCGCGGGACGATGTCGATGCGGTGATTCTCGCCACGCCGACGCAGATGCACGCCAGCCAGTCGATCGCGTGCATGCGCGCCGGCAAGCATGTCCAGGTCGAGATTCCGCTCGCCGACAGCTGGGCCGACGCGCAGGAAGTCGCCCGCGTTCAGCAGGAAACCGGGCTGGTCGCGATGGTCGGCCACACGCGCCGCTTCAATCCGTCGCACCAGTGGATCCACAAGCGCATCGTCGCAGGCGAACTGTCCATCCAGCAGATGGATGTGCAGACCTATTTCTTCCGCCGCAGCAACATGAACGCGCTCGGCCAGCCGCGGAGCTGGACCGATCATCTGCTGTGGCACCACGCCGCCCACACCGTCGATCTGTTCCAGTATCAGACCGGCGAGAGGGTCGTCGTCGCCAATGCGGTGCAGGGGCCCAAGCATCCGACGCTCGGCATCGCGATGGACATGTCGATCCAGCTGCGCACCGACGGCGGCAAGGTCTGCACGCTGTCGCTCAGCTTCAACAATGACGGGCCGCTCGGCACCTTCTTCCGCTATATCTGCGACAACGGCACCTATCTCGCCCGCTACGACGATCTCGTCACCGGCAAGGAAGAGCCGATCGACGTGTCGAACGTCGATGTCTCGACCAACGGCATCGAGCTTCAGGATCGCGAGTTCATCGCCGCGATCCGCGAGGGGCGTGAGCCGAACAGCAGCGTCGCCAAGGTGCTCGATTGCTACCGAGTCCTCGGCGAGCTCGAGCAGCAGCTCGAAGCCCAAGGCTGACCGAAGCGCTGATCCACCGGCTGGTCACCATCCCCTCTGGCGGATGGTGACCAGCCGCCGATCTCAGGCCGCCTTCGCCCGCGCGGCCCATTCCACCAGAATATCGGTCACCGCCTCGGGCATTTCGACCGGGAGCATGTGGCCGCCGCCGGCGACGATCCGCAGCGTCGCGCCGGGGATCGCCTCGGCAATGGCGACATGCTGTTCGGGCGGCGACCAGCCATCTTCCTCGCCGGTCGAAACCAGCGTCGGGCAGCCGATCCGTGGCAATAAGGGGGCTAGATCGGCGCGGCCGATCATCGCTTCCTGCTGGGCCGCGAAAATGTCGGGCGTGCACCGCGCGATCATCGCCGTGATCCCGTCGGTCAGCGCCTGATCGCCGCGCCTGCTTGCCGCCAGCATCTGCGGCATCCAGTCCGCGGCCACCGCCGCCATCCCCTCGTCCCGCGCCAATTCTACGAGGCGGCGACGTCCCGGCACCTCGGCATCGCGCGGGCCGTGCACGCCGGTATCGAGCAAGGCCAGGCCGGCGATCCGCTCCGGCGCGCGCCGCCAGACTTCCAGTGCGATCCGGCCGCCCATCGAATGGCCTGCCACCGCGATCGGGCCGGTAGATCCATCGACGATCCGCGCGGCCATGTCGGTAAGGCTGGCGCTGTGATCGTTGCACGCGATGCTCACCGGCGCGATCCGCGACAGCGCTCCGATCTGATGCCGCCACACCCAGCCATCGTTCATCAGGCCGGGAATCAAAACGATCTGCATCGCCTGTCGCTCTCCTTCGTTGCGCTTGGAAGCGCTGATCGACCGATGTGGTCGCCCCCGCAAGCATGGAAGTGAGGTTACGGGCTTATGGAAGATATTGCCGGCTGGATCGCCCCGATCGCGACGATGGTGGCGGCGATGATGACCGCATCGAATCTGGGTGCGCGCTTCACCGGCTGGGGGTTCGTCGTGTTTCTCGTCGGCTCGCTCGCCTGGGTCACGGTCGCGGCGGCAAGCGGTCAGCAGAACCTACTCTGGTCCAACCTGTTCCTGACGGCGGTCAACATCGTCGGCATCTGGCGCTGGCTCGGCCGCCAGGCCAAGCTGGAGGACGGCGCGCGGGCGGCGACCGAGCGGAGCGCCGCCGTGCCCGCGCCGACGCTGTTTTCCGCTGCGATGCTCCAGGATCATGCCCTGGCCGGCCCGGGTGGCGAGCCGGTCGGGCGGGTCGCCGGGGCGATGGCGGAATGCGACACCGGCCGCATCGCCTATCTGATGATCGGGGAGGGGGGCGTCGCCGGGGTCGGCGAACGGCTGCACATACTTCCGTGGGATCAGGTCGAGATCCGCGGCGACACGCTGCGCTCGACGCTGTCCGCTGAAAGCCTGCGCGCCTTGCCGGTGGTGCCCGCCGACCAGTGGCCGGAGCGGGTGCCCGCCGCCCATGACTGAACCGCAGCCTCCCGCCCCGATCATCGTCACGGCGCTGTTCGGCGATGCGGATTTTGCCGTGCTCGATGGCCTGCGCCGCGCTTACTTTCCGGCCGCGCGCAATCAGGTGCCGGCGCATCTCACGCTGTTCCACCACCTTCCGCCGAGCATCGGCCCCGAATTGGCACAACGCCTGCGCGACGAGACCCGCGGCGTTCCCCCGCCGCGGGCGCAACTGGCCGGGCTGATCGATTTGGGCGGGGGCGTCGCGCTGCGCGTCGAATGCCCGGAACTGGCGGACATTCGCGCTGGCCTTGCCGATGCCTTCGCCACGTTGCTCACGCCGCAAGATCGTGCCGGATGGCGTCCCCACGTCACGGTCCAGAACAAGGTGTCGGCCGAGGTCGCGCGGGCAACCCGAACGACGTTGGCGGCAGGCTTCCGGCCCCGGCCGGTGGCGATCGTCGGGCTCGCCAGCTTTCACTATCGCGGCGGGCCGTGGGAGCCGATCGGGCGCTATCGCTTCGGCTGATCCGAAGCGATAGCGCCCAATCGTTCGGTGCTCAGTCGATCTGGCCGATCCCGTCGCAGCTGAGGTCGAACGCTGCGAGGCCCGCATCGAGATAGCCCGCCAGCATCGGCATATCGAGCAACTGGACGGTGGGATCCTCGGCATCCTTGTCGCCGGCATCCTCCAGCGCATCCTCCCACTCGCTCACGTCATAGGTGCCGCGGCCGATCCAGGCGAGCGCCAGCACCTCGACGATATGGTCATCGGGCATGTCGTCGAGCAGCGCCATGATCTCCGCTTCGACCGAATCGTCGGCTGAATCCTCGATCACGGCGAGCGGATCGTCGGTATCCGAGGGGTCCGCTTCCTCGTCGGTCTCGATCGCGGGAACCTGCGCCTCCAATTCCCGCGCACGAACGATCAGGCGGCACACCGCCTCTAGCGAAACCGAAAGCTCCATCGTCCGTCTCCTATGCCGAATGGTGCGGGGCGAACGACACGGCCGGCACTCGGTTCCCCCCGATCAGGCGAGCGATTTCAACGGAACGGCGGTATCGGCGAGAGCGGCGGCGGGCGGCGATGCCCCGGCGAGCACCAGCGCGCGGCCCTGGACATAGTCCTTGGTCATATTGACGCAGTCGAGCGCGATCACCTTGCCCTGCTTCAGATAGACCAGGGAGAAGCTGCGGCTGGCCGGTTCGCCGCGCACGATCGCCATGTCGTGCCCGGTCGACAGCCCCACCGTCTGCAGCCGCAGATCATATTGGTTCGACCAGAACCACGGCACCGCGTGATAGGGGGTCTCGTCCCCCATGATCGCCTTGGCCGCGGTCGTCGCCATGTCATTGGCGTTCTGGACCGATTCGAGGCGGATGCGGGCACCGTCGGCAAAGGCGTTGGCGTGCGCGGCGCAATCGCCGATCGCATAGATGTCGGGCAGGCTGGTGCGGCACAGCGCATCGACCTGGACGCCGTTGCCGCCCGCCGCGCCGGCGGCGATCAGCGGCTCGATCGCCGGGATGATGCCGATGCCGACGATCACCATGTCGGCGGGAAGGATGCTGCCATCGGCCAGCCGGACGCCGCACGCACGGCCATCCTGCTCCTCGATGCAGGCGACCGCCACGCCGAGCCGCACGTCGACCCCGTGGGCGCGGTGTTCGGCCTCGTAGAAGCGCGACAGCGGCTCGCCCGCCACCCGCGCCAGCACCCGGTCGAGCGCCTCGAGCACGCACACCGGCTTGCCGAGCTTGGTCAGCACGGCGGCCGCCTCCAGCCCGATATAGCCGCCACCGATCACCACGACGCGCGTCGTGCTCGCAAGTTCGGCGATCATCGCGTCGACGTCGGCGCGGGAGCGCACCGAATGCACCCCCTTCAGGTCATGGCCGGCGCAGGCGAGCTTGCGCGGCGCGCCGCCGGTCGCCCAGATCAGGCTGCCATAGGTGATCGTCGCGCCGTCGGAGAGGGTCACCTGATGCGCCGCGGCGTCGACCGAGACGACCTTGCGGCCGAGCAGCAGCGCCACGTCACGCTCGCCCCAGAAGGTGGCCGGGCGGATCAGGATCCGCTCGAACGGCTTTTCGCCGGCAAGATAATCCTTGGACAGCGGCGGCCGCTCATAGGGGGGCTCGGGTTCCTCGCCGAGCAGCGCGACCGTGCCGGCGAACTTGTGCTGGCGCAGCGCGAGCGCGGCCTGCGCCCCGCCATGCCCTGCTCCCACGATCAGGATATCGTATCGTTCCAACCCGCCCCTCCGTTCGTCGTCCGCCGCTTTCGGGAACCTTAGCCGCGCATCGCGTTCGCCGCCAGTTGACCCCTGCTCCGCCACTCGCCTATAGGGCCGACGCGCCGATCGTCGCTATCGGGGCGGAGTAGCTCAGCTGGTTAGAGCACGGGAATCATAATCCTGGGGTCGGGGGTTCAAGTCCCTCCTCCGCTACCATAGCGAACGCCGTTTTTACGGCTCGGCCCCGGCGGGGGCGAGGCTACAGGCCAGGCGGCCATCACCCCTCCAGATAGTCGAGATAGGCGACGACGTCGTTGCTGGTCTGCAGGTACAGCCCCGCGAGGAGCGCCTCGGGCTGCTCGGCGGCAACGGCCAGCGCTTCGGACAATGTGCCGTAGATCAGGGTCGTCGCGGATCCGCCCTCATCGTCGAGATGATAGAGCCGGACGGATACGTCGTCGGAGATTGTACGCATGCCCTGCCCATGCGCGGGGCGGCCAGCGCGGCAAGGGCGCCCGCCGGAAAAGGGCGGTTGCGACACATGGCGACATATTGGCCGGGCCGCCGGGATAATCAGGCGACAGCCAGGGCGCATTTCCTCCTCAACGCCGGAAGCGGCGACCAACCAGGAGACGCACCGTGAAGAAGTTCATCCTCGCCGCCCTTGCCGCCACGGTCGCCACCGCTCCGGTGATGGCCGCGCCCTATTACGGCGATAATGATCGGGGCCGTACCGCCCAGACGCATCGCACGACGATCAAGCAGGGGATCGTCCAGAGGAATGATCATGGCCATCCGGCCGGTGCCCGCAAGTGGCAGCGCGGCCAGCGCTTCGACAGCCGCTATGCGCAGAATTACCGGGTGATCTCGAGCCCACGCGCTTACCGGCTCCAGAACGCGCCGCGCGGCTATCGCTGGGTGCAGTCGGGCAGCGATGCGGTGCTGGTCGGCATCGCCAGCGGGATCGTCGCATCGCTGATGGAAAACATCATCCGCTGAACGAAAAATGGCCCCGGGATCGCTCCCGGGGCCATTTGCCGTCGCCGATTGTCGTGGGGTCAGGCGGCTTCGATGGTGCGCCGCATCGGCAGCATGAGCACCCCCGCGGCGATCAGCGATCCGAGCGCCATCAGCATCGAGACGGCGGCGAGGCCGAAGCCGGACTGGAACAGGAAGCCGGCGAGGATCGGCGCGACCGCCGCACCGACCCGGCCGAAGCCGATCATGAACCCCGTGCCGGTCGCCCGCACATGGGTCGGATACTGCTTGGCGGCGAGCGCGTAGAGCCCGACGACGGCCGCATTCCAGCAGAAGCCGGCGACGAACACCGCAACCTGCAGCATAGTCAGATCCGCGCCGAGACGGCCGAACATGGTTACCAAGATCGCGGTGCCCAGCGTCGCCAGCACCGTCAGCGGCTTGAGCCCGACGCGGAAGGCGAGCGCGCCCAGCGCCGCGCCGCCGGCCACGCCGCCGAGATTGGCCCACACCAGCACGCCGCTGCCCTGCGACTGGGTGAAGCCGAGATCGACGACGATCTTCGGGATCCAGCTCTGCATGTAATAAAAGGTCAGGATGTGCAGGAAATAGGCGCCGGCCAGCGCCGCGGTGACAGGCAGCAGCGACGTGCGGAAGATGTCAGTCGGCCTGCCCCGATCGGCCTTGGCCGCCTGGGCCGGCAGCGCGGTCAGCGTCGGATGGCCCATCCGGCCGAGCGTATGGTTGATCCGCTCGAGCGCGCCGGCAGGCTGCTTCTGGACGAGGAAGGAGATCGATTCCGGCACCCGCCACAGGATCAGCGGGATGAACAAGGCGGAGACGACGCCGCCGAGGATGAACACCGCGCGCCAATCGAAATGATTGAGCAGCAGCGCCGCGATCGATCCGCCGATCACCGCCCCTACCGGATAGCCGATGCTCATGATCGCCACCGACAGGTCGCGGCGGCGTTCGTTGGAATATTCGGCGGCGACGGCGTTGATCGAGGGCAGCATCGCGCCGATGCCGAGGCCCGTCAGCACCCGCCACACCGACAGCATATAGACATTGTCGGCGGTGGCCGAGAGCAGCATGCCGGTCGCCATCGCGCCCAGCGAGAGGAGCATGATCGGCCGGCGCCCGATCACATCGGCGAACGGCGCCAGCAGCAGCGATCCGAGACCCATGCCGATCAGGCCCATCGACAGGACGATGCCCAGCGCACCGCGATCGACGCCCCATTCGGATGCGATGCCGGGTGCGGCGAAGCTGATCGACAGGACGTCGAACCCGTCCAGCGCGTTCAACCCGACGGTGATCGCCACGGCGATCACCTGAAACCGGCTCATCGGCGATTTTCGCAGGATTTCGAGTGCGTCGTTGCTCATCGTCGGTCCCCTCCCGATCCCATTTTCCGGGCTATCGCGCCCGTCGTCTTTTTGACGAATCGCACCCGCTTAGCGTGTTTGGAAAACGCGCGTCCACTTGAACTTGGCGGCGGGGCAGCGCGCTATTCGGCGGCGATCGCCTCGGCACCGGCCTGCGCGGCGAGCGCCCGCGCCACGAGCCGCCGGACGAGCACCGCGCCGCGATCGCGCGGCAGCACGACGGGCTTCAGATCCCACAGGTCCGCCTCGCCCATATTGTGCTGGATGTCCTCGATCATCGGCGCGTCCTCGGTGCGGAAGATGTTGCCGAAGAAGTGGAGATATTTGGCGTCACCCTCGGGCGTCAGCTCGAACGTCCGCGCGACGTTCCAGAAATAGTGGCTGGTGCACTTGGTCTCCGGCGTGATCAGGTGCGACTGGTACATGTAGGGTGCCACGTCACGAGGCCCTCCCGCGGGCGTCGCGCACATCGCGAACTTCATCGCGCTCGGCATATCCCAGACGATGTCGTTCCAGCGGTCGATCAGCGGGTGGGCGACGGGGTCCACCCCCATATCGATCGGCGCCTTGTTGGGCACCCGCGGCGTGCCGGTGTGGCTGTGGACCTGCGTGCCGACCTGGCGGACGACATATTCCTCGCCCTCCACCGGCCCGGCATCGGGCTTGTAGCCCCCGATCGTGCTGGTGTGGAGGAAGAACAGATGGGTCAGCTCCATCAGATTGTCGTTGCCCAGCTGCCAATTGCCGCTGAACGTCTCGTGCCCGAAGATCGGGCGGAGATCGGCGCGAACATTGTGGGGATGATCGGGGATCAGCGCCGGATCGGCGCGCGCGGCATCGCCCATCCAGATCCAGACCATCCCTTGATGCTCGACCACCGGAAAGGTCGGCACCACCGCATTGGCCGGCGGGGTCTCGCTATAGGGGCTGCGCGTGCAGCGGCCGGCGGCATCGAAGCGCAGCCCGTGATACAAGCACTCCACGGCGTCGCCGACACGCCGTCCGGTGTGGAGCGAAGCGAAGCGGTGCGGGCACCGATCGAGCATCGCCACCGGATCGCCGTTGGCCGTGCGCCAGAATAATATCGGTTGATCCAGCAGCCGTCGGGCGAGAAATTGCTCGCCCAGCTCGTTCGCCCGAGCGCCGGCATACCAGGCGTTTAGCAGGAAATCCGCCATCATCCCCTCCAACCGGTCGCTTGCCGGTCGGACGATCATGCCCGCGCCGTTCGCGCGGCGCAAACCCTTCCGATCCGTCAGGCGGCGGCGGGCAGAGCGCCGGTGTCGAGCATCTTGCCGTTGGTGATGATCACCCGGTCGCCCAGCTTGGCCTGCGCGAACAGCAAGGCGGCGAATTTGCTCGGTACCCCGATGCAGCCGTGGGTGGCGGCGTCATAGGCCACGTCGCTGGCGTGGATCGCGACCCCGTCGCCGGTCAGCCGCAGCATGTAGGGCATCGGCGCGCCGTACAGGTTCGACACATGGTGCCGATCCTTCTGCATGATCGGGAAGGTGCCGAGTGGGGTGGGCTTCTCGTCCGCGCCGTAAACGATCACCGCCGCGCCGATCTCATAGCCGTTACGGAACACGGACATCGTCTGCGCGGCGAGATCGACGGTTATCACCAGCGGCCCGGCGGGCACCCCGGCGTCATCCCAGACATAGTCGCCATGCTCGAACGGCTCGGCAATCTTGAGCACGCGCTTGACGAACAGGCCGTCCTCGATCGGGGCGGGCGCCGGCATCAGTTCCGGGGCGGGGATTTCGGCAGCTGACACAGTGGCCGAGGCCGTGACCGTCGGCTTTGCAGAGACCTGCGCGGGACTGGGGGCGGGCGCTTCGCTGTCGGCGGCAGACAGGCGCGACGGGATGCCGGTCAGCTGCGCCGCGCCGATCACCAGCGCCAGGCCGATCACCACCTTGGCGACCACCCGCACGCGGCCTGTCGTCATCGCCTCCGCCATCGTTCAAGCTCCCAAATGCTTGACGGAAGGCTTACCCTATACGCCGCGGAGGGCCAGAGGGCGTTTTCTGCTGTGCCTGCGCGGGACAACGCAGGCCCCACAGGTTAACGGCGCCGGCCCGCGCCGATCAGGGAAAAGGCGTGTCGTAATAGCCGTATACGCCGGCACCATAGGTCTGGTTGAACACCGGGTCCTCGCCGCGCGCATAGCTCGGCCCATTGCGCAGCGCATCGGGGGACAGCCCGACGACATAGCCGCCGAGCTTCTCGTCGTAGCGCAGCACCGACCAGGGCAGCGGATGGTAACGCTCGCCCATGCCGAGGAAGCCGCCGAACGCCAGTACCGCGTACAACACCTGGCCGCTGCGCTTCTCGACCATGAAGTTGTGGACGTGGCCGATCTTGGCGCCGCTGCCATCGTAGACGGCGGTGCCCTCCACCTTGTTGGACGCGATCGTATCCTGGGTTTCCTCGGTGGGCAGGCGGTCGCCGATGTTTTCCGGATATTCCGAACGGGTGACGGTCATGCTGGTCTCCTTTGCTCAACCGGCGGGCTGAGGCGTCGGTAGCGGTGATCGTTCAGCCTTGGACGCGCACACTATGGCCCTGGCCGCCGGCCGTGGCCAGCACTCCGCTCAGGCCCTCGCCGGTTCGGGTTTGCGGTGACGCGGGGAGGTTTCCTTCAGCGCCATCGCCACGAAGCCGGCAACCAGCGTCAGCCCGGCCATGATCCACAACGGCGCGGCGAGCCCGAACCTGTCGGCGAACACGCCCGCGATCGGCGGGGCGAGCACGCCACCGAGCACCTCGCACGTTCCCATGCACAGGCCGAGCACCGTTCCCGCCAGCCGCAGATCGACGCTTTCCGACGGCACCGTCGCCATGAACAGCGGGAAGATCCCGTTCACGCCCCAACCGATGAAGAACAAGGCGGCCAGCATGAACACCGATCCGTCGAAAAACATCGCGCCCAGCGGCAGGATCAGGCCGACGAACGGCATCGCGATCATCACCGGACGGCGCCCGATCCGATCGGACAGGCCCGCGACGACGAAGCTGCCGATCGTCGCCGAAATGCCGAGCGTGCCCATCAGCCAGCTCATCTGGTCGGGCGAGAAGCGGCGCACCTGGGTGAGGTAGAGCGGCATGAACGCCCAGCAGACGACGAGATAGCCGACCAGCAGCACGCCGAGCACGATGCAGACCGGCACGTTGCGTTCCGACAGGACCTCGCGCAGTCCGCTTGGGCCCTGGGTGGAATGGCTCTGCACCTCCGCGGCGCTCGGCTCGCGGATCAGGAACCAGATCAGGGCGGCGCTGATCAGCCCGGGGATACCGGCGAGATAGAAAGCGCTGCGCCAGCCGAAGGCGGCGGCGAAGGCCACCAGCAGCACCGGTGCTACGAACGACCCGAGCAGGTTGGATCCGAAATTCTGGGCGATGCCCTGGGCCAGCCCGCGCCGTTCGGGCGAGACCTCGGCCGCGACCATCGCGTGGCTGATCGGCATGATCCCGCCCTCGGCCACGCCCATCAGCAGCCGCGCGCCGAGCAGCAGCGCGAAGGACGATGCGATGCCGGTCAGGAACGAGCAGGCAGAAAAGGCGATCGTCGACAGCACCAGCAGCAGCTTGCGGTTGCCGAGCGTGTCGGAGAGCTTGCCGATCCCGAATGCCGCCACCGCCCAGGTCAGCGAGAGCGCACCGGCGAGCATGCCGATCTGGACGTTGTTGAGCTGCAGATCGGGCTGCACGAACGGCATCAGGAAGTTGAGCGCGTTGCGATCGAAGAAGACGATGCCGAAATTGAGGCTCAGCAACGCGACCAATACCGTCTGGTAACCGGCTGATCGTGTCACTGGTTGCGACCGTTCCGTCATCCGCAAATCCTCCCTGCGCGTCCGCCTCAACGGGCGGTTTCGCGCAAGGAGTTATCGCGGGTCGCGGCGCCTGTCGAACGCTATCGCAGACCGGGTCAACTTGTCCGGAAGGAAAGCGCGCCCCGCCGCTCCGAAAAGCGCCAGCCCTCCGAAGTCAGCACGAAGCGGTCGCGATAATCGCCCACCAAAGGCGGGCCATCGTCGCGGATCGGCAGGCCGCCATCGTCGGCCAGCTTGCCGGTAAACAGCAGGATCACGCTGTACGCCGACGCTTCCGTCTCGCTTTCCACGGTGACGACGATGTTGGCGCAGACATGGCGGCTGGCGCGCGGCGGGCGCGACAGGAAGGAGGCGAGCAGCGCGTCGCGCCCGACGATCGGCTGGTCCGGCGCCGTCGGCCGGGTCATCAGCCCGTCCTCGGCATAGAGCGCGGCGACATCTTGCCAGCGGCCTTGATCGTTCAGATTGGCATAATCGTTGATCAGCCGGGTGCATTCCCACTCGATCGCGCGGCGATGCTTGTCCTTCATGGGGCAATGGTCCTTTGGTTGCTTGGAAGGGGGATGGGATCGGGTCAGGCGGGTCGCGTCATTGCAAAGATGCCGGTCGCATTGCCGCTGTCGAAACCGAGGTCCAGCGCACCTGTTGCCGGATCGACCGCGCGGCTGATGAATTCGTAGAAGGATCCGGGGACGCTCCGCCGCTCGCCGCCGGCGAAGACCCGCTCTACCGGGTCGGCAAGCAATGCGGTCTGGCGGACGCGCCCGCTGGCCGAGACCTCGACCTTGTCCTTGATCGGCCAGCCGGCGGTCCGCAGCCGTACGGCCAGCGCCGCGACGTCGTCGACCCGGTCGGTCGCGTGGTTGAAGGCGTTGCCCTCGGTGGCGATCCATGCCGCCTCGGCGGATTGCGCGCGCAGCGCTTCGTAGTCGGCCAGGCTGCACGGATCGTGGTGACGGCCGAACGCGGCGGCGACGGCGGGCAGGGCGGTCATTGCCTGCGCGAGCGGCACGCTGCCATCCCGCGCGAAGGCGGCGAGCGTCGCCAGCGCCTCGGCCGGGACGGGATCCCGCGATGTGCCGAACACGCGCTTTGCCACCGCATCATAATCCGCGTCGAACGCCTCGACATGGAGTTCGCTGACGAAGAATTGCGGGATCGCCGCAGGCAGGTCCCGGTGGCAGTAAGCGCGCCCGGTCATCTTCAACGCGGGCAAAGGGTAGAGCGCGGCCATGCGGTAGCCGAGCGGCTCGAGCAAGCGGCTGAACGCGCTCTCCCCCGCCGGCAGGGCGCCTGTCGGCCCCGCGGCAAACCGGATCGTGCGCAGCGCCCCATGATCGAGGCAGACCCGTCCGCCGCCGGCGACGACCTGCTCGACATAGGCAGCCCCGCTCGGCACGCGGGCGAGCAGGTCGGCGAACAAGGTCACGTTCAGCGCCATCGCGAAGGTGGCGCGGGATACTGCCCCGCCGCGCTCGCCGGCCAGCCGCGCGTCGGTCGCCAGCCGGGCAAGCCCGGCCGTGCCGGCCTCCGCGCCAAGCGTGCCGGCCAGCAGCGTCTCCAGATGTGCTGGCGGATCGATCGACACGGGCGGCGCCTCCTCTGCGCCCTCTTATATCAGCCGGACCCGGCGGTGCCCATCCGGCGCACCGCCGCCCCGAACAGCCGCTCACGCAGGAAGCCGGTGCCCCAGCCAAGGTGCATGATCATCGCCGCGACCCCCGACAGCATCGCCCAGCCCGAACCCGCCCGGATGCCGATGGCGGCGCCGGCCCCCAGGCACAGCCCGGCCCATGCGGCGCAGGGCAGGGAGAGCGGCCCTGATAAGGGCGCCAGCAACGCCAGCGCGGCGGCGGCGGGAACGAGCAGCGGAACCGCCTGGCGCAGCTTCAGCCGCAGCCCGTGGCGCGTGACGGTCTGCGCCCGGCCGCGTCCGTAGCGATAATATTGCCGCCACAGCGCCAGCGGGGTCGACCGCGGATGATAGGTCAGGGCGAGCGACGGCTCGAGCCAGATCCGCCCGCCGGCCTGGCCGATCCGGCAGTCCAGCTCGGCATCCTCGTTGGTCGCCATGCTCTCGTCATAGCCGCCGGCGGCGCGGAACAGGTCGATCGCGATGAGCGCATGATGGCCATGATCGACGAAGCGCCCTTCTCCGACGTGGCGATGCGGCGATCCGCCCGTGCCGATGACCGAATTCTGGGCCGCCGCCGCCGCGATCTGGAAGCCGCTCCGCCCGCGGCTGACCATCGGCACGACCACCGCGCCGGCGGCATGGCGTCGCGCCGCCGAGATCAACGCCGGAACATAGCCGGTGGGATAGTCGCAATGCGCGTCGATCCGCACGAGCCAGCGGTGGCCGATGCCATATCGCTCGACCGCGCGGTTGATCCCCGCCGATTGCAGCCGGGCCGGATTGTCCATCAGGATGAGATTGGGGTGGGTGCGGGCAAGCGCGTGGACGATTTCCCGGCTGCGATCGCCGCTGCCGCCATCGGCGACGACGATGTGCTGCGCGGGGCCTTCGGCGAGCAGTTGCGCCAGTAGCGCGGGGAGATGGCGTTCCTCGTTCAGGCAGGGCACCACGATCAGCGCCGAGCGGGGATCGAGGCTGCCGCTCATCGCCCGGCGATCACCGCCACCAGGGCATCGCAGTCCGTCTGCCCGGCGATCAGCGCCTCGCGCGGGATCGCGGCCACCGCGGCGCGCATGGTGCGATATTGCTCGGGATCGAGCCGGGAGAATAAGGGATCGAGGCTGGCATGCGCATCGTCGAGCACCACCCCGGCACCATGCCGCGCCAGCCAGCGCCCGGTCTCGACCGATCCCAGCGCGATCGGCACGGTACCGAATCTCGACGCCTCGTAGAGCCGGTTGGGGAGCAGCCAGCGCGAGTTCAGCCCTTGCTCGAAATAGTCGATCGCCCAGGCGAAATGGCATTGCGCGTAAATGCCGGGCAGGTCGGCTGCCTCATAGGGGCCGAGATAGCGCACATGCGGCGCCGCCTGCGCCTCCGCGGGCAGATCGGCGAACTCGGCCGGGCTCGGCCGTCCGGCGATCAGCACTTCGACCTGGCCGGCGTGGCGCCGGGCGAGCGAGCGCAGGACATCGAAGGTCTTGCGGCACCGCAGATTACCGAGCCAGCCGATCGTCCACGGCCCGCCGGCCGGGCGGGCCGGCACTGTCGGCGGCGGGCCATCGAGCGCCAGCACCTTGTTTTCAACCAGCAGGGTCGGCGCCCGGAGGGTCGGTCGCCGCGCGAAATGCTCGCGCGCAAAGGCAGGAGACGAGACGATCAGCAGGTCGATCGCGCGCAGCAACCAGGCTTCGGCGGCCTGCACCGCGCGGTGCGCCGGCGTGCTTCCCAGCAGCGTGCGGTGAATGTCGAGGCATTCATAGACCAGCCGCGCACCCGGCGAGGCCCGGCGCACCCGCCACGCCAGCGCCAGCGCTTCGAGGTTGCGGCCGATGACGATCTCGGCGCCCGCCGCGGCGGCAAGCATCGGTGCCGGGCGCACCAGATTGCGCAGCACGGCGCCGGCACGTTGCGCCAGCCGGGCATCCGCCGTCCGACCCAGATCGAACGCCGGCACGCCCGCGATTGTCGCCGGCACTTTCTCGCTCCGCCGAAAGCCGATCACCACCGGCGCGGCGCCACCGGCGACGAGCATGCGGACCCGCCGCTCGACCGCCGGATCGTTGAGATCGTGGACCAGGTAGGCGATCCGGGTCATCGGCAGGATCGGTCGCAGCGGGTGATGCGAGGCCTCGACCCTCGGCGGACGCAGGACCATGTTCCGGGCCTCAATCATTCAACCGAAGCTCCTAACCGGAAAGGTGCGCTGCATCTGCGAAGTGGAACCGGGCTACCAGGCCAGCCGCGCCGACACCTGTCGCCAGATGCGGATAGTCGCTGGTCCTCGGTGCGGGGGCGGAGATTGGCCCAGTCTCGATAGTGAGCCGGTCCAGATCGGGCACACTTCCGAATGCCTCGCTGGTTCGAAGCGGTTACCCCGAACGCCGTGGCAGCCGGGACTTCGATCTCGCTCGTCACGAACATGGCGGGGGATGGGGGCATGCTCGGCACGTACCGGATCGACCATTGGCTCTGCCCGCCGCGAGCAGGGGGCTGGGGCGCCGCGAGCGCGAAACGCTCGTGCTATGCAAGGACCACGGTGCCGTCCCGCTTTCGGCTGGCGATCCACTCCGATCGCCAGCGCGTCGGATGAACCGCGATCCGGGTCAGGTCTGCGCGATCATCCCCGCTTTCAATGCGCAGGCGACGATCGGGCGGGCGGTCCGGTCCGCACTGATCCAGGCGGAGGTCGGCGAGGTCATCGTGGTCGATGACGGGTCGACCGATGCGACCGGTGCTGCGGCGTGGGGCGCCGACGATGGCACCGGGCGGCTCCGCCTGATCCGCCTCGACGGCAATCGTGGCCCGTCGGCGGCGCGCAATGCCGCGCTGCACGTCAGCCGCGCACCGCTGATCGCGATCCTCGATGCCGACGATCATCTGCTCCCCGGCCGCTTCGCTGCACTCGCGGACGACGGCACGTGGGACATGCTGGCGGACAATATCGTCTTCCTCCCGGAAGGGCGGGAGGGACTGATCGACGCCGATCTGCTCGATCGTTTGCCGGACCGGCGCCGGATCATCGACTTCGCCGAGTTCGTGGATCGCAACGTGTCGCGGCGCGGCGCGCCTCGCGCGGAGTTCGGCTTCGTCAAGCCGGTGATCCGGCGCTCCATGCTCGGCCGGCTCGGGCTGCGGTATGACGAGAATTTGCGGCTGGGGGAGGATTTCATCCTCTACGCGACGGCGCTCGCGCGCGGCGCTCGGTTCCAACTCTCCACGCGGTGCGGATATGTCGCGATCGAACGCGCCGGATCGCTCAGCGGCAGGCACCGGACCGCCGACCTGGCAGCGCTGACCGTAGCGGGGGTGGCGCTGCTGCGCAGCCTGCCGACGGCCACGGCGGGGGCTGCCGCGGACCGCCGGGCGCTGGCCCGGCACCTCGACGCGCTGCGGCGCAAGCTTGCCCACCGGCAGTTCCTCGATCGCAAGGCGCAGGCCGGTCTGGTTGCGGCGACGGCACCGTTGTTAGGTCACCCCCGGCGCCTCGCTGGCGTGGCGGCCGACATCGCGGCCGACAAGCTGCGGCGGCCGCTCGCGCCGATCTCCAGCCAGCGGCTGTTATTCGCCATGCCCGGGCCGGAGTGGGGCACGGCGGGGGCGACGCCTGTGTCGGCGATCTCGTGAGGTCGGGGATGGATCGGCTCGACGTCTGCATCTGCACCTTCCGCCGACCGAGCCTGGTCGCCACGATCGAGTCGATCGCGGCGCAGGACGTGCGGGGTACGGTCGCGCTGCGGATCGTCGTCGCCGATAATGACGAGACGCCGAGCGCGCAGCCGCTGGTGACGCAGGCCGAGCGGTTCGGCGTGCCGATCCACTACGTCCACGCGCCCGCGCGCAACATTTCGATCGCGCGCAACGCCTGCCTCGACGCTGCGGAAACGCGCTGGATCGCCTTCATCGACGATGACGAAATCGCCGCACCGAACTGGCTCGCCCGCCTGCTCGCGGCGCGCGCCTCCGCCGAAGTGGTGTTTGGCCGCAGCCATGCCGTGATCGGCGAGGACGCGCCGCGCTGGCTTCGCGACGGGCATTTTCATCACAACAGCATCGGCGCGCGCGATGGATCGCATAACGGCTACACCTGCAACGTCCTGCTCGACCGCGAATTCCTCCAGCGCCACGCCATCCGCTTCCTCGAACCGCTCGGCCAGACCGGCGGGGAGGACACATTATTCTTTCACGATGTCGGGAAGGCCGGGGGCAGGGCGCGCTATGAGCGCCGGGCGTTGGTCTACGAGGATATTCCGCCGGGCCGCGCGACGCTCGGCTGGCTCACCCGGCGGCGTTTCCGCGCCGGTCAGGTCCATTTCCTGCTCAGACGCCGCGACGGCGCGGGATCGTTCCGCGAGGTGCCGCTAGCATTGGCCAAGCTGGCTTATTGCTATGCCGCGGCGGTGGCGACGCTGCCCCGGCCGCGCAGCGCCGCGGCGGCCTTCCTGCGCGGCACGCTCCACCTGGGCTTCATTTCTTCGGCATTCGGCGCGCGGATCTACGCCGAATATGGCAAGAAGGCCGGGCGGTGATGGTCGGCCGTCACGCTGTGCGACGCTGCCACCGTCGGCGATCGCTGCGCGGGACCGGTCCGCCGCATTCAGCTTTGGCGGTTGAGATCGGCTATTCTCAACCAGCCTGATAGTGTTACTCTCCCCCAACGCCCCGCGCCGACTCCCCGCAGGCGCAACTGGCGGCCCGGCTCCGGCCGGGCCGCTTTCTTGCCCCTCCGGTTTGCCAAAATCCTGCATCGACGGCATTCCAGGCGGGATCAGGATGGCGGGGAAGGGGTGCGGTGAGCGTGAAGCAGGATGATCGGGTCCGGAAGCGCGCCGCGCTGTCGCGCCGCCAACTTCTTTCCAGTGCCGGCGGCACGCTCGCGCTCGCCACGGCAGTGCGCGCCACGCCGGGATGGGGCAA
>JAQGKS010000131.1 GCA_028289965.1 Sphingomonas bacterium
GCCATCGTCGCCGGCGCCTTGCCCCAGCTCGTCTTGGCGAAGGAGGAGAATGGCGCCATCGCCCCGGTGTTGGTGCGAACATACCAGTTGGCGAGGTCTTCGGGCCGGCTGCGGAAGGCCGCATCGCCCTGGACATAGACGCGCTTGACCCGGCCGCGATCGACGAAGTCGTTGACGTACCGGCCGCCCCACGCCGACGACAGCGTCGAATCGACATCCGCCTGCGCGATGCCGAGCGCGCCCACCCGCTCCTGATCGATATCGACACGGAGCGTGTCGATATCCTCCAGCCCGTTCTGCCGGACCGATGCGAGCAGGGGATCGTCGGCCGCGGCGGCGATCAGCTTGTCGCGCTGCGCCTTGAACGCCTCATGATCGAGCCCACCGCTGTTCAGCAGCTGCATGTTGAACCCGCTCGACTGGCCGAGGCCGCGCACCGGCGGCGGGTTCAGCGCGAAGAACTGGACGTCGCGCAGCGACGACAATGCGCGCGTCGCCCGCTGCGTGATCTGCGGCCCGGCATTTTCGCGGCCCTTGCGCTCGTCCCACGGCACGTAGGCGATGAACCCGCGTCCGGCATTCTGGCCGCCGCCGCCCTGCCCGGCGCCGCTGACGGTGTAGATCGCCAGGATGTTGGCTTTCTCGGGACCGAGGAAATAGCGCTCGATCTCGCGCGCGGCGGCGAGCGTCCGCTCCTGGGTCGTGCCGGGCGGCAGGGTATATTGGATCTGCGCGATCCCCTGGTCCTCGGTCGGCAGGAAGCTGGTCGGCAGCCGCAGGAAGACCACCGCGAGCAAGGCGATCAGCGCGGCGAAGGCGAGCAGCGTCACCGTCACATGGCCGAGGAACCAGGCGACGCCCCGCTGATAGCGCTCGACCGTGCGCGCGAACCAGCGGTTGAAGCTTTCGCCGCTGCGGTGGAGCAGGCGACCAACGCGGCTGCCCCGTTCGCGCTTGTGCTGCGACGGCGCCTTGAGCAGCGTCGCGGCGAGCGCCGGCGACAGGACCAGCGCCACCACGACCGACAAGGCCATCGACGAGACGATCGTCACCGAGAATTGGCGATAGATCACGCCGACCGATCCGCCGAAGAAGGCCATCGGCAGGAACACCGCCGACAGCACCAGCCCGATCGCGATCAATGCGGTCTGGATCTCGCCCATCGACTTGATCGTCGCATCGCGCGGGGAGATGCCGGGCTCCTCCTCCATCACCCGCTCGACATTCTCGACCACGACGATCGCATCGTCGACCAGCAGGCCGATCGACAGGACCAGCCCGAACAAGGTCAGCACGTTGATCGTGAAGCCGAACATCGCGAGGATGCCGAACGTGCCGAGCAGCACCACCGGCACCGCGATCGCCGGGATCAGCGTCGCCCGCCAGCTCTGCAGGAACACGAACATGACGATCACGACGAGGATGATCGCCTCGATCAGCGTCTTGATGACCTCCTCGACCGACAGCTTGATGAACGCGGTCGAATCGTTGGGGAAGGCGTAACGCAGCCCCTCCGGAAAGGATTTGGCCTGCCGCTCGACCTCGTCGCGCACCAGCCGCGCGGTCTTCAGCGCGTCCGATCCCGGCGCGAGCTGGACGGCGATGCCGGCGCCCGGATGGCCGTTGAGCCGGCTGACGATCGTATATTGCTCGCTGCCCAGCTCGACCCGCGCGACATTTTCGAGCAGCACCTTGGAGCCGTCGGGCTGCGTCTTGACGAGGATGCGCTTGAACTGTTCCGGCGTGGTCAGGCGCGAGCGCGACGTGACCGTGGCATTGAGCATCTGCCCGGCGGGCGCCGGCTGCGCGCCAATCTGGCCGGCCGCGACCTGCGTGTTCTGCGCCTCGATCGCGGCGATCACGTCGCGCGGGATCAGCTGGTAACTGGCGAGCCGGAACGGATCGAGCCAGATCCGCATCGCATATTGCGATCCGAACACGTTGACGTCGCCGACCCCCTCGAGCCGGCCGATCGCATCCTGCAGGTTGGACACCAGATAATCGGAGACGTCGCCGCTCGTCATCCGATCGGTCTCGTCATAGATCGACGCGACCATCAGGAAGTCGGCATTGGACTTGGTCACCACCAGGCCCTGCTGCTGGACCTGCTGCGGCAATCGCGGCAGCGCCTGCTGCACCTTGTTCTGGACCTGGACCTGGGCAATGTCCGGGTCGGTCCCGCGGTCGAAGGTGACGGTCACCCCCACCTGCCCGGTCGAACTCGAATTGGCGGAAAAATAGATCAGCCCGTCAATGCCGGTCAGCTGCTGCTCGATCACCTGGGTGACGCTGGATTCGAGCACCTCGGCCGAGGCGCCGGGGAAGTTGGCGCGGATGTTGACCGAGGTCGGCGCGATATCGGGATATTGCTCCACCGGCAGCGACAGGATGCCGCCGATCCCGGCGAGCATGATAACGATCGCAATGACCCAGGCGAAGATCGGCCGATCGATGAAGATGCGTGAGATCATGCCCGCTTAGCGCTGCGCCGAGCCGGCGCGGGCGGCCCCGGTGGCGGCACCACCGGGCTTTCCGGCGCCGGGCCGGCCGCCGGCGGATGGCGATTTCGATCCCGCCGGCACCGCGCGGATCTTCTGCCCGGGCCGGATCCGGCCGAGCCCTTCGACGATCACCCGATCGCCCGGCTTCAGCCCGTCGGTGACCAGCCACTTGTCGCCGACGGTGCGGTCTGCCTGGACGCGGCGCTCCACCGCCGTGCCGTCCGCCCCGACGAGCATCACCGTCGCATCGCCACGCGGGGAGCGCGTGATGCCAGCCTGCGGCACCAGGATCGCGTTCTGCGCAGTGGCCTGGCTCAGCCGGGCGCGGACATACATGCCGGGCAGGAGCAGCCCCGAGCGGTTGGGAAAGCGGGCGCGCAGCGTCACCGTGCCGGTCGCGGGGTCGACCATCGCTTCGGCGAACTGGACCAGGCCCGCGGCGGGATAGTCGCTGCCATCCTCCAGCTGCAATCGCACCTCGGCCGAGGACGGGATCAGACCGCCGGCGGTGAGCGAGCGGCGCAGCGCGAGCAGGTCCGCGCTCGATTGCTGGATGTCGACATAGATCGGATCGAGCCGCTGGATCGTCGTCAGCGGCTCGGGCTGGTTGGCGGTGACCAGCGCGCCGGTGGTGGCGATCGAACGGCCGATCCGCCCGGTGATCGGCGCCGGAACCCGGGTGAAGCCAAGGTTGATGCTGCTCGTCTCGAGCCGCGCGCGATTGAGCGCCACGGCGGCGGCGGCCTGGCGCGCGGTAGCGCGCGCGTCGGTATAATCCTGCTGGCTGACCGCTTCGATCTCGGCGAGCGGGCGATAGCGCCCGGCCCGCGCCTCCGCCGCCTCCCGCGTCGCCTCGGCATTGGTGACGTTGGCGCGCGCCTCCGCCACCGCGGCGCGGTACAGGCTCGGGTCGATCTGATAGAGCGTCTGGCCGGCCTGGACGATCGCGCCTTCGGTGAACAGCCGGGCCTTGATCACGCCCGACACCTGCGGCCGGACCTCGGACATCTCGAACGCGGCGGTCCGCCCGGCGAGTTCGATCTGCAGTGGCACCGTCTCGGTCTCGAGGACGACGAAGCCCGCTTCCGGGGCCGGAGGCGGGCCCTTGGCGTCGCTGCCCCCGCATCCGGCAAGGAGGAGAAGCGGGGCCGCGACCAACGGCCAGCGATGTTTCAAGCCCGAACGGTACGCTGTCATCGGCAGAGGGCTAGGTTTCTCGCGGCGGGCGGTCAATCCATTGCCGCGCCGCCGGAGAAAGCTTTTTGCGCCAACGAGGCCGGCTATGCCGACGCGCTTTCCTTATCCTTCTTGGCGAACACCCGGACCGGCTCCTTGCGGCCCTCGACGACATCCTTGTCGATCACGATTTCGTTCACCCCGTCCATCCCGGGCAGTTCGAACATCGTATCGAGCAGGATCGATTCCAGGATCGAACGCAGCCCGCGCGCGCCCGTCTTGCGATCGATTGCGCGCCGCGCGACGGCGACCAGCGCCTCGTCGGTGAAGCCGAGCTTCACGCCCTCCATGTCGAACAGCTTATGATATTGCTTCACCAGCGCGTTCTTCGGTTCGGACAGGATCTTGACCAGCGCCGGCTCGTCGAGATCCTCCAGCGTCGCGATCACCGGCAGGCGTCCGACGAACTCGGGGATCAACCCGAACTTGAGCAGATCCTCCGGCTCGCACTGGCGCAGCACTTCGCCGGTGCGGCGCTCGTCCGGCCCGGCGACGAACGCGCCGAAACCGATCGACTTGCCCTGGAGGCGATCGGCGATGATCTTCTCGAGCCCCGAAAAGGCGCCGCCGCAGATGAACAGGATGTTGGTCGTGTCGACCTGCAGGAATTCCTGCTGCGGATGCTTGCGCCCGCCCTGCGGCGGCACGCTCGCGGTCGTGCCTTCCATCAGCTTGAGCAGCGCCTGCTGCACGCCCTCGCCCGATACATCGCGGGTGATCGAAGGGTTGTCCGCCTTGCGGCTGATCTTGTCGATCTCGTCGATATAGACGATCCCGCGCTGCGCCCGCTCGACGTTATAGTCGCTCGCCTGGAGCAGCTTGAGGATGATGTTCTCGACATCCTCGCCGACATAACCGGCCTCGGTCAGCGTCGTCGCATCGGCCATCGTGAACGGCACGTCGAGCATCCGCGCCATCGTCTGCGCGAGCAAAGTCTTGCCCGAGCCGGTCGGCCCGACGAGCAGGATGTTCGACTTGGCAAGCTCGACATCGGCACCCTTCGCGCCGTGGTTGAGCCGCTTATAATGGTTGTGGACGGCTACCGAGAGCACGCGCTTGGCCTGCGTCTGGCCGATCACATACTGGTCGAGATGCTCGCAAATCTCCCGCGGGGCGGGCACGCCGCCATCCTTGCGGCTGACCAGCGCGCTCTTGGTCTCTTCGCGAATGATGTCGTTGCAGAGTTCGACGCACTCGTCGCAGATGAACACGGTCGGCCCCGCAATCAGCTTGCGGACCTCGTGCTGCGATTTTCCGCAGAATGAGCAGTAGAGCGTGCTCTTGGAGTCGCCGCCGCTGAGCTTGGTCATATTCCGTCCCTTCGGCCGTCAAGGCCGTACACATTGCATCCTAGACCGTCATTCTCCGGCCGGGCAATGACCAATCTGGTCTGCCCGGCCCGCAAGAAGATCACGCCGCCGCCCGCTCCTCGGCCGGCGCCGGGCGCTTGTCGAACACTTCGTCGATCAGCCCGAACGCCTTGGCCTCGTCGGCCTCGAGGAACTTGTCGCGATCCATCGCCCGCTCGATCTCCTCGATCGGCTGCCCGGTATATTGGGCATAAAGCGAGTTGAGCCGATGCCGCATCCGCAGGATCTCGCGTGCCTGGATCTCGATGTCCGCCGCCATGCCCTGGGCCCCGCCCGACGGCTGGTGGACCATGATCCGGCTGTTGGTGAGCGCGACGCGCATCCCCGGCTCGCCCGCCGCGAGCAGGAAGCTGCCCATCGACGCGGCCTGGCCGATGCACACCGTGCCGACGCGCGGCCGGATATATTGCATCGTATCGTGGATCGCGAGGCCCGCCGTGACGACGCCGCCCGGCGAATTGATGTACATGAAGATGTCCTTCTTCGGGTTCTCGGACTCGAGGAAGAGCAACTGGGCAGTGATCAGCGAGGCCATATGGTCCTCGACCGGGCCGACCACGAAGATGATCCGCTCCCGCAGCAGGCGCGAATAGATGTCGAAGCTGCGCTCGCCGCGGTTCGACTGTTCGATGACGATGGGTACGAGGCCGCCGACGATGTCGGCGTGATCGGGGTAAGCCATGGGGGTGATCGGTCCTTCTGCCCTAAGGAAGCCAACATCGGCCTTTGCACGGGCATGTTCAAGAGCCCTCAGCGGCCCTCGCCCGGCGCCGGCAGCGCAAGATAGGCCAGCCGGCGCACTTCGCGCCGGCCGCGCACGACGGTATCGAGGATCAGCCCGCAGAACAGATTGAGCACCGCCAGGATGACCAGCCCGGTCGACAGGATCGCCGTCGGCATCCGCGGCACCAGCCCGGTCTCGATATAGGT
>JAQGKS010000018.1 GCA_028289965.1 Sphingomonas bacterium
GTGATCGGGGTGCGCTTCTCGGAGATCGCCGTCGCCATTCGGCCCGCCGTCGGCGCGGGGATTGCGATGGCGCTGGCGGTGTGGGCGATCGATATGATCTTGCCGGTGGCCGCGCCCCTGCCCCGCCTGCTGCTGCTGGTGACCAGCGGCGCGGCGCTCTATTCGCTCGCGCTTCTCGCCTTCGCGCCGGCGGTGATCGCGGAGCTTGTCGCCGTCGTGCGGGGCAGGTCCGCCCCCGCCGCCTAGATGGTCAGACGCCCTGGATGTAGCTCCGCATCGCTTCGGCTTCCTCCTCGATCCGGTCGATGCGCTTCTTGACCAGATCGCCGATCGATACGAACCCGATCATCCGCTCGCCCTCCAATACGGGCAGATGGCGCACCCGCCGCTTGGTCATCAGCGACAGCGCGGTGAGGATCTTGAGATCGGCGGTGATCGTGATCGCCGGTGTGGTCATCACCTGCTCGACCGGACGATCGAGCGACGGGGCCCCGTCCCGCGCCAGGCAATAGAGGACATCGCGTTCGGAGAAGATGCCGACGACGCGGCCGCCGTCGAGCACCGGGACCGCCCCGATCCGCTTTTCCGCGAGGAGCGCCACCGCATCGGCAACGGACATGCCGACCGCTACGCTGATGACGTCGCCGACCTTCGATTCGAGTATCGACGCAATGGTCATGGCCCGACCCTCCTCTCAACCGCGCATCATTCTCGTGCGCCGCGCTTGATGATCCCACGCCGAGCCGCCAAATGGAAGCTATGGACCGACCACCCCCTGTGCTTTCCGACCCGGATCGCTCCCGCATCGCCTGGACCCGTTATCGCCGACTGATGCGGTGGATGCTGCTCGTCGCCGGAATCGCGATCGTCCTGGCGCTGATCTACCTGAAGATGGGTGGCGGCGTGCTGACCATCCACATGATCATTGCCACCGCCGCGGGCGTGGGCTTCACGGTTCTGCTCGGCACCGGGTTGATGCTGCTCGTCTTTCTCAGCTCTGGCAGCGGCCACGACGCCGACGCCGGGGCGCGGCACGAGGACGAGGAGTGACGGCGACGGCGGCGCGGGATCCGATCCTGCGCGTCGTGCCGGGGCCGGAGGATATCAATTCCAACGGCCATATCTTCGGCGGCTGGGTGCTCGGCCAGATGGACATTGCCGGCGGCATCGTCGCGGCGCGCCAGGCCGATGGGCCGGTCGCGACCGTCGCGATCGACGCGATGCACTTCATCGCGCCGATCCTGCGCAGCGACCTGATCTCGATCTATGCGGCGATTGAACGGCTCGGCCGAACCTCGATCGCGGTCCGGATCGAGGTCATCGCCACCCGCGATCGCGGCAAGAGCGAGGTGAAGGTGACCCAGGCGCTGTTCACCTTCGTCGCGCTAGACGCCGATCATCGCCCGAAGCCGCTGCCGCACCGCTGAGCCAGCCGCCGTGGGTCCGGGGCCCGCGCGGCTGGTGCTGACGGCGCCCGTGCGGAGCTGGAAGTCTTCCGCCAGGGGGCAGCGTCAAGCGATCCGCACATGAAAAAGGGGCGGCACGCCTGGCGCGCCGCCCCTTTTTTGTCATTCGACCAAACGCGAGGCGCCCGTAGCCGAGGGCGTCAGGCGTCCGCCGTCGTCGTCTCGGCGCGCGGACGACGCGTCCGGCGGCGGCGCGGGGCCTCTTCGTCGCCACCCTCGGGCGCGGCATCGGCCGGGCCATCGCTCGGCTCGACAGCCGACGCGAACGAGGGGGGAAGGCGATCGACCTCGATCCGCTCCGGCGCCGCATCCAGTTCGGCGGCAGGCTCGATGCGCTCGCGACGCACCCGCGGCCGACGCACCCGCTCCACGGCGGCGCCCTCGGCAGCCTGCGGCTCGGCGGCGCCCTGCGCCTCGCTCATCGGCAGATCGGGCTGGCGCACCTCGCTCGGCCGCTCATTCTCGAACCCGTCCTGGGCGCGCGGCTGATCGGTCGGGCGGGCATCCTGCTGGCGCGGTTCGTTCGGGCGATCGCGGCGGCGCTGCTCGTTATTGTTGCGGTCGCGACGCCCCTCCTGCCGGCCTTCGCTCGGGCGGCCGTCATTCTGGCGTGCTTCGTTCTGGCGATTGTCGTTCTGACGATTATCGTTTTGGCGATTATCGTTCTGGCGATTGTCGTTCTGGCGATTATCGTTCTGGCGCGGCTCGCCCTGGCGATTCTCGTTCGAACGATTGTCCGAACGCTGGGCATATTGCCGATTGTCCTGGCCGGGCTCGTCGCCGCGATCGTCATAGGCGCCATTATTGTCGCCCTCGCCGTCCTCGTCGTCGAACTCGGAGGAATCGTCGCGGAAGCGGCGCTGCTCCTCGAAGCGCGAGCGGCTTTCGCTCAGCACGCGGAAATAATGATCCGCGAACTGCAGATAATATTCGGTCATCACCCGATCGCCCTGCGTCTGGGCATCACGGGCGAGCGTCTTGTATTTTTCGTGGAGCTGACTGGCATTGCCACGCGCACGGCTATCGAGCCGATTGCCCCGCTCAGGCGTGTTGTTCGACCCGTTGGGCGGCCGCGTACCACCGCGACCACGACGACGGCCGTTTTGACGATTGTTTATCAACTGTTCGCTGCCTTCGTCACAGGTGGTCTATCACCACTCCCAATCCGGGACCGCCCCGGACATCTGGATGCGCGCTCCCAGGGTGTGAACTCCAGCAATGCCAGGGTTCACGACCACCGCACGTCAGTGCCGCCCGTAGGCGACGCAGCCATTCAGGTGCGCGAAAAGCGAGGCTCGGCCTGTGTGCTGCAATGCCTCGTTCGTAAGGCGCATGTAGTGGCAGCGCCGTGCAATTCCAAGCGAAAATGTGTCCGGCCCTCTCAGCGGTGCACGATCAGGCACCGGTCGTGCCCGGCAAGGTCCTGCCGCACCGCGACGGACAGCCCCTCGGCCGCGAACAATGCCCCCGCCGTGGCTGCCTGCGTCGCGCCGATCTCGATACAGGCGATCCCGCCGGGCGCGATCTGGCCGCCGATCAATGGCGCCAGCCGGCGATAATCCTCCAGCCCGTCCGCACCCGCGAACAGCGCCGATCCCGGTTCATAGCCGACCACGTCGCGGCTCAGCGGCTCGCCGGTGGCGATATAAGGCGGATTGCACAGAACCAGATCATAGGCCTCGCCCGTCCCCGCCCAGTCGCCCAGGGCCATCCGCGCGCGGTCGGCCATCCCCAGCCGCTCGGCGTTGCGGGCGGCCACGGTCAGCGCCGCGGACGACATGTCGATCCCGACGCCGCGCGCCTGCGGCCACTGGTCGAGCGCGGCGAGCAGCAGCGCGCCCGATCCGGTGCCAAGATCGAGCACCGTGCGCGGCCCCGCCTCGCCGAAATGCGCCAGCGCCGCCTCGATCAACGTCTCGCTGTCGCCACGCGGGATCAGCACCGCCGGATTCACCTCCAGCTCGATCGTCCAGAAGGCGCGCGTGCCGATGATGTAGGCAATCGGTTCGCTCGCCGCGCGCCGATCGATCAGTCCAGCGAAGGCCGCCGGCACCGGCCCCTGCCCATAGGAAAGCAGCATTGCCTCGCGCGATGTGCCGATCGCGTGGGCCATCAGGATTTCGGCGTCGAGCCGCGGGGACTCGCTGATCCCCGACAGCCGGGCGGCGGCTGCGGCGATCGCGGCGTTTCGCTCAATAGCCTGCACGTTGCTGCTCCCCGCGTTGCCATTGCTGGACCGTGCATCCGGTTGTCCCGCCGCCGCCGACCGCGGAGCAGGAACCGGTGCCTGCCGCGCCGCCTTCCATGATCCGGTTCCGCTCGCGCGAGGCGCTTTCGGTGCTCGCGGTTGGATCGAACCCGCGGGTGCGGAATGCCTCCGGCACGCGGTAAGGCTGGTACGGCATCGATCCCGGTCGCCGGCCGCACACCGCTATTTCTCCCGCCGCGCCCTTGGGGCAGGCGTTGATCGCCTCGATGACGACCATATCGAGGTCGCCCGCCGGCCCGGGCTGCGGCGCGACCGCGGTGATGGCCAGGAACGCGAGCGCCTGGATCACCCCGAAAGCCGCGCCAAAGTCACTCGACGAGGTTGGCCAATCGGGCCGCCTCGTCCTCGGCGATCAACGCGGAGACGAGTTCGTCCAGCCCGGGGCCCTCCAATATCTCGGAAAGGCGGTGGAGCGTCAGGTTGATGCGGTGGTCGGTCACCCGTCCCTGCGGGTAATTATAGGTGCGGATCCGCTCCGATCGATCGCCCGATCCGACCATCGACTTGCGCGCGCCCGCCCGCGCGCTCGCCAGCCGGTCGCGCTCCAGCTCGTACAGCCGGGTGCGCAGCACCTTGAGCGCCTTGGCCTTATTCTTGTGCTGGGACTTTTCGTCTTGCTGGATCACCACCAGCCCGCTCGGCAGGTGGGTGATCCGCACCGCGCTGTCGGTGGTGTTGACCGATTGGCCGCCGGGGCCCGACGAACGATAGACGTCGATCCGCAAATCCTTCGCCTCGTCGATCTGCACGTCGACATCCTCGGCCTCGGGCAGCACCGCTACGGTTGCCGCGGAAGTATGGATCCGCCCGCCGCTCTCCGTCGCCGGCACACGCTGCACGCGGTGGACGCCGCTTTCGAACTTCATCCGGGCGAACACCCCGGCCCCCGTCACGCTCGCGACGACTTCCTTATAGCCGCCGAGGTCCGCCTGGCTGGCCGAGATCAGTTCGACCCGCCAGCCGCGATCCTCGGCATAACGCTGGTACATGCGGAACAGGTCGCCCGCGAACAACGCCGCCTCATCGCCGCCGGTGCCGGCGCGGATCTCGAGCATCGCGGCCCGTTCGTCGGCGGCATCGCGCGGCAGCAGCTTCAGTGCCAGCGCGCGCTCGGCTTCGGGCAGCTGCGCCTGGATCTCGATCAGCTCGTCGGCCGCCATCTGGCGGATGTCGGCATCGCCGTCGTTGGCCATTTCCGCCAGCGTTTCGAGTTCCGCGCGCAGCCGCCTTACTTCGCCCGCCGCCACCGCGACCGGCTCCAGCTCGGCATATTCCTTGGACAGCTGGACGAAGCGTTCGGGGGCGAGATCGCCGCGCGACATCGTCCCCTGCAATTCGTCGCGCCGCGCCTCGATCGCGGCGATCCGTCCGGACGGGATCGAGATCATCAGGCCGTCACCGCCTCGGCAAGGCGGTCGAGCGACACCCATTGCTGCGATCCGTTGGCAAGATCCTTCAGCCCGACCTCGCCCTTGGCCAGTTCGTCGTCGCCGAGGATCACGGCGAAGCGCGCGCCGCTCGCATCGGCCTTCTGCATCCGCCGTTTCATGTTGCCACGATAGGCCATTTCGCAGGCGACACCCTGTCGGCGCAGTCGCGCGATCAGCCCCGCCGCCGCGAGTTCCGCTGCCGCGCCCATCGGCACGATTGCCAACGTGACATGCTCCGGCATCGGCGCGTCGATCAGCATCGCCAACCGCTCGAGACCCGCGGCCCAGCCGACCCCGGCCGTCGCCGGCCCGCCAAGCGCCTCGATCAAGCCGTCATAGCGCCCGCCGCCGAGCACGGTGCCCTGCGCGCCCAGCCGATCGGTGACGAACTCGAACGCGGTATGGCGATAATAATCCAGCCCGCGCACCAGCCGGGCATTGCGCGTCCAGGCGACGCCGGATGCATCCAGCCCGCTCGTCACCGCCTCGAAGAAGGCGCCCGCCTCGACCGACATG
>JAQGKS010000053.1 GCA_028289965.1 Sphingomonas bacterium
GCGGCAGGGCCGGACCTAGTCATCCCCGGTCGATGATCGCCGTGGTGGTCTACCGCGACCGGCTGGGCGACAGGGCGCCGGATCCCCTGTTCGAACTTGCCCCGAAGGGCGGTATCAGTCCTCCACCCTCAGGCGGTGGTTCCCCGCCTCGTCGACGAAGTCGCGATTGTCCTCGCAGACATATTCCTGGATCTTGTAATTGGGCAGCCGCTTGTAGGTGTAGCTGTAGGTCCACGGCTTCGCGAGATAGGGGTCTTCGATCCGGACCTCATTCTGGAGGAAGTCGGGTGAGAGCAGCCGGATACGCTCGGTGATCTTCATCTGCTCGGAATGCGGCGCCCAGCGGAACAGGACCGATTGCTTGATCCCGACCGTCTCGATCACCAGCGTGTCACCCTCCCAACGCCCGACCGAACGGCCGTAGAAGCTCGGGTCGACCTGATCCCAGGCCGGCAGCTTCTCGTTCATGTAGACGCGGCGGGCCTGGTTGAAGGCTTCCTCGGTAATGTTGATCTGCTCGGGGCGCTGCAGGAATTCGATCGGGAACATCGCCTGCATCATCGCCGGCATGCCGTCCGGCAGACATTTCACATAGCTGTCGCCCGCCGGCTGGCTCTCCTTGAGCCGGGCGGCCAGCTTGGCCTGGTTCTGCTGCCACTGGCCGAGATAGGGCTCGCGGAGCGGCGGGTCCGGGATCGGCGGGGCGACGAAGCGCTTGTCCGGGATATCCTCCTCGCGCGGGTAGCGGTCCCAGCTTCCGGTGAAGTCCGGATGGGCCGCGGCCTTCGTGGCAATCGCAGCCGCCGAAGCGCCCGACGGTGCCGCGGCCCACAATAACATCAAAGCTGCGCCCGCCAGCAGCGTGATCGATCGGGGCAGCATGGTCATGGCGTGCGCCTGAAGGTTTTGGCCTGCGGCACCGGCGAGACCATCGTCTTGCCATCGGGAAGCTGCACCTCGAGCAGGAGCCCGCCGGCCTGGCCGTCGCGCAGCGGGGCCATGATCGCCGTCACCTTGTCGCCGCTCTTGATCGTGCGCGAGTTCCAGCCCGCGCGCGACAGCATGTTGATGCTCGTCAGTTCGATCAGATAGCGCTTGGTGACCCCATGGCCATCGTCGGCATCCAGCATGATGTAGCCGTGCGGGTTGGTCCACTGGTATCGCGCGACGGAGCCCTTCAGCGTCACGGAGCGGTCATGATCGAACATCGCGAAGGAATGGTGGGCGAGCCCGGGACCGGCCGCGAGGAGGCCGGCGATCGCCATGCCACCCAAGCCGTAAAGTCGCCATCGACGTAACATGTGCAACCCCCTCCAGCCTCGCTTTTGCCGGCGCGGAACGAGCTATCCCGAACCCTGCTCCCGCCGGCGCGCCAGACGGCTTTCAAATGAGTCGGCCGGCTTGTGAATGATTTAGGTTATGCAACACGCCCAAACGGAGCCCCGGAATTGAGCCTGATCGCCGAGCGCCTGTCCCGTCGCCTGCCGCTCACGTCGCGCGAGGCCGATTTTCTGCTCCGCCTCGAGTCCGCGACATGCATCGTCCGGCGCCATCAGCTTATTGGACGGGAAGGCGAGCCGGCAAGTTTCGGCTATGTTCTGCAATCGGGCTGGGTGGCGACCTACACCGACCTTCCCGATGGCTCCCGGCAGATGCGACGGGTGCACCTGCCGGGTGACATCGTCGCGATGCCCAGCCTCGCGCTCCACCAATATGCCGAGAACATATTCGCGCTGACCGACGTCGCGGTTGCGCGTTTTCCGAAACGGGCGATGAAGGAGATGTTCGAGGAGCTTCCCCGGCTGGCGACGATCATGTTCATCATATCGCAGATGGAGCGCATCACCCTTGGCGACAGGCTGTCGTGCATCGGCGGCATGCAATCGGAAGCGCGGCTGGCCTTCCTCATCCTCGACCTTCTCTATCGCCTGCGGCTGGTGGACCCGTCCGTCATGTCTTCGTTCGCGATGCATCTGACGCGCGAAGAGATGGCGAACTTTGCCGGGATGACTCCCGTTCATGCCAGCCGAAAATGGTCGCAGCTGCAGCGATCGGGGCTGATCGCCAGCGACGGCGAGCGGGTCACGGTCCTCGACGAAGAGGGCCTGTTGGCCTTGTCCGGCTACATTAATCGTGCGGCGGACATCGATTTCAGCTGGCTGCCGGCCGTGAGCGACAGCCGGGCCGGGGAGCAAGGGGCCGTCTGATCCGCACGATCGGCAGCACCCGATCGCGATCGCGCTAGAGGCAGGTCTGCGAGGCGCCGCGCCGGATGGTTCTCCCGGCGCGGCGCCCCTTGTCACGATCGTGGCGCGCAGCTGGCGATCAGAACTTCGCTCGTGCCGCGACGTAGAATTGGCGACCGACCACGTCATATTCGCCGACGTTGGTGTTGCCCGGAATGCCGCCGACGATCCGCGGACCCTTGTCGAACAGGTTGTCGACCCCGCCGGTCAGGCGCAGGCTCTTGCCCACGTCCACGCCGAGGAACAGATCGAACAGGTCGTACTTCGCCGTGTCGGGGGCGAGGCAGGCAGTGCCGGTGCAGGTGCTGTCGTTGGCGGACGGCAGATGCTTCCAGCGCAGCCCCAGGTTGAGGCCGCTGCCGCGGTAGCTGGCGGTCACCAGCGAGCGCCAGCGGAAGTAGGCCGCGGTCGAGCTGATCGTGTCGGCATAATCGACGAACGGCACGCCCGGCGCGAACGACACCTCATAATGGAGGAGATAGTTGCCGACCGCGTTCAGGTTGAACGTGCCGGGGCCGGCGGGCACCGACCAGTCGATCTGGGCGTCGATGCCTTGCGTCTTGATGCCGCCCTGGTTCTGGTAGACGCTGTTGACGCCCGCCGGCAGGCCGTTGCCCGGCGCGCGGATAAGCGTGCGGCAATAAGCGTTGTTCGCGTCGTAGGTCGGATTGGTGCCGAATCCGTTGAAGCAGAGCTGGTAGGTCTGGTTCGGATCGAGCGCCGCGATCGCGTCGTTCACCGAGATCCGGTAATAATCGACCGACAGCGACAGCCGCGAGTTCCACGGCAGCCCCTTGGGCGAGAAGATGGCGCCCAGCGTGTAGGTGTCGGCACTTTCCGGGGCGGCAGTGGGATTGCCGGAAAGCTGGCCGACCAGAACCGGCGTGCCGCTGCCGACGAAGCCGGCATTGTAGAGGCCCGGGTTCGCGTTCGGCGAAAGCGCCACGCAGAGCGCGCGCACCTTGGCAAGGTCGGGATTTGCCGCATTATTGCCGTAGCTGCCGGGGGGAATGGCGAACGGCCCGGCATTGACGCACGGATCGAGCGCGGGGATAACGATGCGCGACTGCTGGGCGCTGAACAGCTCGGTGACGTTGGGTGCGCGCACCGCGCGCTGATAGCCGCCGCGGACGCGCAGGAAATCGGTCAGCTGCCAGTTGGCATCGGCCTTGTAGGTGCTCACCCCGCCCGACAGCCGATAGTCCGAATAGCGGTAGGCGAGGTCGACGTCGAATGACTGGATTAGCGGCAAATCCTTGAGGATCGGCACCAGCACCTCGCCGAACACCTCCTTCACGCTGTTCGATCCCGCGCTCGAATTGGCGGCGAAGTTGCCGACCACGCTCGATGCGACGCCGCTCGGATCGACGGTCAGGTCGCCGCGGAATGCCGGGTCGAGATCGGTGCTCAGCTTGTTGCGGCGATAATCGGCGCCGATCGCGACGCGCAGTTCGCCGGCCGGAAGGTCGGCGACCTTGCCCTGGAGGTTGGCCTCGACGACGTCCTGCTTCTGCCGGATGCGGTTGCGGTAGCGGTAGGTCAGCAGGTCGATGCAGTCCTGGCTGATCTGGCCGAGGAACGGCGAGATGCCGCTGGTGCAGGTGCCGCCAGCGCTGGTGAAGCCTGCGCCGTAATTCGGCGCCTGGAGCAGCGCGCGATAGGTCGGCAGCAGCGCGTAACCTTGCTCGCTCGTGCTGTCGACGCGGGTGTCGCCGTGGCTGCCATAGATGTCCCAGGTCCAGCGGCGATCCGCGAACGATCCGCTGAGGCCGACCAGCCCTTGATAGGTGTCGTTCGCGTTATTCGTCTTCGGCTGGCCGAGGAAGGCGAGCGACCGGCCAAGCCGCCACGGCGCACCGGACACGATGCGGGTGTTGAGCAGCGCGGCGAAGGAGGCCGGCACCGGATGCGCCGCATCGCGCGGTATCGCCACCGACCAGAAGTTCGCGGCGGGCAGCGGGATGAACACGTTCTTCACGTCATAATGCGTGTAGAGCGCCTGCGCATAAGCGGTCAGTTCGTCGGTCAACTTATATTCGATGCGGCCGAATCCAGAATAACGTTCCAGCGGCGTAGTCGCATACTGATTATAGTTGGCGTTGAACTTCACGCCATTGTTGATCGCATAATAGGGATTTTGCGGATAGACGCCGCTATTATACCCGGCGGCGGTGTTGAGGTTGAAGATGGTGACGTGATCGGTGTTGAAGCCGAACTGCACCGGGCCGGTGGCGGGAAAGTTGGGTGCGAAGCCCGCGCCGCCCGGCCGGGGAACGATCGGCTCGAGCTCGGGCTGGTAATAGCCCACGTCGAGGAAGCTGAGCGCGAACGCCCCCGATCCGGCCGCGAGCGACTTCTTGTAGAAGGGCAGGTCGTTCTGGAAGGTGGCGCCGCGCTTGGCATAATTGGCCGCGACGACGACGTTGCCGCGATCGTCGCCGAAGTTGGTGCCGGCGATCACCGATACGTCGCTGCTGGCATATTGGCCGCGCTCGGAAATGCCCTTCTTCAGGTCGAGCTCGACGCCCTCGAAATTATGCTTGAGCTTGAAGTTGATTACGCCCGCGACAGCGTCGGACCCGTAGACCGCCGACGCGCCGCCGGTGATCACCTCGACATTCTCGATCAACGCCGAGGGGATGTTGTTGATGTCGACCGCGAAGCTGGTCGTCGAAGGCTGCAGGCGCCGCCCGTCGAGCAGCACGAGGTTGCGATTGTCGCCCAGGTTGCGCAGGTTGAGCGTCGCCGCACCGGTCTGGCCGAAGCCCGATCCCGTCGTCGACTGGCCGTTGATGCCGGTGAACTGCGGCAGCTTTTGCAGCGCATTGTCGAGCGTGACGGGTGAGAGGTTTTCCAGCGCCTGGGACTGCACCGTCACGATCGGGCTGTTCGCGGCATAATCCCGCCGGACGATGCGCGAGCCGGTCACCACGATTTCCTGCGCATTGGCGGGGGCCTCGCCGCCGCCGGCTGCGGCCGGGGGCGCGATCGGGGAAAGGTCCGGGTCGCTCGCCGGCACCGCGGCGCCGGTCGCCTGGTTGCCGCCGGGCGGGCTGGCCGGGCTGCCGCTATCCTGCGCCTCGGCCGCGGTGCCGATCGCGATGCCGAGTACGACGACACTGCTGGCGAACCAGCGGCTACGGGTGAAAGCCATTTTCCCCTCCTGTACTGCCGAACCTTGCTTGACCGGCTTGGATCTTGTTTTCAGATCATCTTCGGCGTTGCCCGCCGACTCTATAGTCTATCTGAACGTATGATCCGCGCGAAGTAAAGCGATCCGCGCCCATCTGGACTTGGTCGGCGTGCGGGTGGACGATCGAGCGCGGCGAGCAGCGCTACGCCCCGAACAGGAGCGCGGGCAGCGACACCCCTTATTTCGGGGCGTTGGTGTAGTTCGCGCCGAATGCCGGATCGCAATCATAGGGGTAGATCTGGCCGGCTTCGGAGTGCCACTGGATGTAGCGCGCGCCATTATTGTCGAGCACTTCGGGATCCTCGAACCACATCGTAGACATCAGCGTCTTGCCGTCGGGCGAACGCTTGAAGCGCTCGACGACGTGGATGTTGTCGCTGTGGTCGAGGCCGTTGTTGGTGATCGTCGCGCGCTCGAGATGGGTCGTGTCGACGACGAGTTCGTCCCCCTCCCAGTGCCCGATCGAATGGCCGACCTTGGAATGCGGCGCGTCCGCCCCCGGGTGGCCGCGCCCGTCCATGAAGATGATCCGGACGAGATCGAAATATTCGTAGCGGAAAATGATGAACTCGGTGCCCTGGAGGATCTCGAACGGGAAGGGGCCTTGCGTGGCATAGACGATCGACGGGCGCGCGCATGCGCGGCTGACGGTCATCTCGTTCTCGGGCTTCCATCGCGCCGCGGCATCGCGCGCGGCGGGCTTCAGCTTGAGCCCGCCGAACGCGCCCGCGACGAACTCGACCGCGCCGCTGTCGTCGAGCAAGGCGGTGTTCGGCGGGAGCTTGGCGACAAGCGCGGCATCGACCGGCTTCTGCTGGCGCGACAGCATCCAGAAACCCGACAGATCCGGCCGCGCCGCCGCGGCAGACGCAGCGGGCTTGCCCGGGGTCTGGGCCTGAGCCTGGGCCAAAGCCGGCACCGCGACGGCGGAAAGCGCCAGCGCGGCGAGCAGCATGCGCCGCGCGGTCACTGCTGCGCGGCCTGATCGAACGGGATGCCGATCACGGTGCCATCGGCGCGCGTCGCCTTCAGCAGCCGGATGTAGCGCTTGCCGTCGCGCGATGGCCAGCCTTCGATCGTCACCATGTTGCCGGGCTTGAGACTGTCGCCGGTCCAGCCGCGGCGGCGGAGGATCACCGGCGCGTTGGTTTCGACGCGCCATTGCTCGGCCTTGCCGCCCTTGCCCGGCACGTTCAGCCCGATCTCGCCATGCGGATTGACGAAGCGGAAGTCGGTGACGACCCCGGAAATCCTGACCACCTTGTTGGCATCGAAGAACACCGCGAACGAATGGTGGGCCTGGGCACCGCCTGCCACCATGGCGGCGATCGTCGCGGCGATCACAAGCGACTGTCTGTTCATTACTTTCTCCTCGGTGCGATCCCACGCTCAAGAGCGGGTAAGCGAGCAGCGCGCGGCCGGCGCAGAGGCAGCCCCGCGTGAAAATGCGGAGCCGCGCGCCGTCCTGCGCGCTGGATCGTCAGAATTTCTTCTTCATGCTGATCGCCCATTCGCGCGGCCGGCCGGGCTGGGCCTGGGCATAGCCCTGGGAGCCGGACGTCTGGTCGTTGATCGTCAGATAGTAATATTTGTCGAACAGGTTGGTGACCTCGCCCGATATTTCGAGATCCTCGTCGGTGTTGCGCCAGGTCAGACGCGCATTGGTGACAATATAGTCGTCGATGCGGTTGCTCGAGCGATTGGCCGAATTGGCGTAGACGTCGCCTTGAAATGCGACGTCCAGGCGCGGCGTCAACGAGCCGGCATCGCCGAGGCCGATCTCATATTGCGTGCCGATGCTCCACTTCCACTTGGGCGTGTAGGGGGCATAATCGCCAAATTGCGGCCCGTTGATGTTGGTCGGGCCGCCGACACTGACGGTGGTCACCGCGCCGGTCGCCG